>NZ_JBMKHP010000009.1:0-159130 GCF_049238705.1 Enterobacter cloacae complex sp. IR5403 | reverse complement strand
TAGGCTGATTCAAGGCATTTACGGGAGAAAAAATCGGCTCAAACATGAAGAAATGAAATGACTGAGTCAGCCGAGAAGAATTTCCCCGCTTATTCGCACCTTCCTTAGCAACGGTAATGTATGCAACAGCGAGAACAATAAAAGCAGCAATAAACGCTCCAATTACCCACTTACCGCGCCATAGTTGTACTACTAAATCCAGTAAATCAATTTGCTCCGGGTCATTGCTGCGATTGACCAGGCTATCGTTGTTCTGCGTCATACAATCCCTAACAGATGAAAAAGGGCAAAAATAATCTTGTTTCCATAGTGTATCTCTTGTTGTAGAAAATTCTATAAGAATACGATGAGTTATATCGGAAAGATGGGTTATGTATGTGAAGAGCAACGCGCTATCATAGTCGGAATCTGATGTCCTGGGACATCAACAAGAACACTGTGAATGAGGGAAGCTATGAAATTTCTGGTAACGGGCGCGGCGGGCTTTATCGGTTCTCATGTCAGCAAGCGCCTGCTTGATGCAGGGCATGAAGTTGTTGGGATTGATAATCTGAATGATTACTATGACCCTAACCTCAAGCTCGCTCGCCTCGAACTGCTCAAATCCGAGAGTTTTACCTTCCACAAGCTGGACTTAGCGGACCGCGAGGGCATGACTGCGCTCTTCGCCAATGAAAAATTTGACCGCGTGATCCATCTTGCCGCACAAGCGGGCGTGCGTTACTCGCTGGAAAACCCGCATGCCTATGCAGATGCTAACCTGGTAGGTCACCTGAACGTGCTGGAAGGCTGTCGCCACAATAAGGTTCAGCATCTTCTGTATGCGTCATCCAGTTCTGTTTACGGCCTCAACCGTAAGATGCCGTTTTCAACTGACGACACCGTAGACCATCCGGTATCCCTGTATGCGGCAACCAAAAAAGCCAATGAGTTGATGTCGCATACCTATTCGCATCTGTATAACCTACCGACCACTGGCCTGCGCTTCTTTACCGTCTATGGCCCGTGGGGACGCCCGGACATGGCGCTGTTTAAATTCACCAAAGCCATGATTGAAGGCAACAGTATCGACGTATACAACTACGGCAAGATGAAGCGCGACTTCACCTATATTGATGATATTGCGGAGGCGATTATTCGCCTACAGGACGTCATTCCTCAGGCCGATGCCGACTGGACAGTCGAAACCGGTTCGCCAGCAACCAGCTCTGCCCCGTATCGCGTGTATAACATCGGTAACAGTTCACCTGTCGAACTGATGGATTACATTACCGCGCTTGAAGAGGCGCTGGGCAAGGAAGCGGTAAAAAATATGATGCCGATCCAGCCGGGTGACGTGCTGGAGACCAGTGCGGACACCAAAGCGCTGTATGACGTTATTGGGTTTAAACCACAAACCTCAGTCAAAGAAGGCGTGAAAAACTTCGTCGACTGGTACCGCAACTTCTATAACGTTTAAAAACAAAAAACCCGGCAGAGCGCCGGGTTTTTTTATATCACGATATTAATCAGTCGCTGCCGAACAAATCGCGGGTATAGACTTTATCTTTAACGTCCGCCAGCTCTTCCGCCATACGGTTGGAGATAATTACGTCCGCTTCTTTTTTGAATGCATCCAGATCGCGGATCACACGCGAATGGAAGAACTCGTCTTCCTGCATGGCCGGTTCATAAATAATGACCTGCACGCCCTTCGCCTTAATACGCTTCATGATCCCCTGAATGGAAGAAGCGCGGAAGTTATCGGAACCGCTCTTCATGATCAGACGGTACACGCCGACCACTTTCGGCTGGCGCGCAAGAATAGAATCGGAGATGAAATCTTTACGCGTCCGGTTAGCGTCAACAATCGCCGATATCAGGTTATTCGGCACAGCCTGGTAGTTTGCCAGCAGCTGCTTGGTATCTTTTGGCAGGCAATAGCCACCGTAGCCAAATGACGGGTTGTTATAGTGGTTGCCAATACGCGGGTCGAGGCAAACCCCTTCAATAATCTGGCGCGTGTTCAACCCAAGACTTTCTGCGTAGCTGTCGAGCTCATTGAAGTACGCGACTCGCATTGCCAGATAGGTGTTTGCGAAAAGCTTAATCGCCTCCGCTTCGGTGGAGTCCGTAAACAGCACCGGAATATCTTTCTTCACTGCGCCTTCCTGCAGCAGTGCGGCAAAGCGTTCAGCGCGCTCAGAACGTTCGCCAATAACGATACGGGAAGGATGCAGGTTATCGTAAAGCGCTCTCCCCTCACGCAGGAACTCTGGCGAGAAGAAGATATTATCAATACCAAACTTTTCTTTGATGGATTTGGTAAAGCCGACAGGAATGGTCGATTTAATAACCATCACCGCATCAGGATTAATCGCAATAACATCTTTGATAACCGCTTCTACGGTTGAGGTGTTGAAGTAATTGGTTTTTGGATCGTAGTCAGTAGGCGTCGCAATGATGACGTAATCCGCATCGCGGTATGCATCTTCTTTATCTGTCGTGGCGCGGAAATTCAGCGGTTTGTTGCTGAGATAGTCCTGGATTTCTTTGTCGACAATCGGCGATTTCTTCTGATTGAGCATATCCACTTTGGCCTGCACGATATCCAGCGCAACCACTTCATGGTTCTGAGCAATCAGAATGCCGTTAGAAAGACCGACATACCCTGTTCCGGAAATTGTTATTTTCATTCGCTAATGACTTCTTTTAGTTAACTGTATTGATGGCCGGCAGACCATCGCGATAAACATAACTGTTGGGCTTTGTACCTCCTGGCAAACAGCACTGTCAAGGCAAACCAGGAGTAATCATTACGAGCGGGACGAGATTCAGACTACTTCGATTATTGCGCGGCATTTTTTGCATAAAAAAACCCGGAGACGAGCTCCGGGTTGATGTTATTGCAGAGAGTTAACTCACTCCATCCATTCGGTATGGAACACACCTTCTTTATCCGTGCGCTTGTAAGTATGCGCGCCGAAATAGTCACGCTGTGCCTGGATCAGGTTGGCAGGCAGAACAGCAGCACGATAGCTGTCGTAGTATGCCACCGCAGCAGAGAAGGTTGGAACCGGGATACCGTTCTGTACAGCGTAGGCAACCACGTCACGCAGCGCCTGCTGGTACTCGTCTGCAATCTTCTTAAAGTACGGTGCCAGGAGAAGGTTAGCGATACCTGCGTTTTCAGCATAGGCATCGGTGATTTTCTGCAGGAACTGCGCACGAATGATGCAACCCGCGCGGAAGATCTTCGCGATCTCGCCGTAGTTCAGGTCCCAGTTATTCTCGTCAGACGCCGCACGCAGCTGTGAGAAGCCCTGCGCGTAGGAGACGATTTTACCCAAGTACAGGGCGCGACGAACTTTCTCGACGAATTCAGCTTTGTCACCTGCTGGTTTAGCCTGTGGGCCTGACAGCACTTTAGAAGCCGCAACGCGCTGCTCTTTCAGAGAAGAGATATAACGCGCAAAGACGGATTCGGTGATCAGAGACAGCGGCTCGCCCAGATCCAGAGAGCTCTGGCTGGTCCATTTACCGGTACCTTTGTTCGCTGCTTCATCCAGAATCACATCAACCAGGTATTTACCTTCTTCATCTTTCTTCGTGAAGATATCTTTGGTGATGTCGATCAGGTAGCTGTTCAGCTCGCCTTTGTTCCACTCGGTAAAGGTTTCAGCCAGCTCTTCATTAGAGAGATTCAGGCCGCCTTTCAGCAGGGAGTATGCCTCTGCGATCAGCTGCATATCGCCGTATTCGATGCCGTTGTGCACCATTTTTACATAGTGACCCGCACCGTCCGGACCGATATAAGTCACACACGGCTCGCCATCTTCCGCAACAGCAGCGATTTTAGTCAGAATAGGCGCAACCAGTTCGTACGCTTCTTTCTGGCCACCAGGCATGATAGATGGGCCTTTCAGCGCGCCCTCTTCACCGCCGGAAACGCCGGTACCGATGAAGTTGAAGCCTTCAGCGGACAGCTCACGGTTACGACGAATGGTGTCCTGGAAGAAGGTGTTACCGCCATCAATGATGATATCGCCTTTTTCAAGGTAAGGCTTTAGGGAGTCAATTGCAGCATCGGTACCCGCGCCTGCTTTGACCATTAACAGGATACGACGGGGCGTTTCCAGAGACTCAACAAATTCTTTTACCGTATAGAAAGGAACGAGTTTCTTGCCTGGGTTTTCGGCAATCACTTCTTCAGTCTTATCACGGGAGCGGTTGAAAACGGAGACGGTATAACCACGGCTTTCGATGTTGAGCGCCAGGTTGCGCCCCATCACAGCCATACCGACAACGCCGATCTGTTGCTTGGACATTACATACTCCTGTCAGGTGTGGTCACTGTCGGGTAACCCCGACAGATATAATTTGCAAGAATCTTAACTCATAAATCAGGGACAGAGGTAGGCATTTGTGGCCTTGATCACGCCAGACGACACAAAACGGGATATATCAAATCCCCACAAAAGGTGCAGGTATATTTTATTTATAAATGAACTAAATCACAACAGATAATAAATTCTCTTATTTATTATGTTTTTTATTAATTGCTTTTTGATAAAGTTCAACCGTTTTATTATACATTGCGTTGAATGAGAAGTTTTCAAGGAAAAATTCATTTCCTGACTTGCCTAATTCAACACGTAAAGCACTATCACTAATTAAGTCAGCGAGTCTGTTTTTAATGGCATCAATATCTGCACGAGGAACGAGATATCCCGTTTTGCCATCAATGACAGATTCAGAAACGCCACCAACGTCTGATGCTAAAACAGGCAAGCCTGCACGCATAGCCTCGAGAATACTGATAGGGAAACCTTCCCAGTTAGAAATTAACAGGAAAATATCACTGTCTGCCAGCAAGGCATCAACGTCTAAACGTTCGCCTGTGAACAGTACATTTTCGCTAATTCCAAGATCCTGTGAAAGCTGTTTCATCTCATCTAACCTGGGACCTTTTCCTACCAGCGTCAACGCCCAGTTTCTTGTTTCTAATCGACTCAACGCTTTCAATAGGCTTTCATGATCTTTTTGTTCTGAAAAACGAGCTACCGAAATCAACTTCACTACGTCGTGAGTATGGTAAACATGAGGAGCAGCACTTTTTAACGGCACGCCATTATGGATCACCGTTTGCTGACTGGCAGACGCAACGTTATGTTCGATTGCAAGTTGTTTATCTTGAGCAGAGACTGTGATTATTTCATCAGTAATTTTACTGAATAATCGTTCAATAACAATGTACAAGCGACGTTTCTTATCATGAACACCATTTGCGAATGACCAACCGTGTACGGTGAAAACAACAGGAATTTTCAGGAAAAGAGCTGCCAACCTCCCTACAATTCCAGCTTTAGAAGAATGAAGTGCAATAACATCCGGAGAAAATTCTTTTATAATCTTGCGTATAATTAAAGCGCATTTAATATCTTTATAAGGCGATATTTCCCTTACCAGCTCAGGGATAATATGAACTTTCACATTTAATGCGCGAACATCATCAACCAGAGCGCCTTGCTCTCCAACGATTAACTCAACTTGATGACCATCCTTTACTAAACCAGATGTCATATCACGCAAATGAGTCTGAGCCCCACCGATTTCATTCGCGCGTGTAATTATATAAAGAATTTTCATAGTTTTTGAAACAGTCCGATAAGTATATCGTTACTAACGCTCATTAACTTGCAACGAGACAGCTACACCTGGTATTAATGTCTTTTGAATGGTCCAAATCTTCCAGAAAGACCATCAGAAATACCGTAAAAGATCATCATCAACGTTTTCTTTTTTTCTTTATTAAGAATTAAAGATATTGCAGCACGAGCAAAATTAAGGAAAACCTCACGAATCTTATAACCCACTGGTATATATGGCTTTCTGATCATAAAGAAGCTATTTCTGACCAAAAAGTAACGTCGCATCGGGCTATGAACAGATATTTTACGTCCTAACAGATTCAGCCTTGAATCACCAATCGTATGAGCCATTGACGCCTGATTAGTCATTGCAACGCGATACCCAAATTTTTTAGCACGCAGGGCCCACTCCACGTCAATATAATCCACGAACAATGCTTCTTCCATTTTACCAACTTTCTCGTAAACTTCAGAAGAAAAGAAAGAGCCAGATGCAATAACGTAGGTAACATCTGTTATTACTTCTATTGGCGTTCGTTTAATAAATGGACCGATGTAATTAGTGCCCCAATAGAATTCGTTTGTGTGCGGATCATAAAAAGAAGGCCCCAAGATACCAACGTTGTACTGAGTGTAAATCTTACTCATGGCGCTGATGAAATTAGCACCTAACACACTGTCTTGATCAAGAAGTAATAAATATTCGGCACCGCAAGATATAGCATTTTGGATACCAATATTTTGCGCATGCGAAAGACCCATATTCTCGGGCAAGTTGATCAGGACGAAATTAAATTTTTCTGCTAAATTTTTTATCTCTTCGTAATTTCGAGAGCCGTTATCTATTATAACAGCACTGTCTATTTGGCCTTGCAAAGAAAGAAATTGCTTTTCTAAGCAAAGTATATCAGGGTTAAATGTCACAGTTACAGAACTAATCACGACCTATCACCTATTAATTTTTTTGTATTTTTCAACAGTATCTTTTACTGCATTCAAATAACCATAGCCATTTTTTTTATCAGGCTCAAGATACGTACCCTCAGCCCATTCATTCCAAGCATTTATAAATAAAAATGGTACATTAGCAGCAATAGATTTTTTATAAAGTTTATCGAAATTATTTTTAAATACCTGAGGATTACTTCCTTTCATCACGAGTGATTTAGTTTTTTTCCTTGGCGTATTATCCCAATCAACGAATGCACCTGAATAATGTGTTTCACTAAAATCCTTTTCAAGGATTTTGTCCCAAATTGATTGATAAGATAATATCTGCTCAACGTAATTTGTTTTTAATTTTTCATTGGAAATACGTTTTATTCTTCCGATAACTTTTCGCAATATTGGTTTAAGTTTCCCCATATTGTGTTCAAAAGTACACATTGGTTCAAAATTTAACTCGGCATCAAAATCTAGCTTACGATGATCTTGAGCGAATGAGGTAAGTGTTGACACAAAATGTATATCACCGAAAGACGTTTCTTTTGCCAGTTTCCGCCAATACTGAATCCATGCATTACACTTTTCAAAGCTAGCAGAACGATATAACAGAAATACAGGCTTACCATTATGTTTAATGTATCTTTCGTCTTCAAAAAATGGCTTGAGATAGTTAAAGTGATTTAACCAGTCTGATTCATCACCATAACTTTGGGGCATGATAACATCTCGATGACTACCATCCCAACTACGCGTCCATGGTTCGTTAGCCCATGAAAAAAGGAACGGGAGATGTATATCTTTGTTCTTCAGTAAAAGTTCAGCTGGTTTGTCCAGTAAACGCTTGCCATTAAACCAGTAATGATAGAAACAAAAACCATCAATATTATGCTTTTTTGCAAGTTCCGATTGCCATTTTAATGTTTCTACATCAAGCAAATTATAATAATAATCATTCAGAGGTTCTCTGGGCTGGTTATGATTTTTAAAAAGAGGCGTAGCCTTTTTAACATTGACCCATTCGGTAAAACCTTCTCCCCACCATTTATTATTTTCTTCGATCTCATGAAATTGCGGAAGATAAAATGCTAATGTTTTCAAAAATTACTCCTTATATTTCTATAACAAACTACAAAAAAATGAACTGATAACGAAATCAGGAAATAATCCCAAAAGAAGGATAACTGCACCGGCAAAAATTGATGAGAAAAGAAAATAACAATCAAAGCAAACAGGGAGTTGAAGTTAAGGAATGAGTTCTTATTGATAATGCAATTGTGATTTCTCGATACAATATATCCAAACAGCATACTGAGTACAGCTAACCCTAAACTACCGAAATAAAGAAAGGGTAATAACAAGGATGTATAAAAAGCATTAAAATAACCACCACTGCCCAGCAGAACGAAATTTTGTACTTTTGTGAAGAAAGCGCTTTGGTCGTAAAACTTAGCGCCAAGTATACCTAAGAATGAAAATGGACTTGAAAGCTCATACAAAGTATCAGTATCACCGCTATCAATTGCATGAGTAAAAAGTGAGTAACCTGCAATCGCATAATTGCGAGTATTAATCAGGCTTTGACTTAAGTCGCTATCACCTCTAAAAGTGAATATAGCTAATAACAAAATCAAAAATACAGCCAGAGCAAAAACAACCTTCTTCAAGGTCATTTTGCTATCATAGCAATATAATATTAATATTGCTGCCAGCACCGGGGCGAAAACATAGTATCTTGAAATCAAGATACTTTCTTTTCCAATCAACATTAAAAATGATAAAAATAAGATTGCAGATTTATTTTTATTAATCTTCAAATACAAACCATAACTAATACCAAAAAGCGGCACCAGGGTTGCAAATACAAATAAATAAGCAGCAAATGCTCCAAAGTATTCTTTTATTGATTGATCTTTAAATAAACTTTCTCTGTATTCTGCGAACGAAATACCACTCGCCATTATATTTTTAAACAAAAACACCAAATAAATCAATATGAAGAAGTTAATTGCAAGTAAAATTTTTACCTGCAAGGAAGCATTAAAGAGCGATTGATTATTTATTAGATTATCTTGCTGATGAAATCTTGTTGTTTTATTACCTATATAGCATCCTAAGAAAAAATATAAATAAGCAACAATTAGGATCATCAAACCAGAATCAAATGTGATGTAGAGGCTACTTTGTGAAACCCATAATACTAATGCAAAGACAACATACAGGCATAAATAAACAGATGGATTTCTAGGTCTTCGTTTAATCATCTTGAATTCTTTTCGCTATTAAAACTCACCAGGACAAAAATAGCCGAAACAATTATTTCTGTAATAATCACGCTAATTGTCACGCCATATGTTGGATTCAGATGCATTAATAGTATAGAAACTATAATATGCATAAAACTCACAGCAAGATATGTTTTCCTGACAATTTTTGTGAAATGATTAGGTATTAACCACCATTGTCCATATACAACGCCCACTGAAACGATAAATGGCAAAGGAGACATCATCAACAATATCATCGAAGATATTCGATATTCCGCACTATAATAATAAAGTGATACAGGGTATCCTATGACAGCCATTGCGATCGATATTAACAATCCGTACGCAATAAACTTCTTACCATACAAGTTCCAGATTTCATTTAGTGTTTTTCCTTCACTAATCAATGAACTGACTCTTGGGAACATCGCTTGCTGAACGGGACTCATCAAACCTTGCGCTGCAGTTCGGATTTTATCTGCTGCTGAGAAATAACCTGCCAGCGTCGGACCACCAAAATATCCAATGATTAATATATTTAAAGTTGTATAAAAACTTATAGTTATATTAGATACAAAAAGGTCAAATCCCTTAGATAAAACCGAATAGATTTCTTGTATTGATACTTGAGTAAATTTGGCCAATTTTTGTTTTTTTATAAAGAAACAAGCCAAAATACCTGAGATAAACATCCCTGATGATTGGCTTATAACGGCCATATTCATATCTTCAGGCGTTTTTACTAAAAGGAAAATCAGCACAAGGGAGACAAATTTTGCAATGGTTGTACAAATTGCAATACCCTGCATTTTTTCAATCCCTTGAAATAACCATACAGGAAATAAAACTGTACCTATTACGGATATCATCCCCAACAGGATCAGATAAGGGTATACACTCGTACCATTAATAATTACATATAAAGCAAAAATACATGAAACTATCAGTAATAAAACTAACTTAGCAGCAGTTACTGCTGTATAAATAGAATCAATTTTGGATTGATTATTCTTATTAACTGAAATCAGTAACGTCGCACTAAAGTTAAAGCCATAATCAACAAAAATTATTATGTATTGTAGCCACGCCTGGACCATAGCTACAATTCCAAAATTTTCAGCCCCTAACACTCGCATTAAATATGGGAGGGTTAACAAAGGGAATAAATAATTTGAAGCCTGTACAAAAAATAGCAGTATAATGTTTTTTTTCACTGGTATGATACACTCAGTAATGTGAAAAAAGCCTGTATGCTATTTACAGGCCTGCGTAGGAATTAATAGTCTGAATCTTTAAAAGCTTTACCAGCAAGATCTTTCGAAGACAAACTCGGTGAACAATCGGGGGTGACAGGCCATTGAATATTCAGTTCGCTGTCTGACCATAAGATTGAACGCTCATGTTCAGGAGAATAATAATTAGTTGTTTTATACACAAATTCTGCTGTATCGCTCAGAACATAAAATCCATGAGCAAATCCCTCAGGGATCCATAATTGCTTTTTATTTTCTGCAGATAAATGTACGCCAACCCATTTCCCATAATTGGGTGAGTCTTTACGAATATCGACAGCGACATCAAAAACTTCGCCGACGACACAACGGACTAATTTACCTTGAGCATAGGGCTGTAGTTGGTAGTGCAAACCACGAAGTACATTTTTGCTGGATTTAGAGTGATTATCCTGAATAAAATTAACTTCTTTACCAACAGCTTCGTTGAAAATTCGCTGATTGAAACTTTCCATAAAGAAACCACGATCATCACCAAAAACTTTCGGCTCAAAAATTAGCACATCGGGTATTTCTGTTTTAATGATATTCATTAATTAATAACCTTTAATCATTTTCAGTAAATATTGTCCATATTGGTTTTTTGACAACGGAGCAGCGAGTTTTTTAACCTGCTCATCATCAATAAATTCTTTGCGGTAAGCAATTTCTTCAGGACAAGCCACTTTCAGCCCCTGGCGTTCTTCAATGGTTGCAATGAAGTTACTCGCTTCAATCAGGCTCTGATGAGTCCCTGTGTCAAGCCAGGCAAAGCCACGGCCCATCATAGCCACGGAAAGCTTTCCTTGCTCCATATAAATACGGTTAATATCCGTGATTTCCAGTTCACCACGTGCTGACGGTTTTAAATTCTTCGCCATCTCAACGACACTGTTATCGTAGAAATAGAGTCCCGTCACCGCATAATTACTCTTCGGTTCCAGCGGTTTTTCTTCGAGGCTGATGGCGGTACCACTTTTATCAAACTCGACAACACCGTAACGCTCAGGATCGTTCACGTGATAGGCAAAGACCGTTGCACCATTTTCTTTATTAACCGCGGCATCCATCAATTTAGGAAGGTCGTGACCATAGAAAATGTTATCCCCCAACACCAGGGCGCAATCATCGTTACCAATGAATTCTTCGCCAATAACAAAAGCCTGTGCCAGACCATCCGGGCTTGGCTGGACTTTGTATTGCAGATTCAGACCCCACTGGCTTCCATCACCCAGAAGTTGTTCAAAACGCGGTGTATCCTGCGGAGTACTAATAATTAAAATATCTCGAATACCAGCCAGCATCAGCGTTGAAAGAGGATAGTAAATCATCGGCTTATCATAAATAGGCAATAATTGTTTACTAACAGCCATGGTCACTGGATACAAACGAGTGCCAGAGCCACCCGCCAGAATAATACCTTTACGCGTTTTCATTTCATCATCTCTATAGTCATAGGATGCCCATTCCCAGGCATCCCGATCATTATTAAATTGCTGTTGCTGTAAACCACTCAGTCAGCATACGCTTAACCCCCTCGTCCCACTGAGGCAGTACGAGGTTGAAATTCTGCTGGAACTTTAACGTATTGAGGCGGGAGTTTGCCGGACGTTTTGCAGGCGTAGGGTACGCACTGGTCGGCACCCCATGAAGCAGCTTTAATGCCAGTTCAATTCCTGCTTTGCGCGCTTCATCAAATACCAGAGAGGCATAGTCGTACCAGGTTGTTGTACCACTGGCAACCAGATGATAAGTCCCTGCCACTTCAGGTTTATTCAGGGCAACCCGAATAGCATGAGCCGTACAGTCTGCTAATAACTCAGCACCCGTAGGGGCCCCAAATTGGTCGTTAATAACAGACAGCTCAGAACGCTCTTTTGCCAGTCGCAGCATAGTACGCGCAAAATTATTCCCTTTACCGGCATAAACCCAGCTAGTCCGGAAGATCAAATGGCGTGAACAATTTTCACTTAACGCTTTTTCACCAGCAAGTTTGGTCTCACCATACACATTAAGCGGCGCTGTGGCGTCCGTTTCAAGCCACGGCGTATCACCATTACCAGGGAATACGTAATCAGTAGAGTAGTGAACAACCCAGGCCCCCAATTTTTGGGCCTCTTTGGCAATCGCCTCCACACTCGTGGCATTCAGCAACTGAGCAAATTCGGGTTCTGACTCGGCCTTATCGACGGCGGTATGCGCGGCCGCGTTGACGATGACATCAGGCTTAATGCGGCGCACCGTTTCTGCAATGCCTTCAGGGTTGCTGAAATCACCGCAATACTCCTGCGAATGGACGTCAATAGCAATCAAATTACCCAGCGGCGCAAGGGCACGTTGTAGCTCCCAACCCACCTGACCGGTTTTACCGAATAGAAGAATATTCATCAAGCACGGCCTCCATAGTTTTCTTCAATCCAGGACTTGTAGCTACCGCTTTTTACGTTCTCTACCCATTGTGTGTTCGCCAAGTACCATTCTACGGTTTTGCGAATGCCACTTTCGAACGTTTCCTGAGGCTTCCAGCCAAGTTCCTTACTAATTTTTTCTGCATCAATCGCGTAGCGACGATCGTGACCCGGACGGTCAGCAACATACGTTATCTGGTCACGATAGGAACCTTCCTTCGGCACAATTTCATCCAGCAGTGAGCAGATGGTATTTACCACATCAAGATTCTGCTTTTCATTGTGGCCGCCGATGTTATAGGTTTCACCTATCTTGCCCTGTGTCACTACGGTATATAATGCGCGGGCGTGATCTTCCACGTACAGCCAGTCACGAATTTGGTCTCCTTTACCGTAAACTGGCAGAGCTTTACCATCCAACGCATTGAGAATGACCAACGGGATAAGTTTTTCAGGGAAGTGGTAAGGACCGTAATTATTAGAACAGTTAGTCACAATAGTCGGGAAGCCGTAGGTACGCAGCCAGGCACGGACCAAATGGTCGCTGGAGGCTTTTGAAGCAGAATATGGACTGCTTGGCGCATAGGCGGTTTGTTCAGTAAACAGAGGGAGTTCAGAATCCTCTGTAACTTCATCCGGATGCGGAAGGTCGCCATAAACTTCATCTGTTGAGATATGGTGAAAGCGAAATGACGCTTTTTTATCAGCAGTTAACTCAGCCCAGTATTTACGGCTGGCTTCCAGCAGAACATAAGTGCCAACAATGTTAGTCTCGATAAAAGCTGCCGGGCCGGTAATTGAGCGATCAACGTGGCTCTCGGCGGCCAGATGCATCACAGCATCCGGCTGGTGCTCTGCAAAAATACGCGCCATGGCGTCGCTGTCGCAGATATCAGCATGTTCAAAATGATAGCGATTGCTGAGTGAGACACCAGCCAGCGATTCAAGATTTCCTGCATAAGTCAGTTTATCAACGTTAATAACAGAGTCTTGCGTATCATTAATAATGTGTCGTACCACTGCAGACCCAATAAAGCCTGCTCCACCAGTGACCAGAATTTTCACGTTTATTTCGCTCTTAATGTTTTCAGGAACAATGAATTATATTCCGTCGCCCCGATAACTATCGAAAAGTATCCGGGGCGGAGAAAATGACAATCTGCTATTTTAACTTGCCTTTTCATTCCAAAGTAAATCGCAGATACCATCCGTAGGATTGAACGCAGCAGGTGCTTGCAAGAGTATCTCACGCACACGTTCATAGTCGAATTCGCAGCAGGCTTTGTCGAGATCGTTGAGAATCATACTCATCTCACTCCAAGGCAACATCACTTCGTTAGCAGTCCTGATACGCGGGTGCTGTGTTGCAGAGACATTGTCGCCGATAAGCAACTCTTCATACAGTTTCTCACCTGGACGCAGACCCGTCGTTTTTATCGTAATATCACCATAGGGGTTTTTATCATCACGAACGGTTAGCCCTTGCAGCGTAATCATGCGGTGTGCAAGATCGATAATCCTGACGGGTTCCCCCATATCCAGAACAAAAACATCGCCGCCCGTGCCCATGGCTCCCGCCTGGATCACCAATTGAGCCGCTTCAGGAATGGTCATAAAGTAACGCGTGATATCTTCGTGAGTCAGCGTCACCGGTCCACCTGCAGCAATCTGTTTTTCAAATAACGGCACAACTGAGCCTGATGAGCCTAACACGTTGCCGAAACGAACCATACTGAAGCAGGTTTTACTGGATTCCTTCGCCAGCGCTTGCAGCACCAGCTCCGCCATGCGCTTGGTCGCCCCCATGGTGTTGGTAGGGCGAACGGCTTTATCAGTCGAAATCAGAACAAAGTTTTCAACACCGCAACTTGCCGCAGCCTGAGCGCAGCTCAACGTACCAAAGATATTATTGCGCACGCCATCAAGTACGTTGAACTCGACAAGCGGTACATGCTTGTACGCCGCAGCATGATAAATTGTGTCGACGTTGAATGCTCTGATTAACCTTTCGAGATGCTCTTTATCCTGAACGTTTCCGAGGATCGGATAGATTTTAACCTTAAAATCCTGACCCAGATTCAGGTTACGCAGTTCGGAATCAATGGAATAGAGGGAGAATTCGGACAGTTCGAAAAGAATAAGCTGGTTTGGCTTATTTTTAAGTATCTGTCGGCATAGTTCAGACCCTATTGACCCCCCTGCCCCGGTAACCATCACTGTTTTCCCGTTAATATTACGGGATATCAGTTCCGGAATGGGTGAGACAGGATCGCGGCCCAGCAGGTCTGTAATAACGACTTTCCGCAAGGAATCAATACTTGCCTTCCCCTCCACCAAATCGACCATTCCCGGGATGGAAAGCACTTCGCACGGCAGACCTTCCAGGGTTTTAATGACTTCGTTCTTTCTTGCCCGGCTTGCGCTTGGCATGGCCAGCAGAATTTTCTTCGCTTCGTATTTCTCAACCAGCCAGGGCAGTTTTTCTGGTGCGAAGACGCTTACCCCGTGAATCACCTGACCTTGCAGGGCACGGTTATCATCGACAAAAGCAACGGGGTAATATTCGTCCATCTGGCTCAGCGCAGGCAGTAATTGACGACCCGATGCACCTGCACCATAAATAACTACCCGAGTACCCAGATTCAACCCACGATTCACCAACATCCTCATTCCAAGCCGTGATCCGGCAATAAGCAGTAGACCGAATGAGAAATAGATAAAAGGAATCGTTCTCGGCAAATAGAGGTTGGTATAGAACGCTGCGATAATAAGTAAAATGGACGATATGACCATCCCCATCGTTACGACCAATAATATCTTGGCAGTAATATAACGAATTACTGCCCGATACAGTCCTAATTTAACAAATATTGCCAGAGTAACTAAAATAATTGAGAAAATAAAAAGCCAATGCTCCGTACTATATAATGGAGTCATTGAATCAATGCGCACCCAAAATGCAAACCAAAATGCGCACAGCAGAAGCACAACATCTATAGAGAGTGTGATAATACGTTTTATTGGTCGTGGTAAAGATATTAAATAATTTAGCATACTAAAAACTGGTCGCCTCACTAAAGCTTGCATTCAGTTTATAAAATAGTACCAGCAGGACACACTGAGTAATCGTCTACTTTAGTATTATAACCGCCCACTGTCCCCGCCTGGAGAAACGCTGCTTTCCCAATCACAGCGCTGCCCGCAAGATGGACACCAACACCTAAATGAGCGAAATCACCAAGAACGGCATCGTGATCTATTGTCGAGTGGCTATTCACAATCGTCGCCAAACCTAATTTTGCGTTGGCACCCACTACAGCTCCCGCTAACACAACAGTTCCCTCAGCAAGGGTCGCCGATGGACTGACAAATGCAAAGGGATGTATAAGCGTTACAGGATGAATACCTAAGCCGAGCAGTTGCTGATAGAGCTGCTCTCTGACTTTATTGTTTCCGATGCCAATAGCGACATGACTGACCTTACCAATATGTAACTGTAGTTCGGAAATTTTTCCAATAATCAGCTGATTAATTTCCTGGCAGGCAGAGGTATTATCGTCGAGGAAAACGATATCCTTATATCCCAGCAGTCTCGCTGTCTCGTACAGCGTACGGCCATGACCACCCGCTCCCAAAATCAATAAGTCATGCATTGACATTGCTCTCTTTGTCTTTAACACCTGCACCACATTTCAGTGCAACAACGAGAAGCGGGAACCAGGCGATGAGTAGCCCCACAACACCATCAATTTTGCCTGAGGCAATAAAAAAGGCGATGGGGAAGAGCCACAGAAGATTGACGGCAATCGCCAATGATGTCACCGGAACGTGGCTGCCATATTTTCTTGCAAGAATTTGGTAGCCATGGCTGGCATGTGCTTCATAGACCTTTTTACCTGCTACGAGCCTCCTCAATAAAGTTGTCGTGGCATCGACGATAAATACGCCCAGCAAACATAATTCTGCAATAAAGAAATGTGTATCTGCTTTCGCAATATGGAGAATCATCAGTCCGATAGTTATCCCCAGGAAACCACTCCCGGCATCGCCCATGAAGATTTTTGCTCTCGGGAAATTCCAGACAATAAAACCGGCCGCGGCACCGATAAGGGCAAGCGTCAGCGGATAAATACTTCCAGGCGCGTCCGTGTACTGGTTTACAACAATTAATATAGCACTACATGCGGCAAATGTTATTGCTTCAGCGCTGGCTAAGCCATTAATCCCATCCATAAAATTATATAAGTTCAGCATCCAGACCAGATATACACAGCCGAGAATCATACCAATCCAGGATAAAGAAAGATCGTAACCAAACAGCGTAATTACAGGGAAGGAACCCAGGAAATAGATGCCAATTGCTGCTGCCATGAAATGCATCAATAGACGCCAGCGTGCCGCAATATGACCATGATCATCAAGGAAGCCAATGATAGCGACAATTACACCTGGAATAAATAAACCCAGGAAACTGTCGAACGTAAGCGTATGGTTAAAATAAAATCCTACCAAAGCGACCAGGAGCGTCAGGACGATCGCTACTCCACCACCTCGCGGGGTCGGCACAGAATGAGAACTTCGCTGGTTTGGGCGGTCAATAACATTATGCTTTATTGCATACCCCCGCAATCCCCAAGTCAGTGCGCAGGAGGCTAAAAAAGCGAATATCACAATCCCATAATTCGTCATTATTTATTACCTTCGATATAATATTTCGCCGTTTTTTTCATCGTTTCATAAAGCGTTATCGGGGGCGTCCAGTTTAAATGCTCCCGGGATTTAGAGGCATCGACTTCCAGATCGCCAAACAGCTGATCGTAAATACCTCGTTTACCAACAGAAGAAAGCAATAACCTGAAGATACCCGTTGGGAAAGAGACCAGTTTCGCTTTAATGCCCATTCCTGAAGCAAAGGCATTAATCATATCTGCTGTAGAAGGTCGTTCCACATCTGCGAGTAAATAGAGTTGATTTTTGGATTTCTCATTTACCACGCATTCGTTGATGAAACTGACGACATTATCCAGAGACACCAGCGCTCGCTTGTTCCTGACATTTTTAAATGGCAACGGTAGGTTTTTAGAAACCAGTTTTAAAAGGCGCTGTATATTACCCGGTGCATTTTCACCACAAATCAATGCCGGGCGAACAATAGTGATCGCCATATCGCTTTCTGCAAATTGATTAAGCAGACTCTGCTCGGCTTCTCGCTTGGAAATGGCGTAATCAGAGGTGGGTTGTGGCTCCGAGGCTTCAGTAAATGGAATCCCTGAGGTGGCATTACCGTTAACGCCGATTGAGCTTACAAAGATAAAATGTTTAACTCCGCTGGTCGCAGCATCGCTCGCTAATTTCATCGTTGCGTCGTGATTGACACGGCGAAATTCCGCTAAAGCGTCCTGTGCATCATCATTAAGGATATGCGCCCTTCCTGCGGTATGAATGACAGTGTCGCATCCTTGCAGGAGATTTAACCAGTTGGTATTGGCTGAGATATCACTCAGGTTGTAAATGCCCTGTTCAGGGTTCTCCTGCTTGCGCGTTGTTAATATCACCTCGTGTCCTGATGACTTCAACGCCTGGACTAAAGCAGTTCCAAGAAACCCGGTCCCGCCCGTCACCATTACTTTCATTGACATCCCCTATCCGCTCAATCTGATATTTACGCCCGCACGTAGTGCAGATTTGCGTGAAACTGTCTCGTTCACAACTGTTCGTTTAAAATTCAATTGTAAATGCCAGGCACGCTACCGCCCCTGGCTTAACAGCTACCAGTGCACTGAGCGATGTTTGATTAATGATTTTGCTTGTCTGGTTACAGACAAAAACAGGCGTTAATTGTCGTCCTAAACGACCAGAGAAACAAGCACAAATCGCTACAAAGCTGCTGAGATTTGAATCAGATAACCGTATGTAATCATTAAAATTAATAACAAAAAACGGCAGTTATCACTTTGGTAATGTCTCAACATCCCAAAATGGTAACTGCCGTTGTTCAGGCCTTGGCAGGACTATCAGTCGTTAGCCAGCAGCTTCTCAATCCGGCTTCTGAACTTCGCCCCTTCCTTCAGGTTACGCAGGCCATAGTTAACAAACGCCTGCATATACCCCATTTTCTTACCGCAGTCATAGCTGTCGCCGGTCATCAGCATCGCATCAACGGACTGCTTCTTCGCCAGCTCAGCAATCGCATCGGTCAGCTGGATACGGTCCCAGGCGCCAGGCTCGGTTTTTTCCAGCTCAGCCCAGATATCCGCATTAAGCACATAACGACCGACTGCCATCAGGTCGGAGTCCAGGGTCTGCGGCTGATCGGGTTTCTCGATAAACTCAACAATCCGGCTCACCTGCCCTTCCGTCTCCAGTGGCTCTTTAGTCTGAATAACAGAATACTCGGAGAGATCGCCCTTCATACGTTTCGCCAGCACCTGGCTACGGCCCGTTTCGTTGAAGCGCGCGACCATTGCCGCCAGGTTATAACGCAGCGGATCGGCAGAGGCGGTATCAATAATGATATCGGGCAGAACGACGATGAACGGGTTATCACCCACCACCGGGCGCGCGCACAGGATCGAGTGGCCCAGGCCCAGCGGCTGCGCCTGACGCACGTTCATGATGGTCACGCCAGGAGGACAGATAGACTGAACTTCTGCCAGAAGCTGACGCTTAACACGCTGCTCAAGCAGCGCTTCGAGTTCATAAGAGGTGTCGAAGTGGTTCTCAACGGCATTCTTCGAAGAGTGCGTCACCAGAACGATTTCTTTGATCCCCGCAGCAACAATCTCGTCGACGATGTACTGAATCATCGGCTTGTCAACGATCGGCAGCATCTCTTTAGGAATGGCCTTTGTGGCGGGCAACATGTGCATGCCCAGACCCGCTACCGGTATGACTGCTTTCAAATTAATCATTATTTCTTCCACCTTAAAATGGTTGACGAATTATAGCTTTTAAACCTGTTTTCGCCAGCATGTTTTGCCGTAAATATGAAGTAATCCTAAGTCACCCCACCACAAATTACAGTAGTTGTAATCTGAATAGATCGCGATTCTGATCCAGAATAGTCGCAAAATAGACTTTATGATTACCTGTGCGGCAGCGCAAAATTCAACCGTTCCGTATTCACCACATGTTGATCAACCCGATCAATATCCACCGAACTCTGTCCTTTTTCATTTACCGCATGAATGTTTGCCAGCGACAACAGCGTCTCGTTTTTGGCCATAAACTTCCCGCGCACGTCTTTGCGCAAGTCGAAGTTCATCGTCAGGGCTGGCCCCGTCGCGGACTCCTGCATCACGTTGATATTACGTAAGAAAAGGTGCTGTGGCTTGTTGTGCAGCTCAAGCGTTGCCCGCTGCATGTTGACGTTGGTAATGGCGACAAACGACGTGGCATTGCCGGAGGAAATCTGTATCCCGCGCAGCTTATACGCCAGCTGTCGGTTATCCAGGCGTATATCGTTAAGTTTGAAGTTCTGCGGTATCGACAGATAATCGCCTTTAATCACGCCATAGCCGATTAGCATTCCGGCGCTGTTGACCATATCGACATTATCAATAACGAAATTATCACAGCCATAAATAGCTACCGTCGCGTTATCAATTCCGGCCTTTTTACTGAAGTCAGGGGTAATATTGCTGGCCTTGATATTCCGGATCACAAAATGTTTACCGTTTTCAACATGGACCAACTGCCGACAGTTGCTGCCGGTGATATTCGCCACCACGAAGTTTTTAACGGTCTGCTGTTCCGGATAATCATTATCGTACGTACTGCCGGCCAGCCCAATGCCTATCCCCCAGTTGATCTTGCCGTTTGTGCAGTTGATGTTATCGATCACGTGGTGAGAGATCAGGATGTTGCGGTCATTAATCGCCACGTTCCACTCAATCGCATCACCCTGCAAGTGGCTGAATTTACTGTTGGTAATGCGCGCACCGTCAACTTGATTATGAAAACCCTGGCGCAGAATGGCGTAGTTGGCCTGTGACACATTGATGTTATCAATGAGCAAATTGCGCATCACCCTCGGTTTCTTGCCGCCGATGTAGATCTGGGTGACGGGTCCGAAGCCGCTCATCGCCAGCCCTTTAATAACACAGTCGGAGCCACGCACGTCCAGCGTAATGTTATGCGTGTGCCCCTCTCCTTCCCCAATGACCTTGCAGCCTTCCTGAAGCACAAACCGCCCGCGGCCGTTGCCCTTCAGCGCACCGCGGATCAGCAGGGTTTTGCCATCAGGAATGAAAATGCCGGTATTGATGTTTTCACAGGTTAACCCGGCGGGAACAACAACGGTATCGCCCTCGGCAAAGGCCTGCTTAAAGGCGGCGATCCAGTCGTGATTGTTGTAGCGATCGACAGAAACCGTCTTCCCGGTCGCCGCCCGCGCAGCGCGGGGCGACAACAGCGGCATGGCAGCCAGGACGGATAAAGAAGAGACAAATCGGCGTCGGGTAATCTTTTTCAGCATACAACCTCAGCATTACAGCGTTTGCAGCAGGCTCGCTAACTGGCGATTAATCACCTGCTGATTAAATTCTGCTTCAACTTTTTGCCGCGCATTTTGCAGCACAGGGATCAGCGTCTGCTGATCGATATCACTGAACGCAGCCAGACGGTCCGCCAGCGCCAGCGCATTGTTTTCAGGGACCAGCCAGCCGGAGTGTTCAGAGGTGATCAGCTCCGGGATCCCGCTGTGCAGGGTCGAGACCACCGGAATGCCGACCGCCATCGCCTCCATCAGCGCCACGG
The DNA here is from genome assembly GCF_049238705.1 of Enterobacter cloacae complex sp. IR5403. Taxonomy (NCBI): domain Bacteria; kingdom Pseudomonadati; phylum Pseudomonadota; class Gammaproteobacteria; order Enterobacterales; family Enterobacteriaceae; genus Enterobacter; species Enterobacter cloacae complex sp. IR5403. The sequence continues at coordinate 137,855 of NZ_JBMKHP010000009.1, read as the reverse complement.
GAATGCCTTCCATATCGCCGTCGGCGCCGGTTACGGAAGGCAGCAGGAACACATCCGCGTCATCGAGCATGGCTTTCACTTCGTGGCTCGGCTTGAAGCCGGGCATCTCGACCACGTCTTCCAACTGATACTGTTCAATCAGCGTGCGCAGACGACGCTCCCACGGTCCGATGCCCAGGATGCGGTAGTGGAAGTCCACGCCGCGCGCCTTCAGCTGGCGACAGGCTTCGATGGCTACGTGCAGCCCTTTCTTTTCGGTCAGGCGGGCAACAGAGATAATTTGCAGCGGCTTGCCCGGCACCTTAACCGGTCGCTGGGTGAAACGTTCCATATCCACGCCCATGCGTGAAACGGTGATTTTCTCGCTCGGGCACCCCATGGTTTTCAGGCGCCCGGCCCACAGGTTGCTTATCGGCAGCATCATGTCGCCGCGGCGAAACAGCTGCTGATATTCCGGCGTGTAGTGGTTCAGCACTTCCCGACTGGAGATGTCGATACCGTGGAAAATGGTTGCGATTTTGCCTTCAATCACCCCCAGCTCACGCAGTTTTGCCGCAGTGACGCCCGCCGGGCCAAAGTGGGCGATAAAGACATCGGCCCGGTACGGCTGGGCCGTTTGCCCGCAAATGGCGGAAAGGATCAGGTTGCGGGCCTCCGCCCCATAGCGCGACATATTCAGCGCCCGCCACGTCGAGGCGCGATGCAGGCCGCGCAGCGTCTGCCCGGCGCGATAATGCAGTTTGTTCATTCGTCCGGCGGGTTCGTCCTGCAACCAGCGGGTTTTCGCCTCCAGCCCATACTGGGTATACGCCGCATGGGTGTTTTGCGTATCGCCCTTTTGCAGGGCGATAATCTCCACGTCATACCCCATATCGATAAACGCGGTGATTTGGTTCAGCACAAAAGTTTCAGACGACAGCGGAAATTTCAGTAAGAAGAAACCAACCTTCATTTCCCCTCCCGGACGCGGTCGAGTACGGATTTCACCATGCCAATACCTTTTTCGCGTTCGGCTTTTACTGCCACCGCCAGACGTTCGTTGATCGCAGGCAGCTGGCCGAGCGTGTCGCCCACCATCGCACCCAGCGACCCGTCCAGCAGATGACGAATATCGACGGCCATTTCCGGCATGCCGAGCTGCTGCATAATGCCCGCAGACTTGTGCTCGTAGTTAATGGCGATGGCTGGCGTGCCGAAGTTCATCGAGATAATGGCCGAGTGCAGACGCGTGCCCACGGTCAGGTCGCAGGCAGAGAGCAGCTTGCCCATCTCCAGATCGTTCAGCTCGTCCATCACCACGTGATAGCGGGACGGATCGTTCACCAGGTTGCGCAGGTTGAGCGCCACCATACGGTCATCTTTGTTGTAGCTGTCAATACCGGTACAAGTGGAAAGCGCCAGCACCTGGTAACCGCTGTCCAGTACGCGGTTCACCACGTCGGCAAAGGCTTTCTCGTATGCCGCCTGGGTCGTGCCGAGGCGTTTATCGAACGGCGCAAGTTCACGCAGGGTAATGGCGACGGTTTTCTGCTTTGCCGCCACGTCGAGCCAGTGCTGTACCGCGTAGCTGGCCTGGAAACTGTCATCCTGATGATCCACCAGCCAGGCGGTGTCTACACCGTGCTCCACTTTGGTGGTGTCGATTTCGCTGCGCTTCATCATGTCGAGGCTGACCGATTCACGCAGGATCAGCGCGTCGCAGTGGCCGAAGACATAGTTCGCCAGCTGGTTAAACTGCGGATCCTGGAATGGCCCGACGCTGTGGCCAATCATAAACAGCGGTTTTTTCGCCATGAACGTACAAAGTGCATGCTCAAACTGCGGCACGCCGTAGAGATCGACGAAGAACGAACCGCCCACCTGAATAATCGCGTCATAGCCGGACAGCAGACGCACAAAATCGGTAAAGCCCTGCGCGATGGCGATGTTGCGCAGCTTGCCGGTGTCGGTCACGCGGGAAAGCAGCACCTGATGCTGGTAGCGGCGACGCAGCACTTTCTTCACGCGCCCCATCACGCCCGCGGCGTTGTTGTGCTGTTTCATCTGGCTGTAGAGCGGGTCGCCCATCACCGGGCGGTTCAGTAACCAGGATGAGCTGACCGGATAACGGCTCATCACATCCACTTCAGTCTCAGGCTTAAGGGTGTTAATTGCATCCAGTAAACCGCGCAGGATGGCGCTGTCGCCACGGTTGCCGCAGGTATGGTTGCCAAGAATAAGTAATTTCATAATGGCCTCGTAAAATTAGCCTGCGCGAAGCAGCGTTTTCATTTTTTCGTTACGGCAAAACTGGCGCTTCATCTCGACCACCAGCGCATTGCGTGACAGCACAATCATCACGCCGAACGCCAGCGCGCCTGCCGCGACCTGCACCGCAAGCAACGCCGCCAGCGGCAGATGCCCGTTGAGCACCACGCCCAGGCCGTAGCTCACCGCAAGCGTCGGTAAGGAGAGGTAAAACGGCAGCCACAGGCTGAGGATGTACTGACGGTAGCTGGAACCCAGCACCGGTTTGATCATCACGAAGTAGCTCAGCACGGTATTGACGATCTGCACCAGCAGGAAGCCGAGCGTCACGCCAATGGCGCCCGCCGTGTGGCCGCCCACAATAATTGCCGGAATAAACAGGAAGGTTTTAAACACGTTGAACTTGAAGCTGATATCCACGCGCGCCTTTGCCATTAGCAGAGAACCAATCGGGTTCCCCACCGAGCGCAGCAGCCCCACGACGCACAGCAGTTGCAGGATCGGGATGATGCTGTTCCACTTCTCGCCAAACACCAGCGGTACGAAATTGCTGGCGACCACCATCAGCCCCAGCAGGACCGGGAAGTTGATGATCCCCACCACGGAGAGCAGCTTGTAAAAGTTCACGCGCAGCTTTTCGGTATCGTCCTGAATTTTGGCGAACGCCGGGAACAGCACGCGGGTAATGATAGGGTTGAGCTTCATCGGCGGGACAACCGCGACGTTATACGCCAGGTTGTAGCCACCCGCGACGCTCGCGCCCAGAATGCGCGCCAGCACCAGCGTGGAGAGGTTAGTATTCACGTAGTTGATAATGCTGTCTGCCGTCAGCCACGCGCCGAAGCGCAGGTTGGATGAAACAGACGCCAGCGAAAAATGCAGCCCCGGGCGATAAATCTTGCGGCCAAAGAAGCCAAACAGCAGCGTGCGCACGGCAGAGTTAACGAGGTAGCCGAGGATGGCGGTCATTGCCAGCGGCCAGAAATGGGCGCTGACCACGGTGAAGGTAAAGCCCGCCAGCACGGCGCTGGTCTCAATCATGCCGATTTTGTTGAACTCCAGCTCTTTCTGCATCAGCGCGCGGAACTGCTGCCCGTGCGGGATCACCACGAAAGCGAACGACAGGGTGCGCATCAGCGGCGCCAGGTCCGGGTTATGCAGCACGCCGGCAATCACATCGCTCAGCAGAAACACCAGCACAAAGACGAAGATACCCAGCCCGACGTTCAGCCAGTAGAGGGTGGTCAGCTCCAGATGGCTGATCTCTTTGCGCTGGATAATGGAGTTGGCGATACCAAAGTCCGACAGCGTATCGGCCAGGGCGATAATCACCAGCGAGACGGTCAGCAGACCAAACTGGTGATTATCGATAATGCGCGCCAGCACCGTCATCTGCACCAGGCCGAGGCCAATGATGACGATGGTGGCCATGGCTGACCATTTCGCGCCGCTGATGGTTTTTTCTCGTAAGCTCATCTTAGTACGCCGCTTTGTTCACGAAGCCTTTGAAAATGGTCAGAAAAACAATCTTGATATCGAACCAGAGGCTCCACTCGCGGATGTATTCCAGATCGAACTCGATACGTTTTTCCATTTTTTCCAGCGTGTCGGTCTCGCCGCGCCAGCCGTTGATCTGCGCCCAACCGGTGATGCCTGGCTTCACCTTATGGCGCAGCATGTAGCCTTCGATCAGGGTACGGTACTGCTCGTTATGGGCCACGGCGTGAGGACGAGGCCCGACGATGGACATCCCGCCGGTGAACACGTTGATGAACTGCGGCAGCTCATCGAGCGAGGTACGACGCAGGAAGTTACCCACGCGGGTGACGCGCGGATCGTTCTGCGTCGCCTGGGTCACCACCTTGTCGTTCTCCATCACCTTCATGGAGCGGAATTTCCACACCATGATCGGCTTACCGTCCATGCCGTAGCGGGTCTGACGGAAGATGATCGGCCCCGGCGAGCTGAGCTTCACCGCCAGCGCAATACAGCACAGTACCGGGGAGATGAGCAGCAGGATCAGGGACGAAAGGACGATATCTTCCACGCGCTTCAGCACGCGGTTAATCCCCGACAGCGGCGTGTCGTACAGTGGAACAACCGGTACCCCGTTCACCTCTTCAATACGGGAGTGGAGAATATTGAAGGTGAAGACATCCGGGATGAGGATCACCGAGCAGGTGGTATCCGCCAGCTCGCGCATCAGTTTCTTGATGCGGGATTCATCTTTCATCTGCATGGCGATGTAGACGTTATGAATTTTGCCAGCTTTCGCATCGTCAATAAGCTGTTCGTAGTTACCTGCCCAGTCGGACGGCACGCCGCCGGGCTTCGCGTCGTGATAAATCCCGACCACTTCAAAACCTAACCACGGCTCTTTGCGGAAGCTGTCGAGCAACACCTGCCCCACCGGCAGGTCGCCCGCTACGGCAACGAAGCGACGGTTATACCCGCGGTTGCGCAGCCAGCCCGCGCCAAAGCGGATCAGCGAGCGGCAGACCACCATGCCAATGCTGGTTAACAGATACCAGCAGAGATAGGTCACAAGACGGTTATCAAAATCATGGCTGAACGCCACCAGGCCTGCGCTGAAAATCAGGCTTAAGGTCCAGTTCTGGAGCAGCAGCATCAGTTCGGTGGTCATTTTGACGCCGCGCCATGAACGATAGAAATCGGTCATGCCGCCGATCATCTGAAACACCACCAGCGCAATCAACGCCATCAGCAAGTGCATGTATAAGAACGACTGCCCGCTGACCCAACACACCGCCCACAGTCCGCCGACCATGATGGTGATATCAGAAAAACGCTGCACCATAGAGATTAACGATGCATTCGTTCTCGCTCGTTCGCGCTTTTTTAGATTTGTCATCGTTGTTCCTTTAGTTCTAAACCTTTCCCCTCACCCTACCCCTCTCCCCAAAGGGGGAGGGAACTTGAACACCCTCTCCCCTTTGGGAAGAGGGCTGGGGTGAGGGGCAGTTTTTACTGATTCAACAGCGCCAGAATGTCCTTCGTTCGGGCTTCCATCAGCGCGGTATCGGCGCGGGCCTCCACGTTCAGGCGCACCACCGGCTCGGTGTTGGAGGAGCGCAGGTTGAAGCGCCACTGCGGGAACGCCATGCTGATACCGTCTGTACGGTCAATCTCCAGCGCATGAATGGCAAAGTGCTGTTCGACGCGGGCAATAGCCTCAGCGGGCTGCGCCAGTTTGCTGTTGATCTCGCCACTCGCCGGGAACGCCGCCATGCGGTCGCGCACCAGTTCGCCCAGGCTCTGCCCTTTCAGGCACAGCAGCTCAATCACCAGCAGCCACGGGATCATCCCGCTGTCGCAGTAGGCAAAATCACGGAAATAGTGGTGGGCGCTCATCTCCCCGCCGTAGATGGCGTCTTCCTCACGCATACGCTCTTTGATAAACGCGTGGCCGGTTTTGGACATCACCGGCTCGCCGCCCGCGGCCTTCACCACGTCGACGGTGTTCCAGGAAAGACGCGGATCGTGAATGATTTTCGCCCCCGGGTTTTTCTCGAGGAACGCTTCCGCCAGCAGGCCAACGATGTAGTAGCCTTCGATAAACTGCCCTTTCTCATCGAACAGGAAGCAGCGGTCGAAATCGCCGTCAAAGGCGATACCCATATCGGCGCCGTGCTCAATCACCGCGTTGCGGGTGTCGTCGCGGCATTCCGGCAGCAGCGGGTTAGGAATACCGTTCGGGAAGTTGCCGTCTGGCGTGTTGTGCACTTTGACGAAGGTCACCGGCACGTTCAGCGCCTTAAAGCGGGCTTCAAGTGCATCGACAACCGGGCCTGCCGCGCCGTTGCCGGAGTTAATCACCAGCTTCAGCGGTTTGAGGTTCGCCACGTCGATGTAGCCCAGCAGGTGGTCGATGTACTCTTTTTGCAGGTTAATCTGCTTATAGCTGCCGCGTCTGGCTTCATTCACCGGCGGGAAGTCGTTGGCCTCGGCCAGACGCTGCACGTCGCGCAGGCCGGTGTCGCCGCTGATAGGACGCGCGCCCTTGCGCACCAGCTTCATGCCGTTGTAGTCCATCGGGTTATGGCTGGCCGTCACTTCGATACCGCCATCCACGCCCAGGTGGAAGGTGGCAAAATAGATCTCTTCGGTACCGGAAAGGCCGATATCCAGCACGTCGACGCCCGCGTCCTGTAGCCCTTTCGCCAGCGCCAGCTTCAGGGATTCGCTTGTCAGACGCACATCGCCGCCCAGCACGATAGTTTTTGGTTTCAGGTATTCGCCGTACGCGCGACCGATGCGCCACGCAATGTCTTCGTTCAGCTCTTCGCCCAGCTTGCCGCGAATATCGTAGGCTTTAAAACAGGTTAATTTTTCCATGATGACCCCTTTTTCAGGCAACAGTTGGCCCTGACCATGTAATGGCCAAATTTATTTTTGTCATTCGTAGGCCCGGTAAGCGCAGCGCCACCGGGCATGATGCGGAGTGCTACACGCGCCCGTAGCGATCCTGGAAGCGGATGATGTCGTCCTCTTCCAGATAGGAGCCGGAACGCACCTCAATTAAGTCGAGCGGAATTTTCCCCGGGTTTTCCAGACAGTGCGTGGCGCCCAGCGGAATATAAATGGACTCGTTTTCACCGAGCAGCTTCACTTCACCGTCGATGGTCACTTTGGCGGTCCCCGCCACCACCACCCAGTGTTCGGCGCGGTGATGGTGCATCTGCACCGACAGCCCTTCTCCCGGCTTCACGGTGATGCGTTTCACCTGATAACGCTCGCCAGCGTCGATGGAGTCATATTTGCCCCACGGGCGGTAAACTTCACGGTGAATATGGTGTTCGTGGCGGCCATCGGCCTTGATCTTCTCCACCACTTTTTTAACGTCCTGCACGGCATTACGGTCGGCAATCAGCACCGCGTCTTTGGTCTGCACGACCACCAGATCCTTCACCCCTACCGTAGTGACGAGGCCTGATTCGGCGTAGACGTAGCTGTTTTCCGTTTTGTGGCTGATCACATCGCCGTGATGGACGTTACCCTCCGGGGTATGCGCGCTAATCTCCCACAGTGACGACCAGGAGCCGACGTCGCTCCAGCCCGCATCCATCGGTACCACTACCGCATCTGCCGTACGTTCCATCACCGCATAGTCAATGGACTCTTCCGGACAGGCGAGGAAAGCTTCTTCGTCCACGCGGATAAAATCGAGATCCGGATCCACCACCGCCATCGCTTTTTCGCAGGCGCGTAAGATATCCGGGCGATATTTTTCCAGCTCTTCCAGGTAGCGACCGGCGCGGAACAGGAACATACCGCTGTTCCAGTAGTATTCACCGCTGGCGACGTACGCCTGCGCGGTTTCCAGATTCGGTTTTTCGACAAACTGCGCCACGTCAAAGGCCACGCTGTCGCCTTCACCCGGCGTAACGCTGCCGCGGCGAATATAGCCATAGCCGGTTTCTGGCAGATCCGGCACGATGCCGAAGGTCACCAGCTTGCCGTTCTCAGCGTAAGGAATCGCGGCGCGTACCGCGTCGCGGAAGGCCTCTTCCTGCTGGATGACGTGGTCAGCCGCCAGCACCAGCATCAGCGGATCGCAGTCCGGGCTGCTGCGTTTTGCCGCCAGCGCCGCGAGGGCAATGGCAGGCGCCGTGTTGCGTCCGGCAGGCTCCAGAATGATATTTTCGGTCAGTTTGTTCAGCTGGCGCAGCTGCTCGGCAACGATAAAGCGGTGCTGTTCGTTACAGATCACCACCGGGCTTTCACACTCCACGCCGTGCAGACGGTTAACCGTCGTTTGCAGCATGGTGAGGTCGCCTTTCAGGCACAGAAATTGTTTTGGATAAAGCACGCGGGACAGTGGCCACAACCGGCTCCCGGATCCACCCGCCATTACGACCGGATACAAAGTGGTTTGACTCATGATTTATCCCCGTATATCTGCAATAAATTGGCTCAGCACGTTCTCTTTCTCGAGCGTGCGTTCGGCATATTCACGTGCCACCGTGTTCTCTTTTGGCATGGCGAGTGCCTGCTCAATTCCGGTCACCAGCGCAGGAACCGATTCCGGCTCCACGCAAACGGCAATGCCCGGGTAGCTGTTGCACAGCTGGCCTAATTCTGTTGCGGCTTCTGCCGTAATCACCGCGTTTCCGCCCACTGCCAGAATGTTGGTCAGCTTGGACGGCAGCACCGCATCCGCCGCGCCGCGTTTTTGCACCACCAGATGGCAATCCGCCATTTTCAGCAGCGCGGGCAGCGCGTCATAAGACTGAAGCGGGAAGAAGCGGATGTTGGTCAGTCCGCGCTCGCTGGCCATTTTTTCCAGTCGCGCTTTACCGCCGCCCTGCCCGACTATCACGAACATCCACGGGTGTTCGCTCAGCTGAAGCGCAGCGTCAATCACGCTCTCCAGCCCCTGTTTTTCGCCGATGTTGCCTGAGTAAAGAATGATTTTTTGCTCAGCAGGCAACCCGAGCTGCGCGCGTAACGCCTGCGCATCCTGGTCTGTCACATCGCGAAAACGCGCCACTTCGGACCAGTTCGGAAAGAAGATCACTTTTTCCGCCGGGACGCCCTTCTCCTGCGCCTTGTTCATCATTGAGCGCGAGATGGTCGAGACGTAATCCACGTTGTGCAGGCCGCTGCGCTCAAAGGCGCTGGCGAGCTTCGCCACCTTGCCGCCCTTGCCTTTCCCCGCCATCCCCAGCCCGAGCATGGCGTCCACTTCATAATCCTGAATGTGCAGCAGGGTGCGCGCGCCGGAGAGTTTTCCCAGCAGGCGCATGCCTGGCGTGCAGAACAGCGTCGGCACCACGCCGATGATGCGATCCGGCTTCCAGCGACGCTGCGCCATCAGCGGGAAGAAACTGCTCAGGGCAAAACTGCCCAGATGAATTAAACGTTTCAGCGTCGAGGGCTGTTTCGGCACGTAGAGCGGGCAGCGCCAGACGGTCGCGGCGCCCTCTTCGCGGCGGTAGCGCCAGCTGGAATAGCGTTCGCCTACCTTCCACTCCGGGTAATACGGCGGGGCAGTAATCACCCGCACGTCATGTCCCTGGCTCGCCATCCACTCGACCATCTCTCCGGTGTATTTCCCGATACCGGTAAGCTCCGGCGAGTAGTTAATTCCGTAGACGAGGATTTTCATAGACCTGGCACCTCGGCCTGACGTTCCGCAAGGAAGTACGCCCGACTGTTGTCATGGACGTTGTCGCTTGCCAGCAGCGCCTCTGGCGTTAACCAGCGGTAATCGTCATGCTGAGAATCAGGCAGACGCAGGTCTGCCTCACTCACCTTCAGGCGGAACCCCAGCACGACGTAGTGCGTGGTGAACCCGGTGCCTGAAAAGTTATCGTCATAGAAGTGCTGCCAGACCCCGTAAAACTGGCCCGCTGCCATCGGCAGTTGCAGGCCCAGTTCCGCCAGAGTGAGACGCTCAAACGCATCGGTAAGCGTCTCATCCTTCTGCACGCGCCCGCCGGGCACGAACCAGAAGCCCTGTGCAGGACGATTGGTTCGTTTCCCCAGCAAGAACTCGCCGCGTTCGTTCTCCACGATCAAATCAATTGAGATCAGCGGAGTGGAACGCACTACCGTGGCAAAATCTTCCTGACTTAAAAACATCATTACCCCCGGAAGCGGTGCTGGTTTTCCAGGAACCACTGGTAGGTGCTGGCCAGCCCCTGCTCCAGTGACACCTCGTGATACCAGCCCAGCTGATGCAGACGGGTCACGTCCAGCAGCTTGCGCGGCGTGCCGTCCGGTTTGGTGGCGTCAAACACCACGCGTCCTTTGTAGCCCACCACCTGCGCGATGGTCTGCGCCAGCTCGCGAATGGTGCAGTCCACGCCGGTCCCGACGTTAATGTGCGACAGCATCGGCTCGGTGTTTTCCTGCCACACCTCGCGATCCAGCTCCATGACGTGAATGCTGGCCGCCGCCATGTCGTCCACATGCAGGAACTCGCGCATTGGCGTACCGCTGCCCCACACCACCACGTCCGGGGCGTTTTCGGCAGCCGCCTCGTGGAAACGACGCAGCAGCGCCGGGATCACGTGCGAATTGCTCGGGTGGAAGTTGTCGTGCGGTCCGTACAGGTTGGTCGGCATCACCGAGCGATAGTCGCGGTTATACTGACGGTTGTAGGATTCACACAGCTTGATCCCGGCAATTTTGGCAATCGCATACGGCTCGTTGGTGGCTTCAAGCGTGCCCTGCAACAGTTCGCTCTCGGCGATCGGCTGCTTCGCCATTTTCGGGTAGATACAGGATGAGCCGAGGAACAGCAGTTTATTCACGTTGTGCAGATGCGCCGCGTGAATGATGTTGCTCTCAATCATCATGTTCTCGTAGATGAAATCCGCCGGGTAGGTGTTGTTAGCGACAATGCCGCCCACCTTCGCCGCCGCCAGATACACCTGGTCGATACGTTCGCTGGCGAAGAAGTCCTGCACCGCAAGGCTATCAAGCAGGTTCAGCTCGTCGCGGGTGCGAACAATCACCTCAACGTCGCCGCGCTGTTCCAGCTGGCGAACAATCGCGGAACCCACCATTCCGCGATGACCGGCGACAAAAATACGTTGTTTTGTCATTCTCAGGACTCCAGCGCGATGGCAACCTCGTAGCCATGAGACTTGAGCAGGGAGTGTTTTTTCGCTGCTTCAAGATCTTTGGCCACCATCTCGGATACCATTTCTTGCAGGGTGGTTTCTGGTTTCCAGCCCAGCTTCTCGTGCGCTTTGGTTGGGTCGCCCAGCAGGGTTTCCACTTCAGCAGGACGGAAGTAACGCGGATCAACCTGGACAATCACGTCGCCTGGCTTCACGCCCGGTGCGTCGTGGCCGGTCACGGAAACAACGATACCCTTCTCTTCCACGCCGGTGCCTTCGAAGCGCAGCTTGATGCCCAGCTGTGCCGCAGCCATCTCAACGAACTGACGTACGGAGTACTGCACGCCGGTCGCGATCACGAAGTCTTCTGGCTGTTCCTGCTGCAACATCATCCACTGCATTTTCACGTAGTCTTTCGCATGGCCCCAGTCACGCAGGGAATCCATGTTGCCGAGGTGCAGGCAAGACTCCAGGCCCTGAGCGATGTTGGCGATCGCGCGGGTGATTTTGCGGGTCACGAAGGTTTCGCCGCGACGCGGAGATTCGTGGTTGAACAGAATGCCGTTACAGGCGTACATGCCGTAGGATTCACGGTAGTTCACGGTGATCCAGTAAGCGTACAGTTTCGCCACAGCGTACGGAGAACGCGGGTAGAACGGCGTGGTCTCTTTCTGCGGAATTTCCTGCACCAGACCGTACAGCTCAGAGGTAGATGCCTGGTAGAAGCGGGTTTTCTTCTCAAGACCAAGGAAGCGAATCGCTTCCAGCAGACGCAGCGTACCCATCGCATCCACGTCAGCGGTGTACTCCGGGGACTCGAAAGAAACCGCAACGTGGCTCATCGCCCCCAGGTTGTACACTTCATCCGGCTGTACTTCTTGCAGGATGCGGGTCAGGTTGGAGGTATCGGTCAGGTCGCCGTAATGCAGATGGAATTTCGGGTTTGCCGCATGCGGATCCTGGTAAATGTGATCGACACGCTCGGTGTTGAATGAAGAGGCACGACGCTTAATACCGTGAACTTCATACCCTTTTTCCAGCAGCAATTCTGCCAGGTAAGAACCATCTTGTCCGGTAACGCCGGTGATGAGAGCGACTTTAGACATGTTTATATTCCTCTGTACTTATCAAAGTTTTTCAGTTTCAACGCGTTCGCGTATCACCACTGCGGGGTTGCCACGGCAAATTTTATTTGCCGGTAGCGATTTAAAAACGCTGCTGCGGGCACCGACTACCGTGCCATCGCCAACAGAAACACCGGGTGCAACAAAGACGTCTGTTGCCAGCCAGCATTTTTCACCGATCACAACAGGCGAAGCGGTAATATCAAAATGCGGGCTCATAAAATCGTGGCTGCCGGTGCACAAATAACACTTCTGTGAAACCACCGAATTTGCGCCGATCGTAATCTCGCCAAGGGTATATAACACTGCGTCATCCCCAACCCAGGCGTAATCCCCAAGCGTTAATTTCCAGGGATAAGTAATTTTCACCGAAGGTCGAATGACTACGTTTTTTCCTATTTTTGCGCCAAACAGACGCAGTAAAAATGCGCGCCAGCGGTACAATATTTGCGGCGACCAGGCAAATAACGTTGCCTGTACAGCCCACCATAGTTGAACTTTAATACCGCTCCCGCCCCGAAAACCTTTCGGCACGGAGAATCCATTTAATTCCTGCATTACGTTTCCTTATATCTCAGGCTTTGTTATATAAGGCTTTCGCTTTACCCGTCGTTTTCAGACGTAAGAAATAAGATAATTCCGCCCAGAACCCCGGCACGCGTAATATTTTACGCTGCACGTTTTTGGCATCCTGGCACAGTTCCAGATTATTCGAGGTTGACACGCCGCCCATTGAAAATTCAGATACCAGTCCTTTAATTCGACGGAACGGGTAGCCAGATTTGTACAGGCTGGCAGCCAGGGCATAATCTGATGACACTTTATAGCGCAAATCGTAAGGCTGTTTTTTCAGGCCGCTCATTGGGAAGAAAATAGCCTGATGGCTGGCCGGCAGGCTGTGGTAGATATACCAGCCTGGTTTCGCGCTGCGCAGCACTTTTTTCCCCTCGCCGAAATCAAGCAGCGCATCACCGATAAACATGGCATCTTCTTTCTGGCGCGCCAGCTGGCGGGCAAACAGCGCCACATCTTCATGGAACACATCGCCGGAATTGAGGAAGATGGCGTAACGCCCCTGCGCCATGTTGATGCCTTTATTCATGGCATCGTAAATGCCTTTATCTTTCTCGCTGATGTAACGTAAGTTGAACTCACCGTTGAGTTTTTCCAGGAACTCCGCCGTGCCGTCGTTCGAGCCGCCATCGACCACGATCCACTCAAACGTGAGGCTCGGATCGCGCGCCAGGTTGCGCAGCGAGCGCCAGGTTTTTACCACCCCTTCGTAGTTACGAAAGGCGACAGTAATGACGCTAAGAAACATAAATCACCTCATTTCGTCATACGCTCGTAATATTCAGCGCTTTGCGCAAAATAAACGGACATACAATTAAGAATGCATATTCCGGGCTAAATATTGACCCGGTAAAAAACAACGACACCGGTGTGAACAGATAAAGTTGCACGCGAAAGTTCTGGTTATCACCAAACGCGTTAATCATCATTTTGAAAACTTTAAACAGATACCACAGTGTCAACAGTACGGCGAACCAGGAAAAATAGATAATTAACAGATACAGACCATTGTCTATGGTTTTACCGACATCCGCACCGTTAAAGATTCCGAATGATGCAACATATTCGTAAAGTGAGCCGAATCTTACTACGCCATCAATATGGGTTAAGGAATAACCCACCATCACCAGTGGACCAATGATGCGATAATAGGACGACGAACCTTCCGTTCCCAAATCACCCAGACGTTCAGAAATGTACGGAAACGCGAATATTACGCCCACTAAAAATACCGTCAGAGAAATTATCGCCAGCGGCAGTTTTTTCTTAATCGCCTCTTTGTTCAGGTACTGGAACGCCCACTCCAGCAGGTAAAACAGAATAAACGTCATTACCCCGGAGAACGACCCTGACAGAACGATTCCTGCAAGAATCATAGCATCGGTCTTGGGGGTTTTGATACCGAACTGTTTGATGCTGAGCCAAATTGAGATTAATGCCAGAGCAAAAAACGCCGGTTCAAAATAGAGCGCGGTTGTACGCTTGCCACCAAACTTAATGAAGTTCAGTACATAGCTGTTACTGTATATAAGATATTTCGAAATTATTTCCATCAGGCTACTGCCGCCTGTAAGAATAATTTGCGCCATCTCCATTGCCGCAAGCACAACAATCAGCCCGACGACAATATAAAAGAACCTGAGGATTTTCCTATAATTGTGCGGAGAAATAGTTTTAAAGCGAATACTCCACACCATGCCAATAATGATAACGATATAAACAAACAGCATGGTGGAGGTGACATATTTGCTGGCGTCCAGCGACTGACCAAAGATGTAGTTAAACGCCGTCAGACCAAACCCGATGCCCAGTGAAATCATCAGCTTTTTGAGGTTAAGCTTGTCAACGTAAAGCAACAGCAGAACCGGCAGGAAGGTGACGATAGTGATCGGGAAGCTTTCACCGAGCTGGGCAATCTTAACGTTGACCAGCAGGTAGATCAGCGGCAGCAGCAGATAACTACAGATTCTGATAGAACGAGACATACTCCTCCAGCATCTGTTGTCCACTGTACGCTTTGCGGCTACGGTTGCGGAACGATTCCAGGTCCGTGCCAAAAACAGCCTGCGCGATATCGGCCTTCGACAACTGCACCAGCGGCAGCACCTCATTTTCACTGAAGGTTTTACCGCCGGATTTCTCCAGCACTTCCCGCGCGGCGTCGCTGTGGGTGGCAATCACCGGTACGCCGATGGAGAGCGCTTCGCACAGGATCAGCGGGTAGTTGTCCACGCGGGAGCTGAACACCAGCGCGTCCATACCGTTCAGCGCGCTCATCAGTTTGCGCTTGTCGGTTTCAAACCCGTGGTTCACCACGTTAGCGCCATCAAACGGCGAGAATTTGCCAAAGGTATGCAGCTCAATTTTGTCGCCGAGCGCCATCATGTCGCGCACCAGCTGCTGGTTGGTTTTGCCGTCGTAGCGCAGGTCATGGGCGACGACCGCAATTTTCGGCTTACCGGGGGTAACGGCTACGGGCGTCAGTTCGGCCAGGATCGCTTCCGTTGCCACATCAATACCGTTGTTGATGATCTGGCAGCGCCCTGCTCCGTACAGGCTATTAAAAGCGTCCGCCACGTGCTGGCTTGGGGAGATAAAGGTGCAGCCGAGCGAGAGCATATCGCGGAACAGCTGACGCTTACCCTCAACCAGCTGATGCGCGCGATCGACCTTCACAGGCGGGTAGTTGCTGAGCGTAGGGCATTTCTGGCAGTTATCTTTCCAGCCTTCGCAGCCGTCGGTAAAGGCGCAACGTCCGGTCACGCTCCAATGGTCGTGCAGCGTCCAGACAAATCGGGTATCCGGCTTGTGCGCCTTCACCTTGCCACAAAACGCCACCACCTCTTCCAGATTCAGCCAGTAGCTGTGCAGCACGTGGAAGTGCAGCACAACCGGGCCGCGAGTGCGGGTGACGGTGCGGTAGAGATTATTCAGGTTGCCGAACAGGTCGCGGTTAAACAGGCGGAACAGCGCAATATTGGCGATGGAGGTCAGACGTGGCGTCTGCTTCAGCACCTGCGGATAGTTATCATGGCTGACGCTTTTCTTGCCGCCTTTACCGTAACCGTAAACAAAGCGCGACTGGAGTCCTTTTTGCAGCGCGCGCTGGTGCAGATCCAGCGCTACGCCTGCCGCCCCGCCCTCTGCGAGGCGTACGTTAAATTGCAGAATGTTCATTTAATCACCTTCACGCGGGCTTTCTCGCCCACCACCAGCGCGTTGTCCGGAATGCTGTCCAGCACCACGCTGCCTGCGCCAATCGTCACGTTATTACCCACGGTAATGTCCCCGATCATCACCACGTTGGCGCCCAACTCGACGTTATTGCCAATCACCGGGCAAGCCAGGCTGTCTGGCCCGCGGTTACCGATTGTCACCCCGTGGCGAATGGTGAAATCATCACCCGCGACGACGAACTTGTTGATGACCACCGCATAGCCGTGATGAATGGTAAAGCGGCGGCCAATGGTGGCAGCGGCCTGAATTTCATAGCCAAAAAAGCATTCGGTGATGATGCGGTACAGCACCAGCACCGGCGCGGCCCAGATATTGTTCAGCACATTTTTTTTGCGCCACACCGAGCAAAAGTGCGCAATACGGTAGGCCAGAACCATGCAGCACGGGCGCAGGCTCCAGCTGTTAGCGCGGCAATCTTCCAGAAACATTATTTCCCCCGAAGCCCGTCAGCCAGACGCTTGCCGTTACGTACCGACAGTAGCGTCAGCAGCGTGCGCCAGTTCATGCGCTTGTTACGGATCTGATACAGGGTGAAGAGCTGATACTTCCGGCTGGCACGGTCAAACTTGTCCTTGTGCTTGCGGTAAAAATGGAAGTAGCCCGAGAATTTCTTCGGCGACGAGGTGATTTGCATCTCCCCGTGATTGATGTGCAGGATCTGCGTGGCCTCTTCCACCTTCCACGGCTCGCCGTACTCCACCACCATCCGCAGGAAGATGTCGTAATCCTGCGCGGCCTTCAGCTCGGTGTCGAACAGGCACTCCTTAAAGCGCCATGCCCAGGTAAACACCTGGTTGCCAATAATGTTGCGCTTGTAGAACAGGCGGCGGGAATACGGTGATTTCGGATACAGCGGCAGGCTGGCCGGCTGCGAATAGACCTCGCCCTGGCAGACATAGTCGTTGGCATACAGAAACGCGTGGGTCACCAGCTGCGCTTTGTGCGACAGGAAGATCGACAGACGGTTTGGCGTCCATTCGTCATCGTCGTCGATACCGGTCAGATACTGCCCTTTCGCCTGCATAATCGCCTGGTTGCGCACCGCACACGCCCCGGAGTTGATGGCGTTGTGCGTGTACATCACGCGCGGGTCGTTCAGGTCTTCAACAAACTTTTGCAGCTGTTCGTAAGAGGAGGAACAGTCATCCACGATAATCAGTTCCCAGTTATCGTAATCCTGACGCAGGACCGATTTAATCGCGCGGATCGCCAGCTGCTGACGATTCCATGTCGGCATATAGATAGAAATCAAAGGGCGTTGTGTGGTCATATTTTCCCCTCACCCCGGCCCTCTCCCCATAGGGGAGAGGGTGAAAGGCATCCAGTGGTTATCATTACGTTCGTCCCCCAAATCCAGCACCGAACAGTCCCCTCTCCCCTTTGGGGAGAGGGTTAGGGTGAGGGGTGTGGGGTGTATTTTGTTATTTACTGTCAGACTTATATTCGTACTCGTAGTAGCCGTAATCCTGATACCCGGTCGCGCGGCGGAAGATGGAGTTCAGAATGACCCCCTTCACCTCAATACCGTTCTGCTCAAAGCGGCTCAGGCTGGTTTCCACTTCCTTCAGGGTGTTCACCGCATAGCGTGCGACCATCAGCGTGGTGCCCGCATGACGCCCTACCACGGCAGCGTCGGTAACCGCCAGAATTGGTGGGGTATCGATCAGCACCAGGTCATAATTTTTGCTCGCCCACTCAATCAGCTGCGTGAAGCGCTCGCTCATCAGCAGTTCAGACGGGTTCGGCGGCACCTGGCCACGCGGGATCAGGTCAAATTTCGGAATCGAGGTCGGCTTGGCGCTCTCACTGATTTCCCCTTTACCGAGCAGGATTTCCGACAGACCGTTAACGTTGTTGGTGCCCAGCAGCTCGTGGGTGTAGCCCTTACGCATATCGCAGTCGATCAACAGCACGCGCTTGTTGGTCTGGCTCACCACCGCCGCCAGGTTGGCGCAGACGAAGGTTTTACCGATTGACGGGCTGACACCGGTCATCATCAGGACGTTGTTTTTGGCCTGCATCATGGCGAAGTGGAGGCTGGTACGCAGGCTGCGCACCGCTTCAATCGCCAGGTCGGTCGGGTTACCCACGGCCAGCAGCTGGCTATGTTTGTAACGCTTGACGCCCTTAACGGTTTTCACGCTGTCACGGGACTTCTGCCACTCTGAAAGCGGGATGCTGGCGTACACGCTGATCCCGTTCTCTTCCAGCACCTGCGGGCTTTCGATACCGCGGTTGAACAGCGAGCGCAGCAGCACGCCGACGATGGAAAGCATCAGGCCGAGAATAATGCTGCCGAGAATAATCAGCGCTTTCTTCGGCTTCAGCACGCCCGGCTGGGTAATCGCCGGGTCAACGATACGCACGTCGCCGACGGTGCTGGCTTCGGTGATTTTCAGCTCCTGCTGTTTGTTCAGCAGCTGCATGTAAACCTGCTGGCCGGATTCCACATCACGCGTCAGGCGTACAATTTCCTGCTGCGTCTTCGGCATCGCGGTCACGCGGTCATTTAGCTTCGCCTTCTCTTCTTCCAGGGTACGACGTTTCTCCAGCAGCGTGCGGTACGCCGGGTGACGTTTGGTATAGAGCTTGGAAATCTCCGCCTCTTTGAAGGTCAGCTCGTTCAGCTGCGCATCAATATTCACCATGGAGTCGAGAACCGATTTCGCCTCCAGCGGCAGATCGACGGAATCCTTGTCCTGACGGTACGCGTTCAGCTTGTTCTCAGCGTCATCCAGACGGGCGCGCACCTCCGGCAGCTGTTTACTGAGAAACGCCAGACTTTTTGCGGCTTCCGCTGACTTACGCTCAACGTTCTGCTCCAGATAGTTGCGGGTGATGCTATTGAGGATGTCGCGAATTTGGTCCTTGTCTTCACCGGTGAAGGTCATGCTCAGGACGCCGGTGTCCTTGCCGTTTTCGGTGACGGTCAGGTTGTTTTGCAGGTTGTTGATCATCCCGAGCGTCGAGAATTTGGTGACCGTAAACTCCCCGCCCTCATGCGCCTGAATTGCGCTGACCTTGATGCTGACGCCCTCTTTGGTCAGCATCTGCCCCACTTCGCCGCGCGCGCTGAAGCCCGCGTCGCTGGTCAGCTGATACTGTTTTGGTCCCAGCACGGTCAGGGTAAAGGTTTGGTCCCCTGCCCCTTTTGGGATCACGAAGTCGGTCACTTTTACCGTATCGTTACTGCGCCCCATCAGGCGATCCCAGCCTGCGCCAAACACCGGGAAGGTGTTTTTGGTGACCGCGATATCCAGCCCCAGATCGTGAACCGTTTTGCCCAGTACCAGGCGCGACTGGATCAGCTGAATTTCGGCTTCCGATGCCGGCGGCTTGTTGGCCAGCGCCGAGCCGATATCCTGAACCAGCGAGTTTCCGGTATTTTGTTCGATCTGCACCAGCGCGTCGGCGCTGTAAATAGGCGTCGCGAACAGCGTATAAACGATCGCCGCCACGGCAAAGATGGCGGTAATACCCAGCACCCACCATTTCGCTTCAATAACGGTCCCGACCAGGCGACCGATATCGATTTCATCACTGCCCGACGTCGGGGCGGCAGAAGGTCTTGTTTTTTCTGTCATTGTTATCCCTGCTGAGCTTTCAGTGCCTGCGCCCACTGACGGGCAGACTGGTCTAGTAAGGTGTATACCGCCTCAAAGGCCTCGCGGCTCTTGCGATACGGATCGGGAATTTCGCGCTCACCATCCCAGTGACCAAACAGCATCACCTTGCCGCGCATCTCCGGTGCGATATCGCACAGCGCGTGAATGTGGCGTTTTTCCATCGCGAGGATCAGGTCATATTCCCGGCACATCCGGCCAGAGACCTGACGGGCAACGTGCCCGTCGAGTGAGAGGTTATGCTCAAGGGCAACGCTTGCGGCACGTTCGTCGGCACCTTTTCCGACCAGCGCGCCCAGCCCTGCGGAGTCGACCGTTAACGCAGGCTGGTAATTTTTCAACAGCCTTTCAGCCGTGGGGGAACGGCAAATGTTCCCCACGCACACCACCAGAATTTTGTTAAACATCGCGGCTTACCAGTTATGAACGTCGCTCGCCGTATCCGTCATGTAGCGAACGCCACTGATGGTAGGCAGCAACTGGTTGATCAGACGGTTCCAGCGGGCAACCGGCGCGGTGGTGACATAGACCACATCGTACGGCTGGAGACGGAACGACGTTGCCATGACCAGCGACGTCGCGTCGGACATATCCAGCTGGTAGATGTTGGCAATCTTGCCCTTCGCGTTCTCGCCTTTGATAGGACGGATCACGAAGATCCCGCTGGCGTTGGAGGCGGTCAGATCGATGCCTTCCGCATTGCCCAGCGCTTCGGTCAGGGTCATACCGCTGAAGTCCATCTTGAGGGTGCTCTGTTTCTTCACTTCACCCATCACGAACACTTTCAGATCGTCGTTGCGCGGCACGTACAGAATGTCGCCCGGATAAAGGAGGCGGTTCTGGGTCAGGTCACCGTTTTGCATCAGCGCCTGAAGCGAAATGCGCTGCTCTTTGCCGTTGTGGGTCAGCACCACGTTGCGCCAGTCAGCGCCATCGGTTAAGCCGCCTGCGGCATTGATCGCATCGAGAACGGTGAGCGGGACGTTAGTGATCGCCTGCTGGCCGGATTTATTGACCTGGCCAGAGATATAGGCTTTCTGGGATCGGAACGCGGCGATATTAACGTCCACCTGCGGGTCAGCAATGTACTGCGCCAGGCGGCCGGTAATATCACTACGGATCTCAGCAAGCGTTTTGCCCGCGACGTGCACTTTGCCAATGTAGGGATAGAACATGGTGCCATCGGACTGTACCCAGTTACCGGTGTCGCTTGAGCTGCGGTACTGACCCGCAGGCGTGGTCAGTTCAGGGTGATCCCAGACGGTCACGTTAATGACGTCACCCGGACCCACGCGATACTGGTAAGAGGCAATTTCCTGGTCCAGAGACATATTTGGTTGAGCAACATTTGGACGTGGGCGTAATTGTTCCACCAGACGTGGGGTTAATGGATACACATTCACCATTTTGTCGAGATCAAAATCAGCATCCTGCTGTTTAATCACATCCTTGCCCATTGTCGACATATTGCTGCCGGGAAAGACCGTGCAACCACTCATCAAGGTCACAGACACCAATAATGGCATCAATTTCATTTTGGATTTCATCATTGATTATTTATCACTTTGGCAGAGTAATTATCCTGTGCAATTAAAATAAGCGCGGGTCGTGGTGACAATCAGAATGCAGTTAATCATTTAGCAATATAACTGGCATCAGTCCTAAAAAAAGCTTATTCATCGATTGGCTATTGACAGAATAATTGAGGCTGATTCACACGCTTTCAGGCACGCTACCGCCCTTGGCTTTCAGTTACCAATCCACTGACTAAACAATGCGTTATGGTTAGACACCCTCTTGGATAAGGCCTTTTGCGAAATATATCAAACGCCTCACAGGGGCGATTGATAATGTATAACCTTCACCAAAGACCGAAACAAAAATAGCAACAAGGAGATTTAACATTTGATGCTGGAAGAATTGTTGCAGCTAACCTAATAGCAGGCAAGGAGACAACCGTCCTAATATTCGTTTTTAAGATTAATATTAAGAGCAAAGTTTTAAGGTTTTCGGATTTTCTTTATATTGACAAAATAGATCGCCGGACCATTTATTGCGATATTTCCTAAATATCGATTCGTGTAATTAAATCTTCGCAATTAACTTATTTACACCGCCCGGAAAATGGGGTTTACCAGAGTGTAGCATTAAGAGAAATCTCACCCCGGCATTGCAATTTCCGTCGGCTTTATCCATGATCGAAGTGTGACATTAGTCATATAACAGAAGGTATTGCATTTACTATGGAATGGATTGCCGATCCATCAATCTGGGCCGGGCTGGTGACGCTGGTCGTCATCGAATTAGTGCTCGGCATTGATAACCTGGTGTTTATCGCCATCCTTGCCGATAAATTACCCCCTTCACAACGCGACCGCGCCCGAGTGACGGGTCTTCTGCTCGCCATGGTGATGCGTCTGCTGTTACTGGCCTCAATCTCCTGGCTGGTGACGCTGACCAAACCCTTATTCAGCGTACAGGGTCTGAGCTTTAGCGCCCGCGACCTGATCATGCTTTTCGGCGGATTGTTCCTGCTGTTCAAAGCCACGGTTGAGCTTAATGAGCGGCTGGAAGGAAAAGACAGTGAAAATCCCACCCAGCGACGCGGCGCTAAATTCTGGCCGGTGGTCGCACAGATAGTGGTGCTGGATGCCGTCTTTTCTCTCGACTCCGTGATCACGGCCGTCGGCATGGTTGACCATCTGGCGGTGATGATGGCCGCGGTGATCATCGCCATCACCCTGATGGTGCTCGCCAGTAAAGCCCTGACGCGCTTCGTGAACAGTCACCCGACTATCGTCATCCTCTGTCTGAGCTTCCTGCTGATGATTGGCTTTAGCCTGGTGGCGGATGGTTTTGGCTTCCATATCCCGAAAGGGTATCTGTACGCCGCCATTGGTTTCTCGGTGCTGATTGAGTTTCTCAACCAGCTGGCCATTTTCAACCGTCGCCGTTTTCTCTCCGCGAACCAGACATTACGACAGCGCACCGCAGATACGGTGATGCGCCTGCTGAGCGGCAAAAAAGAGGATGCCGAGCTGGATGCTGAATCCGCGGCGATGCTTGCCGACCACAGCGACGGGCAGATCTTCAACCCGCAGGAACGCCGGATGATAGAGCGCGTGCTTAACCTCAACCAGCGCTCGGTGAGCAGTATCATGACCTCCCGCCATGACATCGAGCATATTGACCTGACGGCGCCGGAAGAGCAGATCCGCGCCCTGCTGGATAAAAACCAGCACACCCGGGTGGTTGTCACCGGCGGTGAAGAGGAAGAAGAGCTGCTGGGCGTCGTACACGTGATTGACCTGCTTCAACAGCAGCTTCACGGCGAGCCGCTCAACCTGCGGGCGCTGGTGCGCCAGCCGCTGGTGTTCCCGGAAGCGCTGCCGCTGCTCTCCGCGCTGGAGCAGTTCCGCAACGCGCGTACCCACTTCGCGTTTGTCGTTGATGAGTTTGGTTCTGTGGAAGGGCTGGTGACGCTCAGCGACGTGATGGAAACCATCGCCGGTAATCTGCCTAATGAGGTGGATGAGATCGATGCGCGCCACGATATTCAGAAAAACGCCGACGGCAGCTGGACCGCCAACGGCCACATGCCGCTTGAAGATCTGGTGCAGTTCGTTCCGCTTCCGCTGGACGAGAAGCGCGAATACCACACCATTGCCGGTTTGCTGATGGAATATCTGCAACGTATTCCGCAGCCGGGCGAAGAGGTTCAGGTGGGGGATTACATGATCAAAACCTTGCAGGTAGAGAGCCATCGCGTGCAGAAGGTGCAGCTGATACCGCTGCGCGGTGAAGATGAGATGGATTTTGAGGTGTAGGTAAAAGCAAAACGGCAACCTCGTTGCCGTTTTTAGTGTTTGCGCCCTCTCCCCGTGGGAGAGGGCCGGGGTGAGGGCATCAGGCCGCACATGCCACCCGGCACAACAGCCATCACAGCTTATCGAGCAGCTTTTTCACGTCCTTACCTGACTGAGACTCTTTATTGCGGTCCGCCCAGTCATTCAGCCGACGTTTCGCTTCATCCTGAAGGTGCTTACGCAGGATCTGATCGACCTGTAAACTGTAATTCAACTCCTGCCATTTTCCGTACACGCGCAGCGGTATCGGCGTCTCTTTCAGGAACTCAACAAGCTGTCCTTCGCCTTCCCAGCCAGCCTTCACGCGGACGTTGAAGCGGGTGTCTGCCGTCTCTTTCACCAGATCCAGCGCGCCGGTTCCGGTCAGGGCCAGCAGTGACGACGTCCCCTGCATGTCGTCCAGCGAGAGCTGACCGTTGTCGAGGGCAAGCTCACTGGTAAAGCTGTCGAGACGGGTTGCGCTGTCGTAGTTTTCATTCGCTTTCACGCTGCTGCTGCGCTCTACCGCCTGCTGCACCAGCTGCTGGAAGTTCAGCCCTTCAATGCGCGAATCTTTCAGCTCAACGTGCGCCTGCCCCTGCCAGCTACGACGGAAGGCGTCCGCATCAATCTTCGTACCAGAGAAATCCCCTGCCAGCGACAGCTGCCCCGTGAGGGCAATCGGGTAATTAAAGGCTTTCAGGATGGAGCCAATCTCAACGTTTTCCAGACGCGGCTGGAACGCGGCGCTGGCAACGTCGTTGCGTACATCCAGCGTGCCCGGCAGGGAGAGGTTCCCTGCTCCCATTTTTCCGCTGAGCTCGGAGATGACCAGAAGGCCGTTGTGGTTGGACATCTGGCTGCTGACGTCAGTGAAATCAATTCCACGCCAGCGCACGCTGTTCGCTTTCAGCAGAATGTCGGCGGTAAATCCGCGCAGGCCATTGTAGTCAGGCAGATCGAGATTTGAGGAGATCACCGGACGCGACTGTGTGACCTGGCTTTGCCCCTCCTGCGCGACTCCCTCATCGGTCGCGTTCACCGGTTGGGGCGCAAGCAGGTTCTCGAGGTTCAGCTTGTCGAATTGCAGATCCAGCACCCACTTAGGTTTCTCATCAAGCGTGACGCTCGCCTGCCCCTTCAGGGCACTGTCGTTGGCCTGGAGGTTGAGCGCGTTCAGTTCGAGCTGTTTGCGCTCTTCATGCCACACCGCCTGCATCGTGCCCTGGCCGACAATCCCCTTCGCGGGTAAATCCGCGCCGGTCAGCTGCCAGTTGAGCTGCTGAACGTCCGCCGTCAGCTGGTGCGGATAGTCAGAGGCGTTCACGTTCGCGTTCATCGACAGGTTGAGATCGCGCTGATTGCGGTTGATCCGCCCGGAGAACTCCATGGTGGCGTGATGGTTGGCGTCCTGCTCCATTCTGAGGTTGATATTGCGTACGGTGATCTGTTCGTCATCCTCATGCTGGAAAACCAGCACGCTGTCAGCCACTTTCAGATTACCAATATCGAACGACCAGCCGGTGTCAGAGGGGACGTCAGGCAAGGTGTTTTCACGCGGTGCGACCGGCGCATCCGCCTGACGAACGGCTTCGGTTTGCGGCGTAAGCTGAATCACCGCCCCTTTCAGCATCACCTGTTCTACCTGGAGCTGATGGGATAAAAGCGGGATGAGCGCGACATCAAGACGCATGTTATCCGCCGTGACCAGCGGCTGCGCGGCGCCCGGCGCGGTGAGAGACATACGTCCGGAGAGAATGCTGAGCTGAGGCCAGACGTGCCAGCGCAGCGGCCCGTCCAGCTTGAGTTCATACCCGCTGCGCGCTTCCACCTGCCGCACCATATAGGCCCGGAAGTCATTCGGGTTAACCAGCAGCACCAACGCTGAAAGGCCAGCCACCAGCACCACCAGCAAAATCATCAGCGTTGTCAGAACTCTTCTCATGGCTTCCTCAGTGAACTCACAGATCAGTCTTTATCGATACGACTGGCAACCGCACCCTGCTGGTCGCGATATTTTGCGTCCTGACGGCGGTTATAAGGACGGTCTGCCGGGCCGGTCAGCGGTTCAAAGCTCAACGCACCGATCATCATTCCCGGACGAAGCGCCAGCGGCAGTTTACCGGCGTTAAAGAACTCCAGCACGATACGGCCAGACCAGCCCGGATCGATACGGTGCGCGGTGACGTGCACCATCAGGCCCAGACGCGCCAGGGAAGAGCGTCCATCAAGCCAGCCGACCAGATCCGCAGGCAGCGTGACCGATTCAAAGGTCACCGCCAGCGCCAGTTCGCCAGGATGGAGATAAAACGCCTCTCCTTCTTCGATGACGATTTCGTCGCTCATGACGCGATCCAGCGCCGCGCTGACTTCGTCTTTCGGCCCGCTGAGGTCGATAAACGGTGCCGTGTGGCCGCTGAAGGTGCGGAATTTATTCCCCAGACGCACATCGACGGTCACGCCGTTAATACGCTCAACCGGCGGACGCGGGGTGATAGACAGGCGGCCTTCATCCAGCCAGGCTTCTATATCGCGGTCACAAAGACGCATGGCACTTTCTCCTTTCGTACATCGCGCCCTGAAGCCTTACGGCGTCAGGGCAAAACCAGGTTATCTCTGAACGGTACACAATTCACACGGCTTATTCAAAAAACTGACTGATTTTCGCTTTTAAGATATCAATGGCAATCCGGTTTTTACCGCCGCGAGGCACGATAATATCGGCGTATTGTTTCGAAGGCTCAATAAATTGCAGGAACATCGGGCGAACGGTTTTCTGATATTGCGCCATTACGGAGTCCATGGAGCGGCCGCGTTCATTAACGTCGCGTTTAATACGCCGCATCAGGCAGATATCCAGCGGGGTATCGACGAAAATCGAGAAGTTCATTGATTCGCGCAGACGGGCGTCGGTGAGCAGCAAAATCCCTTCAAGGATAATCACCTTCTTGGGCTCGATGCGGATCGTTTCCTGAGTGCGGGTATGTTCCACGTAGCTGTAGACGGGCAGCTCAATCGCCTCGCCGCGCTTCAGCGCTTCCAGATGCTGGAACAGCAGGCTGTGATCCATCGCACTGGGATGGTCGTAGTTGGTTTTTACGCGCTCTTCCATCGAGAGATGGGATTGATCTTTGTAATAGCTATCTTCGGGAATAACACCGATATGCTCATCACCCACTTGTTCACGCAGTTCGCGATAAAGCGTACTGGCAATAAGACTTTTACCTGAAGCCGATGCGCCGGCGATGCCTATGATGACGCACTGATGAGACTTATCAGTCATAAATTTAGCGACCTGATTAACCTGGATGTAAGGAAGGACGACGCCGGAGCGTCAAACGCGGCAATTATAGGGATTTCGGGGACGTGATACCAGTCGAATGCGCAGGTTATGCGAGGCGGGCTGAAAAGCGCCGTTTCACGCCTTTAGCGAAATTTTTACGCGCGGTTTTTCGCCATTTCATCACCCTTCTTCGCAGAGTAACTATTTTATAAGTCTATGAAGTCAAAATCTGACCACTCAGCATATGAATTGTAAAATGTTTGTACTAGCATAAACCAAATTAATAATTTCACGCGTCCGGACCTGGCTCCTGACAACATGGCGTCCCTGGATAGAGCGGTAATGAATAAACAATACCAGCGGGTTTTGGTTACTACCCCACATCCTTTACTGCGGCTTGTCTGTCTGGGTCTGGTCACGTTCATCTTCACCTTATTTTCCCTCGAGCTGACTCGCTTCGGTACGCTGCTGGCGCCATTATGGTTCCCGACTTCAATTATGATGGTGGCGTTTTACCGCCACGCGGGAAAAATGTGGCCCGGGATTGCCCTCGCCTGCTCCTTTGGCAATATCTTTGCCTCGTGGATGCTCTTCTCATGGGCATCGCTCAACATCACCTACACGGCGATCAATATCATTGAGGCCACGGTTGGCGCGCTGTTACTGCGTAAACTGCTCCCCTGGTATAATCCGCTGCAAAACCTCAACGACTGGGTCCGGCTTGCCCTCGGCAGTGCCCTGGTGCCGCCGCTGGTGGGGGGCGTACTGGTTCATTTTCTGGTGCCGAGCGCGGAGCCGCTGCGTAATTTCCTTGTCTGGGTACTTTCAGAGGCCATTGGCGCGCTGGCGCTGGTGCCGTTAGGTCTGCTGTTTAAACCGCATTACCTGCTGCGCCACCGCAACCCGAAACTGCTGCTGGAAACGCTGGTGACCCTGGTCGTCACGCTGGTTCTTAGCTGGACGGCAATTACCTGGCTGCCGTGGCCATTCACCTGCATCATCGTTCTGCTGATGTGGAGCGCGGTACGTCTGCCGCGTATGGAAGCGTTCCTGATATTTTTATTCACCATCATGATGGTATCCCTGATGATGGCGCGAAATCCGCTCTCCATGACGCCCTCCACCATGATCGTCACCTTCAATGCGCCGTGGCTCCCCTTCCTGATGATGCTGCTCCCCGCCAACATTATGACGATGGTGATGTATGCCTTTCGGGCCGAGCGTAAACATATTACGGAAAGCGAAGAACGTTTTCGCAATGCGATGGAGTATTCCGCGATTGGTATGGCGCTGGTGGGCATTGAGGGCCAGTGGCTTCAGGCTAACAAGGCGCTGTGCAATTTCCTCGGTTACAGCCAGTCAGAGCTTCAGTCGCTCACGTTCCAGCAGTTAACCTGGCCGGAAGATTTAAATACCGACCTGGAGCAGTTGCAACAGCTGATTCACGGCGAGATCAACACCTACAGTCTCGAAAAACGCTACTACACCCGTAGCGGCGAGGTGGTGTGGGCGCTGCTGGCCGTCTCCGTTGTGCGCCATGCCGACGGCACGCCGCTCTACTTTATTGCCCAGATTGAAGACATCAACGATCTGAAACAGACCGAGTGGGTGAATAAGCGTCTGATGGAGCGTATCACCCTCGCTAACGAAGCCGGTGGCATCGGGATTTGGGAGTGGGATCTCGAGCCGGACGTGATCAGCTGGGATAAACGGATGTTTGAGCTGTACGAGATCCCCCCGCACATTAAACCCACCTGGCAGCTCTGGCATGCGGCCATGGTGCCTGAAGATCGTACGCACGCCGAACAGGTCCTGCGTGAGTCACTCCAGGCCAGGGTGCCTTTCAAGCTGGAATTTCGCATTCGCGTCAAGGATGGCATTCGCCACATTCGTTCGCTGGCGAACCGGGTGCTGAACAAACAGGGCGAAGTGGAGCGGCTGTTAGGCATCAACATGGATATGACCGAGGTGAAGCAGCTGAACGAGGCGCTGTTCCAGGAAAAAGAGCGCCTGCATATCACCCTCGACTCCATCGGCGAAGCGGTGCTGTGCACCGACATCGACATGAACATCACCTTTATGAACCCGGTCGCCGAGAAGATGAGCGGCTGGTCGCAAAGCGAAGCGCTGGGTCAGCCCGTTCTGAAGGTGCTGCACATTACCTTCGGCGAGAACGGTCCGTTAATGGAAAACATCCACAGCGGCGATATGTCCCGTACCGATATCGAACAGGATGTGGTGCTTAACTGCCGCAATGGCGGCAGTTTCGACATTCATTACAGCATTACCCCCCTCAGTACTCTGGAAGGGCACACCATCGGCTCGGTGCTGGTGATTCAGGACGTCACCGAGTCGCGCAAAATGCTGCGCCAGCTGAGCTACAGCGCTTCCCATGACGCCCTGACCCACCTGGCGAACCGCGTCAGCTTTGAAAACCATCTGAAGCGTCTGTTGCAGACGGTACAGGAGACCCATCAGCGTCACGCGCTGGTCTTTATCGATCTTGACCGTTTCAAGGCGGTGAACGATACGGCAGGCCACGCGGCGGGCGACGCTCTCCTGCGCGAACTCTCTTCACTGATGCTGACCATGCTGCGCTCCAGCGACGTGCTGGCGCGTCTGGGCGGCGACGAGTTTGGCCTGCTGCTGCCGGACTGCAACGTCGAAAGCGCACGCTATATTGCGGGCCGGTTGATCGACGCCATCAACAACTATCATTTTTCCTGGGAAGGACGCCTGCACCGCATTGGCGCCAGCGCGGGGATTACGCTGATTGACGACACCAATTACCAGGCTGCGGAAGTGATGTCGCAGGCTGATATCGCCTGCTACGCCTCGAAAAACAGCGGGCGCGGCGTGGTCACCGTCTACGAACCCCAGCAGGAGCGGATCCACAGCACGCGCAGCATGATGTCGCTGGATGAGCAGTGGCACATGATTAAAGATAACCATCTGCTGATGATCGCCCGCAGCGTCGCCTCGCCGCGCATTCCCGAGAGCAGTAGCTTCTGGCTGATTTCCTTGCGGCTGTGGACCAGCCAGGGGGAAGTGCTGGAAGAGCATGCCTTCCGCGCCGGGCTGGCGGAGCCGGAGCTGCTGCACGCCCTGGACCGACGGATATTCAGCGAATTTTTCCGTACCTATGCCGCACAGGTGGCGGCCAAAGGGATGGGCGTCGCGCTGCCGCTCTCAGAGGCGGGTTTAGCCAGCGTCACGCTGGTGGATGAGCTGCTTGACCTGATCACCAAAGGACCGCTGCCGGCGCGGCTGCTGCATCTGGCGATCGCCGCTGATGTGCTGAGCAATACGGATGAAAACGTGCAGCAGGGTCTGCAAAAGCTTCGTCAGGCTGGCTGTCGCGTGGTGCTGACCCGGGTCGGACGCGATATGAACGTCTTCAGCCAGCTCAGCGCCAACACCGCTGATTATCTGCTGCTGGATGCAGACGTGGTGACCAACGTCCACGGCAATCTGATGGATGAGATGATGGTGACAATCATTCAGGGCCACGCCCAGCGTCTGGGCATAAAAACCATTGCCGGGCCATGCCATCAGTCGATCATGATGGATACGCTATCGGGCATCGGCGTTGACTTCATTTACGGCGACACCATCGGGGAAGCGCAGCCGCTTGATCTACTGCTGAATACCAGCTATTTCGCCATCAACTGACGGCGACCAGCCGTCGGTGTACCAGATATGTAACAGCGCATACGAGCGCCACGGCTGCCAGCGCTCGGCGTAGCGACGGATCTGCGCGGGCGTCATACCGGCAAAGCGCTGTTTAATCAGATAGTCATCCGGCAGGAAAACATCCTTCGCCTGCCAGCCGCGCAGGGCCAGGTAATTCGCGGTCCAGCGCCCGATGCCGGGGCGCTGCTGTAGCGCCTTCATCCCGGCCTCAACGTTCTCAGGCGGGAACAGCGGGAATTCACCGTCCACCACCGACTGCGCCAGATGAATCAACGACTCCGCACGCCTGAGCGGCATCCCGAGGGCTTTCAACGCCAGCGGATCTGCCGCGGCCAGCACCTCTGGCGGAGGAAAGCAGAGATAGCCCGGCGCATCCTCAATGGGTTCACCGCACAGCGCCACCACCCGAGACGCCAGTTTTGCCGCCATCGCCACGCTCACCAGTTGTCCGAGAATGGCGCGCACGCCCTGCTCGTAGGCATCCATCGCGCCCGGCAAACGTAAGCCCGGCCGCGCCGCGCCGAGATCGCCCAGGGTCTGCGCAATGTGCAGCGGGTCGCAATCGAGGTCAAACAGGCGGGAGATGCGGTCGAGGCAGATATCCGCCACCGGGATCAGGCCAGGACTGAGCGACACCGCCAGCGTATGGGTTGCGCTGTCGGGCGTAGCCCGGAAAACGCCCTGGTGCCCGGCATAGCCAAAACTGCGCTCGTAGTAATCCGCCGTAACGGTCTCAACCCCCGTGACCGCACGCGCGGCAAGAAAGCCAAACATCCACGACCAGTCATAGGGCGGTTGCCAGTTCAGGGTGTACATTGTCTCTCCTTTTGTATTTACCTCAGCATAAACCGAAAGATCGCGTTGCGCCTTGCTTTCATATTCCTGTTGTCGCCTGGCAGACATTTCGCTAAAGTCTCGCCCCTTCTCACCGGCATGGGGATTTATTGTGTTTATTGGATTCGACTACGGCACCGCAAACTGCTCGGTTGCGATAATGCAAAACGGACAACCGCAGCTCCTGAAAATGGAAAACGGCAGTACGCTGTTGCCGTCAATGCTTTGTGCGCCCACGCGTGAAGCGGTGAGCGAGTGGCTGTTCCGCCATCATCAGGTTCCGGCCACGGCGGCAGAGACCCAGGCGCTGCTGCGCCGTGCGGTCAGCTTTAACCGCGAGGAAGATATCGACGTTACCCCGTCCAGCGTGCAGTTCGGCCTCTCTTCCCTCGGGCAGTACATTGACGATCCGGAAGAGGTCTACTTCGTTAAATCACCGAAATCATTCCTCGGCGCCAGCGGCCTGAAGCCGCAGCAGGTGGCGATGTTTGAAGATCTGGTCTGCGCAATGATGCTGCACATCCGCAATCAGGCGCAGTCCCAGGTGCCGGATGCCATCACCCAGGCGGTGATTGGCCGTCCGATTAACTTTCAGGGGCTGGGCGGCGACGAAGCCAACCAGCAGGCGCAGGGGATCCTTGAGCGTGCAGCGCACCGGGCAGGCTTCCGTGACGTGGTGTTCCAGTATGAGCCGGTTGCGGCGGGGCTGGATTTTGAGGCCACGCTGACGGAAGAACAACGGGTGCTGGTAGTGGACATCGGTGGCGGTACGACGGACTGTTCATTACTGCTGATGGGTCCCCAGTGGCATCACCGTCGCGATCGTGAAAACAGTCTGCTGGGGCACAGCGGCTGCCGCGTGGGCGGGAACGATCTGGATATTGCCCTGGCCTTCAAGAGCCTGATGCCGCTGCTCGGTATGGGCGGTCAAACCGAGAAAGGCATCGCCCTGCCGATCCTGCCGTGGTGGAACGCGATTGCCATCAACGATGTGCCTGCGCAGAGTGATTTTTACAGCACCGCGAATGGCCGTTTCCTCAACGATCTGGTGCGTGATGCGCAGGATGCAGAGAAGGTCGCGCTGCTGTATAAGGTGTGGCGTCAGCGCCTGAGCTACCGGGTCGTGCGCACCGCCGAAGAGAGCAAAATTGCCCTTTCCGATCGTCCAGAGCATGCGGTTTCGCTGCCGTTTATCAGTGACGATCTGGCTACGGCAATCACCCAGGAAGGGCTGGAAATGGCGCTGACTCAGCCGCTTCAGCGTATTCTGGAGCAGGTGCAGTTGGCGCTTGAGAACGGCAAAGTGAAGCCGGACGTGATTTACCTGACCGGCGGTAGCGCCCGTTCGCCGCTGATCAAGAAAGCGCTGGCAGAACAGCTGCCGGGTGGCGGCTTCGCCTTACCCGGCCTACAAGATCTTCCAACCGTAGGCCGGGTAAGCGCAGCGCCACCCGGCGAAGGCGAAACAGCGCGCCACACTCAGACAATTCCCGACAGTCTTCCATATTTCCTCCATTTTTCCGCTGTGTTAGCTGACTAAACTAGTATCATTCCCCGAAAGAGTTTCAGGATGAGAACGTATAACGATGAAAGGCAGTAACAAATCCCGCTGGGCAATCGCCGTTGGTCTGATTGTGGTGGTCCTGGCCGCCTGGTACTGGCACAGCCAGTCCGCGAACTCCACGGCACCTGCTGGCGCTAATAGCCCCTCACAACGCTCAACGGGCGGCGGGCGCCACGGTATGCGCGGCGGTGCGCTGGCACCGGTGCAGGCGGCAACGGCGGTGAATAAAGCGGTGCCTCGTTATCTCTCCGGGCTGGGAACCATCACTGCCGCCAATACCGTGACGGTACGTAGCCGCGTGGACGGTCAGCTGATGGCCATCCACTTCCAGGAAGGTCAGCAGGTGAAAGCGGGCGATCTGCTGGCGGAAATCGATCCAAGCCAGTTTAAGGTAGCCCTGGCGCAGGCGCAGGGGCAGCTCGCGAAAGACAAAGCCACCCTCGCCAATGCCCGCCGCGATTTAGCCCGCTATCAGCAGCTGGTAAAAACCAACCTCGTGTCGCGCCAGGAGCTGGACACCCAGCAGTCTCTGGTCAGTGAATCTCAGGGCACCATCAAGGCCGACGAAGCCGCGGTCGCCAGCGCCCAGCTCCAGCTCGACTGGAGCCGGATCACCGCACCGATTGAGGGCCGCGTGGGCCTGAAACAGGTTGATATCGGCAACCAAATCTCCAGCGGCGATACCACGGGCATCGTGGTGATCACCCAGACGCACCCTATCGATCTCGTCTTTACCCTGCCGGAAAGCGACATTGCGACGGTGATACAGGCGCAGAAGGCCGGAAAAGCGCTGGTGGTTGAAGCCTGGGATCGCACCAACAAGCAGAAGCTGAGCGAAGGTTCGCTGCTGAGCCTGGATAACCAGATCGACACCACCACCGGCACCATCAAGCTAAAAGCACGCTTCAACAATCAGGACGATGCCCTGTTCCCGAATCAGTTCGTCAACGCGCGAATGCTGGTCGCGACCGAAGAAAACGCGGTGGTGATCCCGACGGCGGCCCTGCAAATGGGCAGTGAAGGCAACTTTGTCTGGGTGCTGAACAGCGAAAACAAGGTCAGCAAACATCTGGTGAAAACCGGCATCCAGGACAGCCAGACGGTGGTGATCAGCGCCGGGCTGTCCGCTGGCGACCGCGTCGTCACCGACGGTATTGACCGGCTGACCGAAGGGGCGCAGGTCGAGGTGGTGGAAGCGCAGGATACAGGAGCAAAAGCCTGATGCAGGTCTTGCCGCCGAGCTCTACAGGTGGGCCATCACGCCTGTTTATCTTACGTCCGGTTGCGACGACCCTGTTGATGGTGGCGATCCTGCTGGCTGGGATCATTGGCTACCGTTTTCTGCCCGTGTCGGCGCTGCCGGAAGTGGACTACCCGACCATTCAGGTTGTCACCCTCTATCCGGGCGCCAGTCCGGATGTGGTGACGTCCGCCATCACCGCCCCGCTGGAGCGTCAGTTTGGCCAGATGTCTGGCCTGAAGCAGATGTCCTCCCAGAGCTCCGGCGGCGCTTCGGTCGTCACGCTTCAGTTCCAGCTCACGCTGTCGCTGGACGTCGCCGAGCAGGAGGTGCAGGCCGCGATTAACGCCGCCACTAACCTGCTGCCGTCTGACCTGCCGAATCCACCGGTTTACAGCAAGGTCAACCCGGCGGATCCGCCGATCATGACCCTTGCCGTCACCTCCTCCGCCATGCCGATGACCCAGGTGGAAGACATGGTTGAAACCCGCGTGGCGCAGAAGATTTCGCAGGTGACCGGCGTGGGGCTGGTGACGCTGGCGGGCGGTCAACGCCCCGCCGTGCGCGTCAAACTGAATGCCCAGGCCATTGCCGCGCTGGGGTTAACCAGCGAAACCATCCGCACCGCCATCAGCAGCGCCAACGTCAACTCAGCGAAGGGGTCGCTGGACGGCCCGACCCGCGCGGTCACGCTCTCCGCCAACGACCAGATGCAGTCCGCCGATGAGTACCGTCAGCTGATCATTGCCTACCAGAACGGCGCGCCGATCCGCCTGGGCGACGTAGCCACCGTCGAACAAGGCGCGGAAAACAGCTGGCTCGGGGCGTGGGCCAATAAGCAGCAGGCGATAGTCATGAACGTTCAGCGCCAGCCGGGCGCGAATATTATTGATACCGCCGACAGCATTCGCACCATGCTGCCGCAGCTGGTGGAAAGCCTGCCAAAATCGGTCAGCGTGAAAGTGCTCTCTGACCGCACCACGAATATTCGCGCGTCAGTGACCGACACCCAGTTCGAGCTGATGCTGGCGATTGCGCTGGTGGTGATGATCATCTACCTGTTCCTGCGCAACGTCCCGGCAACCATCATTCCCGCCGTCGCCGTGCCGCTCTCGCTGGTCGGAACGTTCGCGGTGATGGTGTTTCTCGACTTTTCGATTAACAACCTGACGCTGATGGCGCTCACCATCGCCACCGGGTTTGTGGTGGACGACGCCATCGTGGTAATCGAGAACATCTCGCGCTATATCGAAAAAGGTGAAAAGCCGTTAGCCGCCGCGCTGAAGGGCGCGGGGGAGATTGGCTTTACCATTATCTCGCTCACCTTCTCGCTGATTGCGGTGCTGATCCCGCTGCTGTTTATGGGCGATATCGTCGGGCGGCTGTTCCGCGAGTTTGCCGTGACGCTGGCGGTCGCCATTCTGATCTCTGCCGTGGTGTCGCTGACGCTGACGCCGATGATGTGCGCCCGCATGCTGAGCCACGAGTCCTTGCGCAAGCAAAACCGCTTCTCGCGCGCCTCCGAGCGGATGTTCGAGCGCATTATCGCCGCCTACGGCCGCGTGCTGGCAAAAGTGCTGAACCATCCGTGGGCGACGCTCGGCGTGGCGCTCGGCACCCTGGCGCTCAGCGTCATGCTGTGGATTTTCATTCCGAAAGGCTTCTTCCCGATTCAGGACAACGGCATTATTCAGGGCACGCTTCAGGCGCCGCAGACGGTCTCCTTCGCCAACATGGCGCAGCGCCAGCAGCAGGTGTCTGAGATCATCATGAAAGATCCGGCGGTGGAAAGCCTGACTGCCTACGTGGGCGTGGACGGCACCAACCCGTCGCTCAACAGCGCGCGCCTGCAAATTAACCTTAAACCGCTCGATGACCGCGACGATCGCGTCAACGCGGTAATTGAGCGCCTGCAAAGCGCGGTGGCGCGCGTGCCGGGCATTGAGCTGTATCTGCAACCGATCCAGGATTTAACCATTGATACGCAGGTGAGCCGCACGCAGTACCAGTTTACGCTCCAGGCCACCTCGCTTGAGGCACTCAGCACCTGGGTGCCGCAGCTGGTGGACAAGCTGAAAGCACTGCCGCAGGTTTCTGACGTCAGCAGCGACTGGCAGGATAAAGGGCTGGCGGCGTACGTGAACGTCAACCGCGACACCGCCAGCCGTCTGGGCATTACCATGTCCGACGTGGATAACGCCCTGTATAACGCCTTTGGTCAGCGACTGATCTCCACCATTTACACCCAGGCCAACCAGTATCGCGTGGTGCTGGAACATAACACCGAGAACACGCCCGGGCTGGCCGCGCTGGACACGGTGCGCCTGACCAGCAAAGACGGCGGGATTGTGCCGCTCAGCGCCATTGCCAGCGTGGAAGAGCGTCACACCCCGCTGTCGATTAACCATCTCGATCAGTTCCCGTCCACCACCATTTCGTTCAACGTGCCGGACGGGTATTCCCTTGGCGAAGCGGTGGAGGCCATTCTGGGCGCGGAGAAAGAACTCAGCTTCCCGTCAGATATTCAGACCCAGTTCCAGGGCAGTACGCTGGCGTTCCAGGCCGCGCTGGGCAGCACCGTCTGGCTGATTGTCGCGGCGGTGGTGGCGATGTATATCGTGCTTGGCGTGCTGTATGAGAGCTTTATCCACCCGATCACCATCCTCTCCACCCTGCCGACGGCGGGCGTGGGGGCGCTGCTGGCGCTGATGCTGGCGGGGAGCGAGCTGGACGTCATTGCGATCATCGGCATCATCCTGCTTATCGGCATCGTGAAGAAAAACGCCATCATGATGATCGACTTTGCGCTGGCCGCCGAGCGCGAGCAGGGTATGGCGCCGCGCGAGGCCATTTACCAGGCCTGTCTGCTGCGTTTTCGTCCGATCCTGATGACCACCCTCGCCGCCCTGCTGGGCGCGCTGCCGCTGATGCTGAGCACCGGCGTGGGGGCCGAACTGCGCCGTCCGCTGGGCATCGGGATGGTGGGCGGCCTGCTGGTAAGCCAGGTGCTGACGCTGTTTACCACGCCGGTTATCTACCTGCTGTTTGACCGTCTGGCTCTGTGGACGAAAAGTCGCTTCCCGAAACGTGAAGAGGAGGCGTAAGTGAAGTTTTTCGCCCTCTTCATTTACCGTCCGGTGGCGACGATTTTACTCTCCATCGCTATCACCCTGTGCGGCGTGCTGGGCTTCCGGCTGCTGCCGGTGGCCCCGCTGCCGCAGGTCGATTTCCCGGTGATTATGGTCAGCGCCTCGCTGCCGGGTGCATCGCCGGAAACCATGGCGTCATCGGTGGCGACGCCGCTTGAGCGCTCGCTTGGGCGAATTGCCGGGGTTAACGAGATGACCTCCAGCAGCTCGCTGGGCAGCACGCGCATCATTCTGGAATTTAACTTCGACCGGGATATCAACGGCGCGGCGCGTGACGTGCAGGCCGCGATTAACGCCGCCCAAAGCCTGCTGCCGAGCGGCATGCCGAGCCGTCCAACCTACCGCAAGGCCAACCCGTCCGACGCGCCGATCATGATCCTGACGCTCACGTCAGAGACCTACTCCCAGGGCGAGCTGTACGATTTTGCCTCCACCCAGCTGGCGCAAACCATCGCCCAGATTGACGGCGTGGGCGACGTGGACGTCGGCGGCAGCTCTCTGCCCGCCGTGCGCGTGGGGCTGAATCCGCAGGCGCTGTTTAACCAGGGCGTGTCGCTGGACGACGTGCGTTCCGCCATCAGCAACGCCAACGTGCGTAAGCCGCAGGGCGCGATTGAGGACAGCAGCCACCGCTGGCAGATCCAGACCAACGACGAGCTGAAAACCGCCGCCGAATATCAGCCGTTGATTATTCACTACAACAACGGCGCGGCAGTGCGCCTGAGCGACGTCGCCAGCGTCACCGATTCGGTGCAGGACGTGCGTAACGCCGGGATGACCAACGCCAAACCGGCGATTTTGCTGATGATCCGCAAGCTGCCTGAAGCCAACATCATCCAGACGGTGAACAGCATCCGCGCGCGCCTGCCGGAGCTTCAGGAAACCATTCCGGCGGCCATCGACCTCCAGATTGCTCAGGACCGCTCCCCTACCATCCGCGCCTCGCTTGAGGAGGTAGAGCAAACGCTGATCATCTCCGTCGCGCTGGTGATCCTGGTGGTGTTCCTGTTCCTGCGCTCGGGGCGCGCCACGCTGATCCCGGCGGTGGCGGTCCCGGTATCGCTGATAGGCACCTTTGCCGCCATGTACCTGTGCGGCTTTAGTCTTAACAACCTGTCGCTGATGGCGCTGACGATTGCCACCGGGTTTGTGGTGGATGACGCCATCGTGGTGCTGGAAAATATTTCGCGTCATCTGGAAGCGGGCATGAAGCCGCTCCAGGCGGCGCTTCAGGGGACGCGCGAAGTGGGCTTCACGGTCCTGTCCATGAGCCTGTCGCTGGTGGCGGTGTTCCTGCCGCTGCTGCTGATGGGCGGCCTGCCGGGGCGACTGCTGCGCGAATTTGCCGTCACGCTTTCCGTCGCCATCGGTATCTCCCTGGTGATTTCGCTGACGCTGACGCCGATGATGTGCGGCTGGATGCTAAAGCGCAGCCAACCGCACTCGCAGCCGCGCAGGAAAGGCTTTGGCCGCGTCCTGATGGCGATGCAGTCCGGCTACGGCAAATCGCTGAAGTGGGTGCTGAACCACACGCGTCTTGTCGGGCTGGTGCTGATCGGCACCATCGTGCTCAACGTCTGGATGTATATCACCATCCCGAAAACCTTCTTCCCGGAGCAGGATACCGGCGTACTGATGGGCGGTATTCAGGCGGACCAGAGCATTTCGTTCCAGGCGATGCGGGGCAAACTGCAAGACTTTATGAAAATCATCCGGGAAGATCCGGCCGTGGATAACGTGACCGGCTTTACCGGCGGCTCGCGCGTTAACAGCGGGATGATGTTTATTACCCTTAAGCCGCGCGGTGAACGTCACGAAACGGCGCAGCAGATCATTGACCGCCTGCGGGTGAAGCTCGCCAAAGAGCCGGGGGCGAATCTCTTTTTGATGGCCGTTCAGGATATCCGCGTCGGCGGACGACAGGCTAACGCCAGCTATCAGTACACCCTGCTCTCGGATGACTTAGCCGCCCTGCGCGAGTGGGAGCCGAAGATCCGTAAAGCGCTGGCCGCGCTGCCGCAGCTGGCGGACGTGAACTCCGACAGCCAGAACAACGGCTCGGAGATGGCGCTCACCTACGATCGCGAAACCATGTCCCGCCTGGGCATTAACGTTGAAGCGGCCAACAGCCTGCTTAATAACGCCTTCGGGCAGCGTGAAGTCTCCACCATCTACCAGCCGATGAACCAGTACAAGGTGGTGATGGAAGTTGATCCGCGCTATACCCAGGACATCAGCGCGCTGGACAAAATGTTTGTGATCAATAATGACGGCAAGGCGATCCCCCTGTCGTACTTCGCCAGCTGGCAGCCGTCGAACGCGCCGCTGTCGGTGAACCACCAGGGGCTTTCCGCCGCCTCGACCGTGTCGTTTAACCTGCCAACCGGCTCGTCGCTGTCTGAGGCCAGCGACGCCATAAACCGCGCCATGACCCAGCTCGGGGTGCCCTCCTCCGTGCGCGGCAGCTTTGCCGGCACGGCGCAGGTGTTCCAGGACACCATGAACTCGCAGGTCATTTTGATCCTGGCGGCTATTGCCACGGTGTATATCGTGCTGGGCGTGCTGTACGAAAGCTACGTGCATCCGTTGACCATTCTCTCCACGCTGCCTTCTGCGGGCGTGGGGGCGCTGCTGGCGCTGGAGCTGTTCGGTGCCCCATTCAGCCTAATCGCGCTCATCGGGATCATGCTATTAATAGGTATTGTGAAGAAAAACGCGATTATGATGGTCGACTTTGCCCTGGACGCCCAGCGTAACGGCAACCTGACGCCGGACGAGGCGATATTCCAGGCCTGTCTGCTGCGTTTTCGCCCGATCATGATGACCACCCTGGCCGCGCTGTTCGGTGCCCTGCCGCTGGTCATATCCGGCGGTGACGGCTCTGAACTGCGCCAGCCGCTGGGGATCACGATTGTCGGCGGCCTGGTGATGAGCCAGCTGCTGACGCTCTACACCACGCCGGTAGTCTATCTGTTCTTTGACCGCCTGCGGCTGCGTTTTTCGCGTAAAAAGAGAACCACGGTGACCGAGTAAATGACCGACCTACCCAGTAACGTTCGCTGGCAATTGTGGATCGTCGCGTTCGGCTTCTTTATGCAGTCGCTGGACACGACCATCGTGAACACCGCCCTCCCCTCGATGGCGAAAAGCCTGGGGGAGAGCCCGCTGCACATGCATATGGTGATTGTCGCCTACGTGCTGACGGTCGCCGTAATGCTGCCTGCCAGCGGCTGGCTGGCGGATAAAGTCGGCGTGCGAAACATCTTCTTCACCGCCATTGTGCTGTTTACCACCGGGTCGCTGTTTTGCGCCCAGGCCAATACCCTCGACCAGCTGGTGATGGCGCGCGTGCTACAGGGCGTCGGCGGCGCGATGATGGTGCCCGTCGGGCGGTTAACGGTGATGAAAATTGTTCCGCGCGCACAGTATATGGCGGCGATGACCTTCGTCACCCTGCCCGGTCAGGTCGGCCCGCTGCTTGGCCCGGCGCTGGGCGGTATTCTGGTGGAGTATGCCTCCTGGCACTGGATCTTCCTGATCAACCTGCCGGTCGGTATTATCGGCGCGATTGCCACCCTGACGCTGATGCCGAACTATAAAATGCAGACCAGGCGCTTTGATTTCGTTGGCTTTATCCTGCTGGCGGCTGGCATGGCGACGCTCACCCTGGCTCTCGACGGGCAAAAAGGGCTGGGGATCTCCTCCCTGTCGCTCGCCCTGCTGGTGGTGCTGGGGATCACCGCGATTCTCTGGTATCTGTGGCATGCCAGAGGCAACGCTAACGCGCTGTTCAGCCTGAATCTGTTCAGGAATCCCACCTACCGTCTTGGTCTCTTCGGCAGCTTTGCCGGACGCATCGGCAGCGGCATGTTGCCGTTTATGACGCCGGTGTTTTTACAGATTGGGATGGGCTTCTCGCCGTTCCACGCCGGGCTGATGATGATCCCGATGGTGCTCGGCAGCATGGGGATGAAGCGTATTGTGGTGCAGGTGGTGAACCGCTTTGGCTATCGCCGGGTGCTGGTGGCCGCCACGATCGGGCTGGCGCTGGTCTGCCTGCTGTTTATGGCCGTGGCGCTGCTGGGCTGGTACTACATTCTGCCGCTGGTGCTGTTCTGCCAGGGGATCATCAACTCCATGCGCTTCTCGTCGATGAACACCCTGACGCTGAAAGATCTGCCGGACGAGCTGGCGAGCAGCGGCAACAGCCTGCTGTCGATGATCATGCAGCTCTCCATGAGCGTGGGAGTCACGGTCGCCGGATTGCTGCTCGGCATGTACGGTCAGCACCATCTCAGCGCCGACACCCCCGTCGCGCATCAGGTCTTTTTATACACTTACCTCAGCATGGCGGTAATTATCGCCCTGCCCGCTTTTATCTTTGCCAGAGTACCGAATGACACGACCAAAAACGTCGTGATCCGACGCGGCAAAAGGAGTGCACCATGAAATTCTGGCGTCCGGGGATCACCGGCAAGCTTTTTGTGGCGATTTTCGCCACCTGTATCGTCCTGCTGATTACCATGCACTGGGCGGTGCGGGTCAGCTTTGAGCGCGGCTTTATTGACTACATTAAGCACGGTAACGAACAGCGATTACAGGGCTTAAGCGACGCGCTGGGCGAACAGTATAGCCTGCACGGTAACTGGCGTTTTCTGCGCAATAACGATCGCTTTGTGTTTCAAATCCTGCGCTCGCTGGAGCACGATAACGACGACGACCGTCCGGGGCCGGGCATGCCGCCGCACGGCTGGCGCACCCAGTTCTGGGTGATTGACCAGGAGATGCGCGTGCTCGTAGGCCCGCGCGCTCCGGTACCGCCGGACGGTACAAAGCGCGCCATTACCTCGAACGGCGCCACGGTGGGCTGGGTTATCGCCTCGCCGGTCGAGCGGCTGACGCGCAACACCGACATTAACTTTGACCGCCAGCAGCGTCAGACCAGCTGGCTGATTGTCGCGCTCTCAACCCTGCTTGCGGCGCTCGCCACCTTCCCACTGGCGCGCGGCCTGCTGGCGCCGGTTAAGCGCCTGGTGGAAGGCACGCATAAGCTGGCGGCGGGTGATTTCTCGACCCGCGTGGACACCCGCAGCCAGGATGAACTGGGCAAGCTGGCGCAGGACTTCAACCAGCTCGCCAGCACGCTGGAAAAAAACCAGCAGATGCGCCGCGATTTTATGGCCGATATTTCGCACGAGCTGCGCACCCCGCTGGCGGTGCTGCGCGGCGAGCTGGAGGCGATTCAGGACGGCGTAAGGCAGTTCACCCCCGAGTCCGTGGCCTCGCTACAGGCGGAAGTCGGCACGCTGACCAAGCTGGTGGACGATCTGCATCAGCTTTCCATGTCCGACGAAGGCGCCCTGGCCTACCAGAAAGCCCCGATCGACGTTATAAATATCCTTGAAGTCGTGACCGGTGCCTTCCGCGAACGCTTCGCCAGCCGTGACCTGAAAATCAACCTCTCGCTGCCGGACAGCGCGGTGGTATTTGGCGACAGGGATCGCCTGATGCAGCTGTTCAATAATTTGCTGGAGAACAGCCTCCGCTACACCGACGGCGGCGGCGCGCTGCATATCTCCGGCAGGCAGGAAAACGGGCGCTTTGCCCTGACCTTTGCGGACTCTGCCCCTGGCGTGAAGGATGCGCAGCTGGAAAAACTGTTCGAGCGCTTCTATCGCACCGAAGGTTCACGCAACCGCGCCAGCGGCGGTTCCGGCCTCGGGCTGGCGATTTGCGTTAACATTGTGGAGGCCCACGGCGGCACCATCCGCGCCGCCCATTCGCCTTTTGGCGGGGTTAGCATTACAGTAGAGTTACCTCTGGAACGGGATTTATCGAGGGAAGCATGACCGAGTTACCGATTGACGAC
The DNA here is from genome assembly GCF_049238705.1 of Enterobacter cloacae complex sp. IR5403. NCBI lineage: Bacteria > Pseudomonadati > Pseudomonadota > Gammaproteobacteria > Enterobacterales > Enterobacteriaceae > Enterobacter > Enterobacter cloacae complex sp. IR5403. Next base: position 94,983 of record NZ_JBMKHP010000009.1, on the reverse strand, counting down.
AACACACCGCGTATTTTGATCGTGGAAGACGAGCCTAAACTTGGGCAACTGCTGATCGACTATTTACGCGCTGCGAGCTACGCGCCAACGCTTATCAGCCACGGCGACCAGGTGCTGCCCTACGTGCGCCAGACGCCGCCGGATCTGATCCTGCTGGATCTGATGCTGCCGGGTACCGACGGCCTGACCCTGTGCCGGGAAATTCGTCGTTTCTCCGATGTGCCCATCGTGATGGTGACGGCCAAAATCGAAGAGATCGACCGTCTGCTGGGGCTCGAAATCGGCGCCGACGATTACATCTGCAAGCCTTACAGCCCGCGGGAGGTGGTCGCTCGGGTGAAAACCATCCTCCGCCGCTGTAAGCCACAGCGTGAATTGCAGGTGCTGGATGCGCAAAGCCCGCTGATCGTCGACGAAAGCCGCTTCCAGGCGAGCTGGCGCAGCAAACTATTGGATCTCACCCCAGCGGAGTTCCGCCTGCTGAAAACGCTCTCCCACGAGCCGGGCAAAGTGTTTTCCCGCGAGCAGCTGCTCAACCATCTGTATGACGATTACCGCGTAGTGACCGACCGCACCATCGACAGCCACATCAAAAACCTGCGCCGCAAGCTGGAGGCGCTGGACGCCGACCAGTCGTTTATTCGCGCGGTGTACGGCGTGGGGTATCGCTGGGAAGCGGATGCGTGCAGGATTGCCTGACAAAATTCTCCCCTCACCCTAACCCTCTCCCCAAAGGGGCGAGGGGACTAAAATACCCTCTCCCCTTTGGGGAGAGGGCTGGGTGAGGGGTAAGGACGCTTTACCTCTCTTCCCCGCAGCGCTACAATGCCCGCCCTTAAAGTGGGGGATCTCCCCTTACCGCTGCACCAGGTGTATGCGGATCTGACCTGTCATCAGAACGAGAACAAACATGTTTAAACCGGAACTCCTTTCCCCGGCGGGAACGCTGCAAAATATGCGTTACGCTTTCGCCTATGGTGCCGACGCCGTCTACGCGGGCCAGCCGCGCTACTCGCTGCGCGTGCGTAACAACGAATTCAACCACGAGAATCTTCAGCTCGGTATCAACGAAGCGCATGCCCTGGGCAAAAAATTCTACGTGGTGGTGAACATCGCGCCGCACAACGCCAAGCTGAAAACGTTCATTCGCGACCTGAAGCCGGTCGTGGAGATGGGGCCGGACGCGCTGATCATGTCGGACCCGGGTTTAATCATGCTGGTTCGGGAGAACTTCCCGGAGATGGACATTCACCTCTCGGTGCAGGCTAACGCCGTCAACTGGGCAACGGTGAAATTCTGGAAACAGATGGGGCTGACCCGCGTCATTCTGTCCCGCGAGCTTTCGCTGGAAGAGATCGAAGAGATCCGTACCCAGGTGCCGGATATGGAGATCGAAATCTTCGTTCACGGCGCACTGTGCATGGCCTACTCCGGCCGCTGCCTGCTCTCTGGCTACATCAACAAGCGTGACCCGAACCAGGGCACCTGCACCAACGCCTGCCGCTGGGAATATAACGTTCAGGAAGGCAAAGAGGATGACATCGGTAACATCGTGCATAAACACGAGCCGATCCCGGTCACCAACGTTGAGCCAACGCTGGGTATCGGCGCGCCTACCGACAGCGTGTTTATGATCGAAGAAGCCAAACGTCCGGGTGAGTACATGACCGCCTTTGAAGACGAGCATGGCACCTACATCATGAACTCCAAAGATCTGCGCGCCATCGCGCACGTCGAGCGTTTAACCAAGATGGGCGTACACTCCCTGAAAATCGAAGGCCGCACCAAGTCCTACTACTACTGCGCCCGTACCGCACAGGTGTATCGCAAAGCCATCGACGATGCCGCCGCCGGTAAACCGTTCGACACCAGCCTGCTGGAAACGCTGGAAGGTCTGGCGCATCGCGGCTATACCGAAGGTTTCCTGCGTCGTCACACCCACGACGACTACCAGAACTACGAGCATGGCTATTCGATTTCTGAACGCCAGCAGTTTGTAGGCGACTTCACCGGCGAGCGTAAAGGCCCGCTGGCCGCCGTCGCCGTAAAAAACAAATTCACTAAAGGCGACAGCCTGGAGCTGATGACGCCGCAGGGCAATATGAACTTCCGCCTGGAGCATCTGGAAAACAAAAAAGGTGAGGCGATTGAGGTCGCACCTGGCGACGGCCATGTGGTCTGGCTGCCGGTTCCTGAAGAGGTGGAGCTGGAGTTTGCGCTGCTGATGCGTAATTTTGAAGGTGAAAATACCCGAAATCCACACGGCAAATAGTCAATCAACGGGATTTTTTCACGCTGGGATAATTCTTAGAATCGGATCACATACCGCTTCGTTCAATACGGGTATTATCCCCCCGCTGAAAAACATAACCCATAAATGCTAGCTGTACCAGGAACCACCTCCTTAGCCTGCGTAATCTCCCTTACGCGGGCTTATTTTTTGCCTTTCATCCTGTTCTTACCCGCTTTTTCCTTCTCTGGGATACACTCTTTCTATAGTTAAAAAAGGGAGCAACCCGGATGGCAACCTATCCAGACAGTTTATTAATTCTCAATGGCAAAAGTGCAGGCAACGATCTGTTGCGCCAGGCGATCACCGAATTGCGTGAAGATGGCGCGCGCATTCACGTGCGGGTGACCTTTGAAAAAGGTGATGCGGCACGCTATATCGACGAAGGCATCAGGTTAGGCGCTGAAACCATCATTTCCGGCGGCGGCGACGGAACAATCAACGAGATCGCTGGCGCGCTTATTGACCTCGACACAGCACATCGCCCGGTGATGGGCATTTTACCGCTCGGTACCGCCAATGATTTTGCCACCAGCGCCGGTATACCTGACGATTTAGGCAAAGCGCTGCAACTGGCTATCCTCGGGAAAGCGACCGCCGTCGACATTGCGCAGGTGAATGAAAGAACCTGCTTTATCAATATGGCGACGGGCGGTTTCGGCACGCGGATCACCAGCGAAACGCCGGAAAAGCTGAAAGCCGCGCTGGGCGGCGTCTCGTATCTCATTCACGGCCTGATGCGCATGGACACCCTCAAGCCCGACAGCTGTGAAATCCACGGTGAGAACTTCCACTGGCAGGGCGACGCGCTGGTGATTGGTATCGGCAACGGGCGTCAGGCAGGCGGCGGACAGCAGCTTTGCCCGGAAGCGCTGATTAATGACGGTCAGCTACAGCTGCGCATTTTTACCGGCGACGGGCTCCTGCCTGCGCTGTTTACGACGCTGACGCAGCCAGAGGAGAGCCCCAATATCATCGACGGGAAATCCGCGTGGTTTGAAGTGATCGCCCCACACGGCATGACCTTTAACCTCGACGGAGAGCCGCTCAGCGGCGAGCGATTCCGCATTGAGGTCTTGCCCGGCGCGTTGCAGTGCCGGTTGCCGCCGGACTGCGTGCTGTTGCGCTGATGTTTGACAGGGTGCGCGATAATGCCCTCTCCTTTGAGGGAGAGGGATACGGTGGCGTCAGGCAATCGTGACTTTACTGTCCAGATAGACATCCTGAACCGCATTAATCAGCTTCACGCCGTCGGCCATGGACTTTTTAAACGCCTTACGGCCGAGGATCAGCCCCATACCGCCCGCACGTTTGTTAATCACCGCCGTGCGCACCGCGTCGGTCAGATCGGTTTCACCGCCTGCCGCACCACCGGAGTTAATCAGCCCGGCGCGGCCCATGTAGCAGTTCGCCAGCTGGTAGCGCACCAGATCGATCGGGTTGTCGCTGGTCAGCTTGCTGTAGACACGGTCGTCGGTATAGCCAAAATTCACCGCCTTATAGCCGCCGTTATTCTCGGCCATTTTCTGCTTCACGATGTCCGCGCCGATGGTTGCCGCCAGGTGGTTTGCCTGACCGGTCAGATCCGCTGATACGTGGTAATCCACGCCGTCTTTTTTGAACGACGCGTTACGCAGATAGGCCCACAGCACGGTCACCATCCCCAGCTCGTGCGCGCGCTCAAACGCGGCAGAGATCTCTTCAATCTGACGGCGCGACTGTTCAGAGCCGAAATAGATGGTCGCCCCGACCGCGACCGCGCCCATGTTGAACGCCTGCTCGACGCTGGCGTACAGCGTCTGGTCGTATTCAGTTGGGTAGCTCAGGGTTTCGTTGTGGTTCAGCTTGACGAGGAACGGAATGCGGTGAGCGTAGCGGCGGGAAACGGAGGCCAGCACGCCATACGTCGATGCCACACAGTTACAGCCCGCCTCAATCGCCAGCTCGACAATGTTTTTCGGGTCAAAGTAGAGCGGGTTAGCAGCAAATGACGCTCCCGCCGAGTGCTCTACGCCCTGGTCAACGGGCAGAATGGAGAGATACCCGGTCCCACCCAGACGGCCGGTATTGTAAAGCGTCTGCATGTTTCGCAGTACGGCAGGCGGACGGTTGTTGTCGACCATGACGCGGTCTACGTAATCATGGCCAGGCAGATAAAGCTGGTCGGCTGGAATGGTCATACAACGATGCTGTAAAAGGCTGTCGGCGTCTTTGCCAAGCAGTTGCGCAATATCAGTCATAGTGATGCTCCCGTAAGTCCGACATGATGTCGGAGCGTGTGATCCAAGCCCACGTTTTTGCAGGCAGACTAAGCCTGGTACCGACTTAACCTATTTTCCACCATTTGCAACTTTTTTAAGCACAATCTGCTGGCTCGTTTCGTGTACAACATTTTTGTTACACTGATCAAACAATCGCCTTAAAGGTATTTAAAAGGTATTATCACATGGTATGTTACATGCGTACCTCTGACATGCAGGATTAAAAAATGAAAACGAAAGTCCAACTGTCATTCATGATGTTCGTTGAATGGTTTATCTGGGGCGCATGGTTTGTGCCGCTGTGGCTGTGGTTGAGTAAGAGCGGGTTCACCGCAGGGGAAATTGGCTGGTCGTATGCCTGTACCGCGATTGCCGCGATCCTCTCTCCCATCCTGGTCGGCTCGCTGACGGACCGTTTCTTCGCCGCCCAGAAAGTGCTGGCCGTACTGATGTTCGCTGGCGCGATTCTGATGTATTTCGCAGCACAGCAAACCCAGTTCAGCACCTTCTTCCCGCTGCTGCTGGCCTACTCCCTGACCTATATGCCGACCATCGCGCTGACCAACAGCATCGCCTTCGCGAACGTCGATGACGTAGAGGCTGATTTTCCGCGCATCCGCGTGATGGGCACCATCGGCTGGATTGCCTCCGGCCTGGCGTGCGGCTTCCTCCCGCAGATGTTGGGCTATAGCGACATCTCTGACACCAATATCCCGCTGCTGATGACCGCTGCCAGCTCCCTTCTGCTTGGCATTTTCGCGCTGTTCCTGCCGAATACCCCGCCGAAGAGTACCGGCAAGCTGGATTTCAAAGTGATGCTGGGGCTGGATGCGCTGATCCTGTTGCGCGATAAAAACTTCCTGGTGTTCTTCTTCTGCTCGTTCCTGTTCGCCATGCCGCTGGCCTTCTACTACATCTTTGCCAACGGCTATCTCACCGAAGTGGGGATGAAAAACGCCACCGGCTGGATGACCCTCGGCCAGTTCTCTGAAATCTTCTTCATGCTCGCCCTGCCATTCTTTACCAAACGCTTTGGTATTAAGAAGGTCTTGCTGCTGGGCCTGATCACCGCCGCCATTCGCTACGGTTTCTTTGTTTACGGCGGCGCCGAGCAATACTTCACCTACGCCCTGCTGTTCCTCGGCATTCTGCTGCACGGCGTAAGCTATGACTTCTATTACGTCACCGCGTACATCTACGTGGATAAAAAAGCGCCCGTGCATATGCGTAACGCGGCGCAGGGCTTGATCACGCTGTGCTGTCAGGGCTTTGGTAGCCTGCTGGGTTACCGTCTCGGCGGCGTGATGATGGAAAAAATGTTCGCATATAAAGAGCCGGTGAATGGGCTGACCTTCAACTGGGCCGGAATGTGGACGTTTGGTGCAATCATGATTGTGGTGATTGCCGTGCTGTTTATGCTGTTTTTCCGCGAATCGGATAAAGAGATCACCGCAATTGAGGTGGTTGATGGCGATACCGCGCTGACACGAGGGGAAGTTAAATGAAACAAGACCGTATTCTCGGTGCTCTTTACGGGCAGGCGTTAGGGGATGCGATGGGGATGCCGTCGGAGCTGTGGCCGCGCAAGCGGGTGAAAGCGCACTTCGGCTGGATCGACCGTTTCTTACCCGGCCCGGCTGAGAATAATGCCGCCTGTTACTTTAAGCAGGCCGAATTTACGGATGATACGTCGATGGCGCTGTGCCTGGCCGACGCGATTATCGAATGCGACGGGGAAATTAACCCTGACGTTATCGGTAAGCATATTCTGGACTGGGCGCTGGATTTTGACGCGTTCAATAAGAATGTGCTCGGCCCGACCTCCAAAATTGCCCTGAACGCCATCCGTGACGGCAAGCCGGTGAGCGAGCTGGAAAACAACGGCGTCACCAACGGGGCGGCGATGCGCGCCTCCCCGCTGGGATGTCTGCTGCCGGCCACGCGTCTGGCGCACTTTGTGGAACAGGTTGCGTTAGCCTCCAGCCCGACCCATAAATCGGATCTCGCCATCGCCGGTGCGGTGGTGATCGCGTGGGCGGTTTCACGCGCTATCGACGGCGAGCGCTGGCAGAACATCGCCGATGCCCTGCCAGGTATTGCCCGTGCGGCGCAGGAGGCGAAAACGACCACCTTCAGCGCATCGCTTTCCGCTCGTATTGAGCTGGCCCTGAAAACCGTGCGCGAAGCCAACGGTACCGAGTCCGCCAGCGAGCAGATCTATCAGCTTATTGGCGCGGGCACGAGCACCCTTGAGTCCGTTCCGGCGGCGATTGCGATGGTCGAACTCGCGGGCACCGATCCGAACCGCTGCGCGGTGTTATGCGCCAACCTGGGCGGTGATACTGACACTATCGGCGCGATGGCAACGGCCATCTGCGGCGCGCTGCACGGTGTTCAGGCCATTGATCCGGCGCTCAAAAACGAACTTGATGCCGTAAACCGGCTCGATTTCGGCCACTACTGCGAAAAACTGCTGCACTTCCGGGAGCACAGGGAGGGCGTATGAGTGCTTTTGCCCGCCGTCTCGAAACCCTTCACGCCACGCGCCCCGTAACGGTGCTCGGCGCGGCGGTCATCGACGTGATTGCCGACGCCTACGCCCTGCCCTGGCGCGGGTGTGATATCGAGCTGAAGCAACAGGGAGTGAATATTGGCGGCTGCGCGCTGAATATCGCCATCGCCCTGAAGCGGCTCGGCATTGCTGCGCAAAATGCCCTTCCCGTCGGCCACGGCGTGTGGGCCGATATTATCCGTAACGCTATGGCAAAGCAGGATCTGCACAGCGCCGTGGAAGCGGAAACGGGCGATAACGGCTGGTGCCTGGCGCTGGTGGAGCCTGACGGTGAACGGACCTTTATGTCGTTTAGCGGTGTGGAGAACCAGTGGCAGCCGCGCTGGCTGGGCGGATTAAGCGTGCCGGCAGGGAGTCTGATCTCTTTGTCCGGCTACCAGCTGGCGTCCCCCAGCGGTGAGCTGCTGACGGCCTGGCTGGAAAGTCTTCAGGATGTGACGCTCTTTATCGATTTCGGTCCGCGCATCGCGGATATTCCCGACCCGCTGATGGCACGCATCATGGCCTGCAAACCGATCGTCTCGCTCAATCGTCAGGAGGCGGAATTTGCCGCCGAATGGCTTGGCGTGAACGTGGAAGAGCTCGGCCCACGGTGGCAGCAGAGGTTTGGCGCTGCGCTGATCGTACGCCATGATAAAGACGGGGCGGTCTGGTATGACGGTGACGCTTCCGGACACGTTCCGGCGTTTCCTGCTACCGTAGTCGATACCATCGGCGCGGGTGACAGCCATGCGGGAGGTACCCTTGCCGGACTGGCCGCAGGATGGTCACTGCCAGAGGCGGTGCATCTTGGCAATGCCGTAGCCGCCTGGGTAGTCAGCCATCGCGGTGGCGACTGCGCCCCCACGCGCGAGGCCCTACTCCTCGCACACAAAGACGTATAGGTCGCTGCGACAGTAGCTGATGCTGTACTCAATTGGCCGGTGCTGTTGATCGAGCGCGACTTGCTTGATCACCAGCACCGGTATCTTATCGTCCATCTTGATATGCGCCTGAAACTCGCTGTCCGGCATCCGGGCGCTGACGCGGGAACGGGTGCGCTGCGGAAAGATATTCTGGCTGCGGAAGTAATCGTAAAGCGAGACGCCGATGTCGTCCGGGTTGGGGATTAACCCTACCGGTACCCAGGACTCCTCTATTGATACCGCATCGTCATCCACGTAGCGGATGCGCTTAAGCAGAAATACATCGCTGTCCGGCGCAAGGGAGAGGTGGCGGGCGATCTCCTCCGGACATTTCACGACGCGTTTATTAACCCACAGCGTGTTGGGCGTTTTGCCCCGCAGCACCACCTGCTGAGAAAACCCGCGCGCCTCTTTTAGCGAATATTCAAAGATATTGTTGATTTGCGTACCGTATCCACGCGCGCGGGTGACGACGCCGGCCTCTTCCAGCGCCTGCATCGCTTTACGCACCGTAATGCGCGACACACCGGCCAGCTGGCTCAGATCGCGCTCGCCCGGCAAAATATTACCGTGCGCGAGCACGCCGCTGCGTACCGCGTTTTTAACCGTTTCGGCAAATTTCAGGTACAACGGCGTGTTGTCCGGTGCGGCAATTCGTTCCTTGAGCTGAGCAATTAACCGGGTATGCGCTTGTTCCATCTCTGTTTTTCTCTGGCATGAGGTTTCATGCCAGTATACGGCTTACCACCATGCATGAAAATGGTGAACCGGCCCAATACCGTGACCCACTTCCAGAGAATCGGCTTTTGCCAGCGCGCCCGAAAGCCAGATCTTCGCCTCCTGTACCGTATCCGCCCAGTTCGCGTTTCGGGGACGTAGCGCCGCCAGCGCCGCCGAGAGCGTACAGCCCGTGCCGTGGGTGTTTTTGGTCTGTACCCGCGGGGCGGTGAAACGTTGCGCGCCATCGCGGGTGAAGAGCCAGTCCGGGCTTTCTGCATCATCAAGATGACCGCCTTTCATTAGCACCGCGCGACACCCCATCGCCAGCAGCGCATTGCCCTGCTCTTTCATCTCACGTTCGTTTTGCGCGTGTGGCGCGTCCAGCAGCGCGGCGGCCTCAGGGAGGTTTGGCGTGATCAGCGCCACCTGCGGCAGCAGCTTTTTACGCAGGGTATCGACGGCAGAGGCGGAGAGCAGCGGATCGCCGCTTTTGGCCAGCATCACGGTATCGAGCACCACGTTTTTTATCTGATAACGTTTGAGACGTTCAGCGACCGCTTCAACAATGTCCGCCTCTGCGAGCATGCCGATTTTGGTGGTGTCGATGCGTACATCGCTGAATACCGAATCCAGCTGTGCGGCGACAAAATCCGGCTCAATGCGATATACCGACTGTACACCGCGCGTGTTTTGCGCCACCAGCGCGGTGATAACCGAGCATCCGTAAGCGCCGAGCGCAGAGAAGGTTTTCAGGTCTGCCTGGATCCCCGCTCCGCCGCTGGGATCGGTTCCCGCAATAGTCAGGGCATTAATGCGTGTCATACCAGCTCCTCCAGCGCGTAAAGCGCATCCAGAAACGCCGGAGCAAAGCTGCCGGGGCCGCGGCTTTGAGTCAGGGCAACTGACCCTGCGCGCTTCATGAAGCCGCAGGCAGCCGTCGCGTTATCAAGCCTGTCGCCAGGCAGCGAGCAGCAGGCGGCGACGATCGCCGAGAGCGCACAGCCTGTTCCCACCACGCGGGTCATCAGCGGGTCGCCGCCCGCGACCGTACGGGTTCGCTGGCCGTCGGTGATGTGATCCACTTCTCCCGTGACGACTACAACGGCGTGGGTCTGGCGGGCGAGCGTCTGCGCTGCGGTCAACGCGCTCGCCGCCGTATCGGTGGAATCCACTCCGCGCCCGCCCGCACTCATTCCGGCAAGGGCGAGGATTTCGGAGGCGTTTCCACGAATGGCCGCAGGTTTGAGGGGCAATATTTGCTGGCAAAAGCGGGTGCGGTACGCCAGCGCGCCAACCGCAACCGGATCCAGCACCCAGGGTGTGCCCGCGGCTGCCGCGCTCTCAATGGCCCGACGCATCGACTGGGCGCGCGGCGCGGTGAGTGTACCCACGTTGATGAGCAGAGCATCGGCAAGCGCGGCAAACTGTTCCGCTTCCTCGGCTTCGATCACCATTGCCGGGGAAGCGCCCAGCGCGAGCAGAACGTTGGCGGTGAAGGTCTGCACGACATCGTTGGTCATACAGTGCGTGAGCGGGGAACGGGTTCGGAATTGATGTAAAACGTGTGAGTCGAGCAGGTCAGGCTGCATGGTTTCGCTCCTGCCGTGCGTGAAGAAGCGATGACCGGGTAGGCATCTGACTTCCCTACGCTGGCATTATCCAGATCAGGTAATACGGGTATTTCTCAGCCTTCACAAAGAAGGGCACCCCGAGTCATGTACTGCAAAATCAAAAGCTTGCGATTAATGCTCCTCATTAATCCCTGATCAGGATAGTAATGCCAGCGAGAAGTCTTGTAAACGGCAAAAGCGGCCCTTTTGGGTCATGTGTGACAGGTTGAGTGACACAATGTGTGCCATGTAGAATGCTCTTAAGTCGTCAACTACAGCATTTACTTGTTCACGTTGGTGACTCGCTCGCAATCCTGCCCATACTCTCGCACTTTCCAGACTGAAGACAACGAAAAGTAAACTTTACTTAACTAAAATTTCAGTCTCACTAACCATCTATCACTTTGTTACAACTGCTCATTTACTCGCCAGCACCAAAAGCCTACACTTTCCCTAAGGATTTCAAACCAATACAAGGATAAAAATAAATGGCTATTGGTCACTTCTTATTCAGGGGCGATAAGACTGCTTGCGGTGGTCGGATTATTGAAGGATGTACCGATCATCAGTTTTTCGATAAAGACATGGCCTGTGAAGGGCATAAAGTGACGTGTGGCAAACATGCGGGTAGATTCCGCATAGCGGGAGGGCTTGAAAACCAAGACATACACGGTAAAAGGGTAGCCGGAACACTGCACAGCCGTAGCTCTTGCCCCTGCAAATCACGTTTTATTCCGTCCATCTTCGACACTTATGAATTTTCTAAAGAACCAGCGGAAGCCGAAACCGCCCAATCTCACATCGTTGAATTTCCCGTTCTCCCAGGCCCGATTGCAGATCCTAAAACTGATAGCTTCGCTGACACCTGCAAACCAACAGATAACCGGCTATTGAATGGCGTTTACATCTGGACTGAAACAACAAGTGCAGGTCATGCTTTCGTTTCGGTGCATGAGAATAACTCGATCTACCTTTACACCTATGGACGCTATGGACGCACAGACAGAAGCACGCTAACCGGGGATGGGATTTTAGACTTCTTCCAAGATGAAGATGCACGGAAGTATTACCGTTACGAACTTTATGAAATGGGTGCTCGTGCATTTCGGATTGATGATGCTGATCCTGAATTAATCCGTAAGTTCTTCGAAAAATTATGGAATAACGGTGTATCACCGATTCAAACACCAAAGATGCAGGACGGCACAATACGTAGAGGCCGCACGATTGATAAGTATGACGTAACAGGGAATAACTGTACTACTCACTCAGTCGAGGGGATCAAGTTTGCTGGTTCAAAGGTATTCGAACACGGTTACACCTCCACGACTACACAGCTACCAATCGACATAGAAGAAGATTTCACTATCCCGGTATCACTGCAAAGTTACCTTGAAACAAAGAGTGCAGATTACTCCTCAATGCTCGTCGTCGAGATGACAAGTACGTTCAAGCAGCAGTATCCAAACATTGAGAACAAAAGCCCTCAACCAATGGGGGGAAGTGCAAAAATCCAACAAGCGGCGGCTGATTCTGCTGCCGTTGCTGGCTCAACTTCTCCATACTCAGGCGGCACAGTAGGCGGATCGTTGGGAAGTACATACGATGATGAATAAGATGTTCTGGATCAGGTGGGTGAGTATTGCGCTGATCTGCATAGCGTATTACGTTATCGTGCTGTATTTCGATCTGGTCTTCGCACTTAACTTTTCAGAGACAATGAGCCAAGGCGGGGAGTTTGCGCCTTCTCAATGCACCTGGTTTGTTAAGGAACTATCGCAAAATCACTCTGATTCAGCGTTGGCCTCCATTGTTGGTTTCGCTGTTTGCGTACCTCTGATCCTGCTCATCTTCAAGAAGGTGAGATGACCGCCAAAGGCTGGAGGCCTCCAGCCTTTTCCCCTTACCCTTTCCCCACTTTTAGATAATAGAAGCCATAAAGCCCGTTGGTGGTAAGACAACGCGCGGAGCCGTTAAGATTCCCAACACAAGCCGTCAATCACATAAGAAACTCAGAACAAGGGGAACGTATGCAGGTAGCGCCTAGTGATTCCTGAGCCGCTTTTCTCATGTCCTACCACTTGTTGCAAGTGCGCCAGATTACCAACCCAGCCAGCTAATCAGGTTGAGATCATAGTGTGCCTAAAGCTATGCACCAGGCGGCGCTGCCCATAATCATCCAGATACGAATACCAAGCTGATCGCGGACATCGGCTAAAACTTTGCCGATCTTCAGCATATTCTTACCCGACACAGGCGAGAAAATCTTCTCTTTCCATTGACGGTTTGCAAAATCGAGGCCCCCCCACTCGATCAGTTTGGGATGGATCACTACCTGCCTTGTAGCATTCTCAGTTTTACCCTGCCCTCCTTCCGCGATCAGGAGATAGTGTCGCTGGCTGTCTTCATCAAATTTAATGTGTGATTTCTCCAGCTTGGCGATCTCCCCTCTTCTGGCTCCCGTATACGCCAACAACAGAGTAATCCACTTCTGCCAGCCGTCAGGCTGCTTGAGCGCCCACCCCACAAACTTTCTCATTTCTGCTGCACTGTATGTTCCAAACCTCGCTTTCGACGGTGCAGCGACTACTCCATCAGTCGGAGACTTCTCCAGAATATCTTTATTGTCAGTCAGAAAGGTTTTGAACAGCGATTTATAAATCTTCAAATGCTTATGGATAGACTCAGCGCCAACCAAATCTTCAGGCGGAACATCGAACATCATCACACTCGATCAATTGCTGAACAGTCATCGACCGATAAGGCTGTACAACACGCTTCGGCAAGTTTTCAACAACTTCCATCACCTGCTTGATGTCCTGCTTGGTGATCGTCATTACATCTGTTGATGCACCGAGGACAATGAACATGACTTCCATAAAGCGCTCATTGGCCTGTGAAATTGCCTTCGTCCAGTTTTGGGCTTTCTCCTTTTTGTACATATTCCAAGCGCCAGCCAGCGTTAACACATCCTTTGACTGTGCTTCTGTTTGTTCTTCCTCATCTTCTGAAGGCGCAACAACCTCACGGAATTCCTGAACAACTATCGGCTGAAGATTGCTCCTTTCATCACTGAGAAATTGTTGAACCAGCCAGTGTTCATTCTGTTGCTTTAAGCGGTTGCTGAAATCAGAAAGACGTTGACCAAACTGATCCGGGTGAATGGTTCCACGTTTGACTAATGGAATGGCTGGAGATGCAAATGACATCAAGAGTTGCGCGTGGCTGTGGCTATCTGTCTCTAACGACCGACGGAAATATTTATGACCCGACAGGCAAAAGCTGGCGTAGTAGATCCCGTTACGGATGATGGTATGATTGATCGGTGGGAGTGACAACATAACAAAATGAAGAGAAAAAACCGTGCAAGCCTTTGATTTATACCTTGGATAATCGCCAGGACTACGCTGGCATTATCCAGATCAGGTAATACGGGTATTTCTCAGCCTTCACAAAGAAGGGCACCCGAGTCAAATTAATTGCAAAATAATCAGTTACATAAAAAGGATATGTAGGTGCTTAGTGTAACCACGGCTGTAGGCAGGGCGCAAGATGTTTCGTTTTATCTAAGCAGTAATCACACCTGAAACCATCTAACTATATTGAGATTATCTTCTTTAACTCCCCTGTTCTGAATCTCACCTGGTACGTCATATATAGCCGCATAATGCTTCTCTTATCTGTTAGTTAACATTTCCCTGATGACTGCCTGGTTTTATTTCTGTCTCTAAACTGACGAATTCAATGTAAACTTTCAGTTTTATACACTCACACTTTCAAGTGAAATCATAGCCCAAAACTAACAAAGGAGATATATTGAATGAAACACCAAATTTAATTGAAATAAAATTTCATTCTTATCATCAACTTACTTAGAAACATAAAAAAAGAACATCAATAACCTATTGTTTTTAAATAGATAATTAAAAATTAAGTATATTAACCCTCTTTTGTCCATTCAAAGAAAACTTGATTTAAATCAATATTTTTAGGTGCAAAATAACTATAGTTCAGCAATGAAATTAAATAAATATAAATAACTTTACAAAACCTTAAATACTTAAACTTACCCGTTTTGCTCTGCTCAACCAAACGTAAGCTTAACGCTAGTGTTATTTAATCTTTCTAATAATGTGAGCCTTTAAAATGAAATCTGTAAATAAATCAGCCATTGCTGTCATTGGTGCTCTGTTTGCTAGTATCGTTAGTAGTGTTAACGCTGCTTCTGCTGTTCTTTATGATGAAAACAACCCTGCTTCTGGTTATCACCTGAATGGTACAGATAACCGTGTCTATGATTTAGATGTTATTGAGGGTGATAATAATCGCCAGGATATCCAGATTCACAACCTGCAAGGCGATCGTGACAATCTGCAAGCCTCTATTGATTCCACTAATACTAACGTTGCGGGTAATACGTCATTACTGAACCAGACGATTACTGATGTGAATAACATCAATGCAGATCTGCAAGCTAACAAAACGTTGTTAAGCGCTGGCATTAGCACCGCACAAACCACCGCTAATGATGCCGATAGCACCGCTCATACTGCGTTAGCTGCTGCTGGTAATACTCAAATCACCGCAGACAACAATGCAAAAAATATTGCTGCTGTGGCAGATCAAACACGTATCAATAGCGGGTTAATCAGTATTAACGATACCCGTATCACTGCACTTGAGAATGCGCCTGTGCCGAAAGATGGTAAAGATGGTAAAGATGGTGCAAAAGGTGATGTAGGCGCTACTGGTGCTCAAGGGATGCAAGGCATCCAGGGTATTCAGGGTGTAGCAGGCACTAACGGTGCCGATGGAAAAGACGGTAAAAACGGCGTAACAACCACCATCACGAAGAAAGAAGTTGATACAACCACTATCAACAAAGTTAAATTGCTCAATACTCAAACGGCGGCGCAAGCTGCTGATCTGAAAGCCGCTCAACATGCATTCGCACAAGCACAATCTTCAAGCAATGCTCAATTCAAAAACCTGAAAAATGAAGTTGATGATAACAAGAAAGAAGCGCGTGGCGGTGTTGCCTCTGCTATCGCTATCGCTTCCATGCCACAAGTTGAGAAAGAGCAGTCTGTCATGTTCTCTGCCGGTGTGGGTTCATTTAAAAATGAGCAAGCTATCAGCGTAGGAGCATCTTTCCACGCAGGCGATCACGCTGTAATCAAGGCGGGTATAAGTGATTCTACAAACAGCGATCTTGCTATGGGTGCAGGCATCGGTATTGGCTTTTAAATAAAATACCTAAAACCTCCATAATATGAGATGTATAACTTAACAAATATTCGACATTACCCTTTTATTAATTAAATAGAGCATGCTCAAGCACATTTTTATTTCAGCTGCCCTGTACCTGATGCTCATTTCGGTCGGGATATGGATCGGCATCATGTACGTTTCTTATTATTTGTGTCGTTTATAAGGCGATAAAATGAAAAAATTAGTGATGTTAGTCATAAGTACTGCCGTGCTTGCAGGTTGTGTCTCGCCTGCGCACGCCATAAACGCCCATTATCGTGCTCAATTAGAGCGTTCGGGATGCACGCAAATTAGCGCTGGCGATGGCTCTTGCGATATCAGCAAAACCAAAGCGGAAAACGCGGCACAACACGAACCAGCGACATCCATTCACGATCCCCTGCGTGAAGCCTCGTTCTCGTCGGACACGGTTAACGCCACGCTTTCTAACGGCTTTTTTAGCGCTACCGTTAACGGCAAGAAAGCCAGCGTGAAACGTCTGAATGCGAATTTCTATGAGATCCGTGGTAACGGTTTTGTGATATCGCTAAGCCTGGATGAAAACGGTATTTCGGACGCATCGTGGAATAAAACGAAGGGACGCGAACACGGCGTTTTACGCGTTAGTCAGAAATAAACAGCGTAAGGAGGCGCTCCGCCTCCTTTTCGCTTGCCAATCGCACGATATGCCACACTCTTTTGTCTGATTTTACAATGCTGACAAAACATACGTAAGCTGCTGTTTTTATTTAGTATAAAGTGCAATCTTCCCTATACAAACGGCGTTCTTCCCTGCCCTGTGCCCTGTGTCACAAAACAGTAAACAAATTAACCATTGAGCCCGGTGACAAAAGGCTCTATATTGGCGGCGTTTTTTTCAGGCCCCATCTGTTTTTTAACTTTTTATTCAATCGTGGCTCATAACGAAGCGGCGGTTGTAGGAGTGATATGATGACGGATAAAGTCCGTATTGACACCGTAGATGCCCACAAAAGCAACGAAACCTATCTGGCCCGTCAGGCCGAATTTGAATCTAACGTCAGGAGTTATCCGCGCAAACTGCCTTTAGCGATCACGAAAGCAGAAGGCGTGTGGATCACCGATGCAGATAATAAAGAATACCTTGACTGTTTAGCTGGCGCAGGCACCCTCGCGCTTGGCCACAATCATCCTGATGTGCTAAAAAGCATCCAAAATGTCATTACCAGCGGCTTGCCGTTACATACCCTGGATCTGACCACGCCGTTGAAAGACGCGTTTTCAGAATACCTTCTCTCTCTGTTGCCTGGTCAGGGCAAAGAGTACTGCCTGCAATTCACTGGCCCGTCCGGGGCTGACGCCGTTGAAGCGGCGCTGAAGCTGGCAAAAAAAGTAACCGGTCGTAGCGGTATCATCAGTTTCTCTGGTGGTTACCACGGTATGACCCACGGCGCACTGTCCGTCACCGGCAACCTGTCTCCGAAAGAAGCGGTTGACGGTATGATGCCAGAAGTCCAGTTCATGCCTTACCCACACGAGTACCGTTGCCCACTGGGTATCGGTGGTGAAGCGGGCGTGAAGGCGCTGACCTACTACTTCGAAAATCTGATTAACGACGTCGAAAGCGGCGTGCGTAAACCTGCCGCGGTGATCCTCGAAGCCGTTCAGGGTGAAGGTGGCGTGAACCCGGCACCTGTTGAGTGGTTGCAGCGCATCCGTAAAGTCACTCAGGAACACGGTATCCTGCTGATCCTCGACGAAGTCCAGGCTGGCTTTGCCCGTACCGGTAAATTCTTTGCCTTCGAACACGCTGGCATTGAGCCAGACATCATCGTGATGTCTAAAGCAGTTGGTGGCGGTCTGCCGCTGGCCGTGCTCGGTATCAAAAAGCAGTTCGATGCATGGGCGCCAGGTCACCATACCGGTACTTTCCGCGGCAACCAGCTGGCGATGGCAACCGGTCTGACGACGCTGAAGATCCTGAAAGACCAGAACATCGCGGGCAAAGTAGCTGCACAGGGCGAATGGCTGAAAGGCCAGCTGAAAGAGATGGCGAAACGCTATCCGGTGATCGGCCACGTTCGCGGTCTGGGCATGATGATCGGTATTGAAATCGTTAAGCCACATGAAGCGGCCGACCACATGGGTTGCTTCCCGGGCGATGGCGAGCTGTCTGCACTGATCCAGAAAAAATGCTTCGAAGCGGGCCTGATTCTGGAGCGTGGCGGCCGTAACGGTATCGTTCTGCGTCTGCTGCCTTCTCTGCTGATCAGCGATGACGAGCTGAAAGTCTTCCTGGATAAATTCGAGCAGGCACTGCTTGCTGCGGGCGTTAGCCCGGCGTAACCGGAGTTGTTGAATACGATGTCTGATTCAAACCCAATTTTGTTCTCCTCTGCGCAGAGCATTGACGCTTACCAGCAGGCGATTGAACAAAGCACTCAGGCTGTGATGCAGTGGCTGAAACAGCCTGAGATGTACCAGGGCAAAACGGTCGCGGAGCTGCGCGACCGTATTAAGCTGGATTTCAACCCGAAAGGGCTGGGCAACGAAGCGGCGATTGAACGCGCCGTGGAGTTCTTCCTGAAAGACAGTTTGTCCGTTCATCACCCGCAGTGCGTGGCGCACCTGCACTGCCCAAGCCTGGTAGTTAGCCAGGCGGCGGAAGTGCTGATTAACGCCACCAACCAGAGTATGGACTCCTGGGATCAAAGCCCGTCCGCAACCATCATCGAGATCAAGCTGATCGAATGGCTGCGTACCCGCGTGGGTTATCAGGCTGGCGACGCAGGCGTCTTCACCAGCGGCGGCACCCAGAGTAACCTGATGGGGCTGATGCTGGCGCGTGACGCGTTCTTTGCGCGTCAGGGCCACTCGGTTCAGCAGGATGGTCTGGTGGGCGATCTGCGCAAAATTCGCGTGCTGTGCTCTGAAAACGCCCACTTCTCCGTGCAGAAAAACATGGCGCTGATGGGTCTGGGCTACCAGTCCGTGGTGCAGGTGAAAACGGACGAATTTTCCCGCATGGATCTCACCGATCTGGCGGCGAAAATCGAACAGTGCAACGCGAACGGCGAGCAGATCCTGGCGATTGTGGCCACGGCCGGTACGACCGATGCGGGTGCTATCGATCCACTGCGTGCGATTGCTGAGCTGGCTGCAAAACACAATATCTGGGTGCACGTTGATGCGGCCTGGGGCGGCGCGCTGCTGATGTCTGAGCAGTATCGTCACTACCTGGACGGTATCGAGCTGGTGGATTCCGTCACCCTGGACTTCCACAAGCAGTTCTTCCAGACCATCAGCTGCGGCGCGTTCCTGTTGAAAGAAGCGCGTCACTATGAGCTGATGCGCTATCAGGCGGCCTATCTTAACTCTGAGTTCGATGAAGAAGCGGGTGTACCTAACCTGGTCTCCAAATCTCTGCAAACCACGCGCCGTTTCGACGCGCTGAAACTGTGGATGAGCCTGGAAGCGCTGGGTCAGGAGCAATACGCGGCAATCATCGATCACGGCGTGACGCTGGCGCAGCAGGTTGCGGCTTACGTGAAAGAGCAGTCTGCTCTGGAACTGGTAATGCAACCCCAGCTGGCAAGCGTACTGTTCCGCTTCCGTCCGCAGGCGCAGATGGATGACGCCGGTATTGCCCTGCTGAACCAGAAAATTGGCGATGCGCTGCTGGAGTCTGGCCGTGCAAACGTCGGTGTGACCGAGCATAACGGTATCACCTGCCTGAAGCTGACCCTGCTGAACCCAACCGTAACGCTGGAGGACGTAAAAGTCCTGCTGTCTCTGGTTGAGCGTACCGCGCAGGAAGTGATGGCGAAGTAATGCTTATCCCTCTCCCACCCGGGAGAGGGATTGTTTTTCCCGCGCTAACGCCTTTCCCCTTTTTTCCTCGAAGCATAACCGTATTCATACTGGCTGTACCCCGAGCTGTAATACAGCGCTGCGGATTTAACAATATCGTTGAGGATTGTGCCGCTGACCTTCACGCCAACGAGCTGTAGCCGTTTAACGGTATTCTCCATCTCTTTCACGCTGGTTTTATCGAAACGGGCAACCATTAGCGTTGTTCCGGCGGCTCTGGCGACCAGCGCGGCATCGGTGACGGCCAGGACCGGCGGTGTGTCAATGATGACGATGTCATATTGCGCGTTAACCCAGGACATGACGGAAAGGAATCGTTCGCTTAACAGCAATTCTAACGGGCGCAGGGGTTCCGGTCCGCAGGTGATGACGTCAATCCCCGCTTTTTCAGCATGCTGAATGACCTCCGCTAAGTCGCGTTTCCCTTCGAGCAGGCAGGACAATCCGTGGCGGTTCTCCAGGCCAAAAATATTATGAACATAGCCCTGGCGCATATCCGCATCAATAAACAGCACCCGCTGACCGCTCTGCCCGGCGATGGCCGCCAGATTCGTCGCCACCAGCGTTTTTCCGCAGTCCTGCGTGGGGCCAGAAATCATCACAATGCGGTTCTCAGCCTCCATCATGGTGAAATGCAGACTGGTCCGCAGCCCGCGTACCGCCTCAACAAACATATCAGCAGGGCGATCGACGGGCAGGAAAGGCACATCCGAGGTCTTGTGTTTCCAGCTACGAGAAAACGGATTTTTTCTGCGCAACTGCGTTTTACTCCACAGCCACTGTGAACGTGGCAACGTAGCCAGAACCGGCATCCCCTGCGCTTCCAGCTGTTCGGAAAGCGTGATCCCACGTTTGAACGCCTGACGTACCAGCACGGTCCCCATTGAGAACATTAGCCCGAAGAGCGCACCAAGAACGATGATTAACGCTTTACGCGGCTTTATCGGGTCCGGCAGCGTAACCGCCTCATCAATGATCCTCACGTTCCCGACCGCGCTGGAGCGGGAAATATTAAGCTCCTGCTGACGCGTCAATAGCTGTAAATAAATCGTGCGGCCCGACTCAACATCGCGGCTCAGGCGTAAAATCTCCTGCTGCGTGGAGGGCATAGCTGACACACGGTTATTCAGACGATCCCGTTCCCGCTCAAGGGTCTGTCTCTTTTCATGCAATGCACGATAGGTCGGGTGACTCTTTTTAAAGAGCTGGGAGATCTCTGCCTCCCGGAACGTCAGTTCATTTAGCTGATTCTCCACGTTAACAACCTGATCCAGCACGGATTTTGCCTCTAAAGACAGGTCCACCGAGTCGCGCTGCGCCCTGTAGGTATTCAGCCTCGCTTCAGCCTGATCCAGATCCGCTCTGATTTTCGGCAACTGCGCCTGTAAAAAAGCCAGACTACGAGAATCCTGAGCCTCCTGGCGCGCGATATTTTGCTGGAGATAATTGTCAGCAATCGCATTCAGCACCCGGGCGATGTTGTCAGGATCTTCGCCCGTCAGGGTTAAGGTCACGATACCGCTCTGTTTCTCCGACTCCGCAACCGTGAGACGCTTCTTCAGCGCGTTGATCGTCTCAAGCCGCGTCAACGACTTAAGCGAAAATTGCGTGCCTGGCTCAGCCTCAATCGACGTCACCAGCAGAACGATCCCTTGCGTAACCAGCGTTTTCCCAACCCGACCCTCTGCCTCAATGTTTTCGCCCGTCAGGTGATATTTTCCCGCTTCCTGTACGGTCAGCGTAAGCTCTTGCGCGTTGCCTTCCACCTGCGGGATCTGGAGTTCGCCTAACGTGATTTTGCCCTGCTCACGCCCTTGCAGGCGCTGCCAGAGACGTCCCACAACAGGCAAAACGCGCGGCTTTGCCTGCTGCGTCAGGCCTAATTTGTCAACGGTCTCGCCGAGGATCATGCGTGATTTCAGCAGTAAAATTTCAGGGGCAACATCCGGCGAAACATCGGTGCCCAGCTGGCTCAAACCTTTGAGCAGGCTGTTATCCTGTCTGCTTTCTATTTGCACCATGGCATCCGCCTGATAAACAGGGGGCGTAACCCAGGCATAGAGACCGGCGCATAGGGTGAACAGGAACGTCACGCACAGAATCATCGTGCGGTGGTCGATCATCTCGACGAGCAAACGAACGAGATCGACTTCATGTTGTTGCGGTGCCGCTGCACCATAATTGTCTGTTGTGTAAGACGACATTATTGCTTCATTCCTTTCTGACCTAAACGACGTGCCCATTCCTGGCTGGCTTTACCCAATAACCCGAATACATATTCAAACGCCTCCCGGCTTTTACGGTAGGGATCGGGGATATCCTGCGGCTCCAGCCATTGCCCAAAAAGCAGCGACTTTCCCCTGCTCTCCGGCGCCATGGCCGCAATGAAGCGAAGATGTTCCGGCTCCATCACCAGGATAAGATCGGATTCCTGCATCAGATTGCGTGTCAGCCGGCGCGCCACATGACCGTCGAGGGAGATCCCATGCCGCCAGGCCACGTCCTGGGCGCTGTCATCCGCCGGGCGCCCCTCAAGCCCGTATATCCCCGCCGAGGCGATATGTCTGTCGGGCAGGTGCTGGCGTAAAAGCCGCTCCCCAATCGGAGAACGGCAGACATTTCCGGTGCAAACCACGAGTATTGATTTGAACATTATTGCGGCCACGATCTGATGTAACGAACCGTTTCGGTAAGGTCATGCACCCCGCTGATAGTCGGAACAAGCTGTGATATCACGCGATTCCAGCGGGACAGTGGTGCAGTGGTGACATAGACAATGTCATAAGGCTCAAGCTGAAACTCGGTGCCTAACACCATGGCTGATGCGTCCTGAGCATTGAGCTGGTAGATGTTGGCGATTTTCTCTGAACGCTCGCTTTTCGGCAGCGAACGAATGACAAAAATGCCGGTGGCATCGGCCATATTCTGGTTCAGCCCACCCGCATTGCCCAGCGCTTCGGCCAGGGTCATGCCGCTGCGATCCATTTTCAGCGTGCTCTGTTTAACGACCTCGCCCATGACGAACACTTTCAGCGCATCGTTACGGGGGACAAACAGAATATCGCCGGGATAGAGCAGCTTATTTTGGGTGAGATCGCCATGCTGCATCAGCGCATACAGCGAGAGGCGCGTATCCTTCCCATTATGCGTCAGCACGACATTGCGCCAGTCCGCGTCGGCAGAGAGCCCCCCTGCGGCGTTAACGGCATCCATCACCGTTAACGGGATATTGGTGATCGCCTGCTGCCCCGACTTCACCACCTCGCCCGTCACATAGGCTTTTTGCGAGCGGAAAGAGGCGACGCTGACGTCCACCTGCGGGCTTTCAATGACATTGTTCAGCCGGGCCGTGATCTCCTCGCGTACCCGTGCGACCGTTTTGCCTGCCACCTGCAATTTACCGACATAAGGATAGAAAAGTGTACCGTCGGCATTAACCCAGTTACCGGTGTCACTGGCGCTACGATACTGCCCCGCCGGAGTTGTCAGTTCAGGGTGATCCCAGACGGTGACGGTCAAAATATCCCCAACGCCGATACGGTATTCCCAGCTTTTGACCTGTTCATCCAGCTTAGGATTTGCCTGAGATTTCAGGACCGATGGCCGCAATTTTTCAATTAACGAAGGCGTAAGAGGATAAACATCAATCCGTTTCTCCAGACGATCGTTTGCATCTTCTGTGGTCATGACCTGTTTTCCAGCAAGATCCAGATGCTGACCCGGTGAAAATACGCAGCCAGATAACGGCGTAATAATTAAAAACAATATCGAAAAGACTGTTGTGTTTTTCATTGAGTAAAAATATCTTTTTATAGTATTGATTATCGAATACGTAATGAAA
Organism: Enterobacter cloacae complex sp. IR5403; assembly: GCF_049238705.1. Taxonomy (NCBI): domain Bacteria; kingdom Pseudomonadati; phylum Pseudomonadota; class Gammaproteobacteria; order Enterobacterales; family Enterobacteriaceae; genus Enterobacter; species Enterobacter cloacae complex sp. IR5403. The sequence goes on along the minus strand of NZ_JBMKHP010000009.1, from coordinate 71,685 downwards.
TGGTGATTTCCATTCTAAAACAATCCTTTACTGTCAAATTAATTAACAGTGATGGCAGTAATATTTAAAAAACCACAGCATCCCTGCGGCCTGGCTTTAACAGCCCTGCATCGTCTGACTTACGGGTTAGGAAAGAGGGTTTCGGGCAATCTTAAATGTTCTATTCGTTTAATGCATGCCTGGATCTTTGTAAATTTGCTTTGAAAATGTTTTTTCAGAATTAATTAATAAACCAATAATTATGTTATCTGCATAAGCCAATATTTATTCATCGAAGAAATATTTAATGCCGGTTGCGACTACACAAAACCGTGCGCTTTTGTTACATTTTTTGCAAACTCACCCTGTGAGGATACTTAAAATGAACTGTCTGCCATCCGTTTACGGATCTGCACACAAAAAGTATCAGTAACGATATGACTGGAGAAAAAATGGCTAAGCGTAAATTGTTGCTTCTGGGTGTATTAGTGTCACTGGCGGGGGCCGCGCACGCTGCACCGCAAGCGTCGACAGCGCCTTCCGGCATCAAGGCCTATGAAGAACAAGAGTTTATTGCCGATTTTACGAAGTTCAAAATTGGCGACACCGCGCCCGCGCAGTATCAGACGCCCGAGTACACCATCAAACAGTACCAGTTGCGTAACCTTCCTGCGCCCGATGCCGGCACACACTGGACCTACATGGGTGAAAATTATGTTCTGATTGGCGATGCCGATGGCAAAATCTACAAAGCCTATAACGGAGATATCTTCTATCACCGCTGATACGATCCTAATCCGTCCGTGGCAGGAGAGTGATCGCCCTTTCCTGCGCACGCTCTTCCTCCACGCTCGGCGTGAAGCCTGGCCGTGGCTGGACAGTTCTGCGTGGCAGCTTGAAGATTTTGACGCGGCAACCCTGGACGAAGAGATTTGGGTGGCGGAGCAGGATGGGCACCGACTTGGCTTTGCCTCAGTCTGGACGAACGATAATTTTCTGCACAACCTGTTTGTCGATCCGCAGTATCAGAGCCTGGGAGTGGGTCATTTGTTACTGGAACAGGTACAGAAGACGTTTACCAGCACGGGTTCACTCAAGTGTCTGGTGAAGAATGAGCGGGCGGTTGCGTTTTACCAGCGCCACGGCTGGCACATTGAGGCGACGGGAGATTCTCCGGACGGAGAGTATTATTTGATGCACTATCGGCTTGGGTAAAGTCAGGTGGCGCTACGCTTACCTGACCGACAAAATCGAGGTAGGCCGGGTAAGGCGAAGCCGCCACCCGGCACTAACGCGCAGAGGCGTTACACCGCGCGGAAGGCGATTTCACCCGGAATGACTTCGCCCTGCCAGTAAAGCTGCGCCGCAACGCGCCCCGCCAGTTGACGATAGATTTCCGTGAATTCGCTATCCGGACGGCTGACCACCGTCGGCTTACCGCTATCCAGATCTTCACGCAGTGTGATATGCAGCGGCAGTTGCCCCAGCAGTTGCGTGTGGTATTGCGCCGCCAGCTTTTCGGCGCCACCGGTACCAAAGATAGGCTCATGGTGCCCGCAGTTGCTGCAAATGTGCATGCTCATGTTCTCGACGATACCCAGTACCGACACCTCCACCTTCTCGAACATGACGATGCCTTTTTTGGCGTCGATCAGCGCGATATCCTGCGGCGTGGTGACCACGACGGCGCCGGTAACCGGAATGTTCTGCGCCAGCGTCAGCTGGATATCACCGGTGCCCGGCGGCATGTCCAGCACCAGATAATCGAGGTCAGGCCACATTGTTTCCTGCAACATTTGCAGCAGCGCCTTGCTGGCCATCGGGCCACGCCAGACCATTGCGTTATCGTCAGTGACCAGATATCCAATGGAGTTGGTCGCCAGACCGTGTGCTACGATCGGCGCCATGTGGGTGCCGTCCGGCGAGGTTGGACGCTGGTTTTCCGCCCCCAGCATGTTTGGAATGGACGGGCCGTAGATATCCGCATCCAGAATGCCGACTTTCGCCCCTTCTGCCGCCAGCGCAAGCGCCAGGTTCACGGCGGTCGACGATTTACCCACCCCGCCCTTGCCAGAGCTGACGGCGATGATGTTCTTCACGCCGTTAACGCCCGGCTGATTTTTCACGCGCTTGAGCGTGGCGATGCTGTGGCTTAGCTTCCAGTCAATTGCTTTTGCGCCAGTAATGCGCAGCAGCTCAGAGCTGGTTTGCTCTTTCAGGGCATCAAAGGCGCTGGTCCAGACGAACGGCATCTGTAGCTCGATGTGCAGCGTATCGTCCAGCCATGCGACGTGATGAAGCGCTTTCAGCGTCGTGAGATTGTGCTTCAGGGTTGGATGCTGAAAATTAGCCAGCGTCCCGGCGACCATTGCTCGTAAGGCTTCCGGTGATTTGGCCTGGGATTGAGAACTCATCCCGACTCCTTTGTTCTTGTGAATAAGACCTTAGACAAACAAGTTTACCTGAAAGGCCGCGGTTTGTGCTTACTTAATAATGCCCCTTTTGGTAATATCGAAAACCCTTTTCACAGTTAAAAGAAGTAATGCCTACTATGACTCAAGTCGCGAAAAAAATTCTGGTAACGTGCGCCCTGCCGTACGCCAACGGCTCAATCCACCTCGGCCACATGCTGGAGCATATCCAGGCTGATGTCTGGGTCCGTTACCAGCGAATGCGCGGCCACGAGGTGAACTTCATCTGTGCGGACGATGCCCACGGCACGCCGATCATGCTGAAAGCGCAGCAGCTGGGCATTTCCCCGGAACAGATGATCGCCGAAATGAGTCAGGAGCATCAGACTGATTTTGCTGGCTTTGACATCAGCTATGACAACTATCACTCCACGCACAGCGACGAAAACCGCGAGCTGTCAGAGCTGATCTACACCCGCCTGAAAGAGAACGGTTTCATTAAAAACCGCACCATCTCTCAGCTGTACGATCCGGAAAAAGGCATGTTCCTGCCGGACCGTTTCGTTAAAGGCACCTGTCCGAAATGTAAATCCCCGGACCAGTACGGCGATAACTGCGAAGTGTGCGGCGCGACCTACAGCCCGACCGAGCTTATCGAACCGAAATCCGTGGTTTCCGGCGCGACGCCGGTGATGCGTGACTCCGAGCACTTCTTCTTCGACCTGCCGTCGTTCAGCGAAATGCTGAAGGCGTGGACCCGCAGCGGTGCATTGCAGGAGCAGGTCGCGAACAAAATGCAGGAGTGGTTCGAATCCGGTCTGCAACAGTGGGATATCTCCCGCGATGCGCCCTACTTTGGCTTCGAAATCCCGAACGCGCCGGGCAAATATTTCTACGTCTGGCTGGATGCGCCGATTGGCTACATGGGGTCGTTCAAGAATCTGTGTGACAAGCGCGGCGACACCGTCAGCTTCGACGAATACTGGAAAAAAGATTCCGATGCCGAGCTGTACCACTTCATCGGTAAAGACATCGTTTACTTCCACAGCCTGTTCTGGCCAGCAATGCTGGAAGGCAGCAACTTCCGCAAGCCGACCAACCTGTTCGTACATGGCTACGTAACGGTTAACGGCGCGAAGATGTCTAAATCTCGCGGGACGTTTATTAAGGCCAGCACCTGGCTGAACCACTTTGACGCAGACAGCCTGCGCTACTACTACACCGCGAAGCTCTCTTCCCGCATCGACGATATCGACCTGAATCTGGAAGATTTCGTGCAGCGCGTGAACGCGGACATCGTCAACAAGGTGGTGAACCTGGCGTCCCGTAACGCAGGTTTTATCGCCAAACGCTTTGACGGCGTGCTCTCTGCCGAACTGGCCGATCCTGAACTGTATAAAACCTTCACCGACGCCGCCGCTGCGGTTGGCGAGGCCTGGGAAAGCCGTGAATTCGGTAAAGCCATTCGCGAAATCATGGCGCTGGCAGACGTGGCCAACCGCTATGTGGACGAGCAGGCGCCGTGGGTAGTGGCGAAACAGGAAGGTCGTGACGCCGACTTGCAGGCGATCTGCACCATGGGTCTGAACATGTTCCGCGTGCTGATGACCTGGCTGAAGCCGGTTCTGCCGCAGCTGGCAGCCCGCGCGGAAGCATTCCTGAACACCGAACTGACCTGGGATGCTATCCAGCAGCCGCTGCTCGGCCACAAGGTGAACACCTTCAAGGCGCTGTATAACCGCATCGAGATGAAGCAGGTTGATGCGCTGGTGGAAGCATCCAAAGAAGAGGTGAAAGCGGCTGCCGCACCGGTGACCGGCCCGCTGGCAGACGATCCGATTCAGGAGACCATCACCTTTGATGATTTCGCCAAAGTCGACCTGCGCGTGGCGCTGATCGAAAACGCGGAGTTCGTGGAAGGCTCTGACAAACTGCTGCGCCTGACGCTGGATCTGGGCGGCGAGAAGCGTAACGTCTTCTCCGGCATTCGTTCCGCGTATCCCGATCCGCAGGTGCTGATTGGTCGTCAGACCGTGATGGTGGCAAACCTGGCGCCGCGCAAAATGCGCTTCGGCATCTCTGAGGGGATGGTGATGGCCGCAGGCCCGGGCGGGAAAGATATCTTCCTGTTAAGCCCTGACGAAGGCGCGAAGCCGGGTCAGCAGGTGAAATAACAAAAAAGCCGGAGATAATCTCCGGCTTTTTTTTGCCCGGCTTAAAATCACCCCTTCTGGTTATGCACCCGCTGCGTCAACCCACGCAGGAAATAACGCAGAAACTGATCCCCACACTCGCGATAATTCTTATGATCCGGCGCGCGCATCATGGCGGTGATTTCCGGCATCGACACGCGAAATTTCTGCTCGGTCATGAGCGCCAGAATGTCGTCAGTTTTCAGGGAGAAAGCAATACGCAGCTTTTTCAGCACCGTGTTGTTATTCACCCGACGCTCCAGCGCCAGCTCAGGCGCAGATTCATCTTTGCCGCGCTTGTCGTAGATCAGGCCGTTCAGAAAGCCCGACAGAATTATGTCCGGGCAGCGAACAAAACCCTCTTCGTCTTCTTTGGTCATCCAGGTGTCGAACCCGGCGGACGTGGATTCCATGTCGGAGAGCGCAAGGATGCGCACCATGTCATTATTGTTCGCTTTCAGGGTGTAGCGCAGGCTACGAAGAATATCGTTACTTAGCATAGAGCCTTCGAATGTCGATGATGCAATGGCGCGCAGTGTACCAGTTTTACAGCCCTATCGCCTCTTTCAAACTTTTCAGGTAGCGACGACTGACGGGAACGGTTTGCCCGGCACGTAACACCAGCTCGGCCTGGCCGTTATCTTCCAGACGGATCTCCTTCAGGTGCGCCATGTTCACCAGATACTGACGATGGCAGCGGATCAGCGGCGTGCGGCTCTCCAGCGTGCGCAGGGTCAGCTCGGTAAAGCCTTCGTTGCCTTCAGCGCTGGTGACGTATACTCCGCTCAGACGGCTGCTGACAAAGGCAACGTCGTCCATTTGCAGGAGGTAAATCCGGCTGTGCCCGGTACAGGGGATAAATTTCAGGGGCTGCTGATGCTCCGGCAGCAGCGTCACGTCCTGCGCGGTACGCTCCTGGCGCAGACGGGTCAGGGTCTTTTCAAGCCGTTTCTCTTCAATCGGCTTCAGCAGATAATCAAACGCGTGCTCTTCAAACGCCTTTACCGCGTACTCATCAAAGGCCGTCAGAAAGACGATATAGGGACGGTGCTCCGGGTCGAGCATGCCGACCATCTCCAGCCCGCTGATGCGCGGCATCTGAATATCGAGGAATAGCACGTCCGGGCGCAGTTTATGCACCGCACCGATGCCTTCGATGGCATTGGCACATTCCCCCACAACCTCGATATCACTCTGCTCCTGCAACAGGACACGCAGGTTTTCTCGTGCTAACGGCTCATCATCAACAATCAGCACTCTTAACATGCGTTCTCCTCCAGCGGCAATCGTAAGGTAATTCGGGTATAGCGATCTGGCTCACAGGCGACGGTGATACCGCAGTCATCGCCAAAATGGGCGCGCAGGCGTTTATCCACCAGGCTCATGCCCAGACCGCCTGACGCGGAAGCTTCATACAGCCCCGCGTTGTCTTCAATATCCAGCACCAGATGGTGGTTAAAACGGGAAGCGGAAATCATAATCTCTCCGGTTCCCAGCAACTGCGAGGTCCCATGCTTAATGGCGTTCTCCACAATCGGTTGCAGGGTAAAAGCCGGAAGATGCTGATACGCCAGCTCGTCCGGGACGGATAACGACACCTGTAAACGTGACTGAAAGCGCGCTTTTTCAATTTGCAGATAGGCGTTTACGTGCTCAATCTCGTCCGCGAGGGTGACGATCTCCGAGGGACGCTTCAGGTTTTTGCGGAAAAAGGTCGACAGAAATTGCACCAGCTGCGCGGCCTGATCGCTGTCGCGGCGGATCACCGCCTTCAGCGTGTTGAGCGCGTTAAACAGGAAATGCGGATTCACCTGAGCGTGCAGGAGCTTAATTTCTGACTGCGTCAGCAGCGCTTTTTGCCGTTCATACTGCCCCGCCAGGATTTGCGCCGAAAGCAGCTGGGCGATCCCCTCCCCCAGCGTGCGGTTGATGGAGCTGAACAGGCGATTTTTGGCTTCGTAAAGCTTAATGGTACCCATAACGCGCTGGTTTTCGCCCCGCAGGGGAATGACCAGCGTAGAGCCGAGTTTGCACTGCGGATGCAGGGAACAGCGGTACGGCACTTCATTTCCGTCGGCATACACCACTTCACCCGTTTCAATAGCGCGCAGGGTATAGGCCGATGAGATCGGTTTCCCCGGCAGATGGTGGTCGTCGCCGGTGCCGGTAAACGCCAGCAGCTTTTCGCGATCGGTAATCGCCACAGCTCCGATATCCAGCTCTTTATACAGCACCTGCGCCACCTTCATGCTGTTCTCCTCGTTGAATCCCTGCCGCAGGATCCCTTCCGTCGACGCCGCAACTTTTAAGGCGGTGGCAGAAAATGCCGAGGTGTATTTTTCGAACATGGCGCGTTTATCGAGCAGAATGCGCATAAACAGCGCCGCGCCTACGGTATTGGTGACCATCATCGGTGCGGCAATGCTGCTGACCAGATGTAACGCATCGTCAAACGGGCGCGCAATCAGCAAAATGATCGCCATCTGCGCCATTTCCGCCACGAAGGTAATCGCCCCTGCGGTAAAGGGACTGAACACTTTATCCGGGCGACCACGCTTAATCATATAGCTGTGGACGAGACCACCGAGCAGCCCTTCGACAATGGTGGAGATCATGCAGCTCAGCGCCGTCATACCGCCCATCGAATAGCGGTGCAGGCCGCCGGTTAACCCCACCAGACCGCCGACAACCGGGCCTCCGAGCAGCCCGCCCATTACCGCGCCGATGGCGCGCGTATTGGCGATGGAATCTTCGATATGGAGACCAAACCAGGTCCCCATAATGCAGAATATGGAAAATACGACGTAGCAGAGGAATTTGTGCGGCAGACGGACGGTGACCTGCATCAGCGGAATAAACAGGCGAGTTTTGCTCATCAACCAGGCGATGACAAGGAACACGCACATCTGCTGAAGCAACAGCAGCACCAGATTAAACTCGTACATACTCACAAACCGCACATTCTAAAAACGCGTAACATACACTGGTGGCGATGAACTTTCTTTGAAACGTGCCAAAAAAGCGATAAATCGTGTCCGTCATCACACCTTTTGCCGGAGATAACCTGTCTTTCGTATAATTTGTACAAAAAAGAATCAAATCTTCCTGGTTCCGCAAAGTGGGTCTACAGTTAAGCTGGGGACGCGCAAGCCTGGGGGCGAAAATGGCGCTTTACACAATAGGTGAAGTGGCACTCCTGTGTGATATCAATCCCGTTACGCTACGGGCGTGGCAGCGACGGTATGGATTGCTTAAGCCGCAAAGAACGGACGGCGGGCACCGCCTGTTTAACGATGCGGATATTGACCGGATCCGCGAGATCAAAAGCTGGATCGACAACGGCGTACAGGTCGGCAAGGTAAAATCGCTTCTGAGCCAGGACGATCCCGATACGCAGCTTCTCTGGCGCGAACAGCAGGAAACGCTGCTGAGGCTGTTGCAGAGTGGCAATTTGCAGCGTCTGCGCGGCTGGATCAAAGAACAGGGTCGAGACTACCCGGCGCAAACCCTGATCACCCATCTTTTTATTCCCCTACGGCGTCGGCTTCAGTGTCAGCAAACCACCCTACAGGCGCTGCTCAGCATGCTTGATGGCGTGCTGATTAACTATATTTCCGTCTGTCTTGCCTCAGCGCGGAATAAAAACAGCAAAGATGCGCTGGTGATCGGCTGGAACGTACACGATACCACCCGGCTGTGGCTCGAAGCCTGGATTGCCACCCAGCAGGGCTGGCGCGTTGACGTGCTTGCCCACTCCCTGGCCCAGCTCAGGCCGGAACTGTTTGAGGGACAGACGCTGCTGGTCTGGTGCGGCGAAGTCCCCTCCGCTTCCCAGCAGCAGCTCCTGACGGAATGGCGCGAACATGGTTATCCCGTTTACTCGCTGGGGCCAAATGCGTCGTAACGGCATTTAATGGTTCATTAACAGCTGCGCTTCACCGTATAATTGTTCCGTTAACAACAGGAGCACATGATGAAGGCAACGAAACTGGCCGTAATTACCCTTTTTGCACTGATGGCCATCAGCGGTATCGGTGGCGTTATGCTTGCAGGTTATTCATTTATTGTTCGCGGCGGTGTTGGCTGAGGTATCCGGCCAGGCGTTCAAACAGGCGATCCACCACAATCGCCGCCAGCGCAACCAGAACCGCTCCCTGAATAATGTAAGCCGTATTAAACCCGCTTAACCCGATAATGATCGGCGTTCCCAGCGTATTGGCTCCGACCGTCGAGGCGATGGTTGCCGTACCAATGTTGATAATCACGGACGTTCGCACGCCAGCGATAATCACCGGTGCGGCCAGCGGCAGTTCGACCTTCACCAGCCGCTGCCAGGCGCTCATCCCCATCCCTTCCGCTACGCTCAGCACCGATGCAGGCACCGCCGCAATCCCCGCCAGCGTCCCTTGCAGAATGGGCAACACGCCGTACAAAATCAGCGCAATGATGGCAGGCTCCTGCCCAAAACCGATCGCCGGCACGGCAATCGCCAGCACGGCCACCGGCGGGAAGGTCTGCCCCGTTGCGGCGATGGTCTCCACCAGCGGACGGAACTCCCTGCCCGCAGGCCGCGTCACCGCAATACCGGCGCCTGTGCCCAGCACGATGGCAATCACGCTTGACACCGCCACCAGCCAGAAGTGCGCCAGGGTGAGATTAACAAAGCTCTCCTGCTGGTACACCGGGCGCGGCAGCCCGGGAATAAGCGCATTAAACAGCGCCGCGCTGTGCGGCATCAGGTAGAGTAAGGCGATAAACAGCCCTGTCAGCCAGAGTAACGGATCACGGACCCACTTCACGCGTCACCTCCCCCGCCAGCAGATCGCGAAAATGGATCGTCCCGCATGGCGTCCCCTGCCCGTCCGCAACGGGTAATACCTCGCACTGCCGGGCGACAAACGCCGACAGGGCATCGCGCAGGCTCATCCCATCGTGCAGCGGTTCACCACCGATTTGCGCATCCTGCGGACGCAGATAGTCCCTGACGGTACGCAGCGAGAGCAGCCTGACGCCCAGCTCGCTGCGGCCAAAAAATTCACGCACAAAATCGTTTGCCGGCGAGGTTAACAGCTCAAGCGGCGTTCCCTGCTGGACGACTTCGCCGTGATCCATCAGTACCAGACGGTCGGCCAGCCGCAGCGCTTCGTCGATATCATGGGTCACCAGCACGATGGTGCGCCCAAGAATACGGTGGATACGGCTCATCTCCGCCTGAAGTGCGCCGCGGGTGACCGGATCCAGCGCGCCGAAGGGCTCATCCATCAGCAGCACCTGCGGGTTAGCGGCCAGCGCGCGCGCCACCCCAACCCGCTGCTGTTGTCCGCCGGAAAGCTGGTGCGGATAGCGGTCGCGAAGCGACGCGTCCAGGCCCAGCAGCGCCATCAGCTCGTCGACACGCTCATTGATCTTCCCCCGGGACCATTTTTCCAGCTGTAGCACGGTGGCAATGTTCTGCGCCACCGTCCAGTGGGGAAACAGGCCGATGGACTGAATGGCGTAACCCATACGCCGCCGCAGCTCCAGCACCGGCAGGCTGCGGATCTCCTCTCCGGCAAAGCGAATCGTCCCGCTGTCATGTTCCACCAGCCGATTGATCATCTTCAGCGTCGTCGATTTTCCCGACCCCGACGTCCCGATCAATACCGAGAACGCCCCCTCGGCAAAATGCAGATTGAGGTGGCTTGCCGCCGGACGGCCCGCAAAGGTTTTACTCACATCATGAAATTCAATCATTGGCTCTTCTCCTGAGCAGCGCGAGCCACAGGGCAAACAATGCATCCAGTACGACCGCCAGCGCAATCGTGGGCACAACGCCCAGCAGCACCAGATCCAGCGCGCTGCTCAGCAGCCCCTGGAACACCAGTGCCCCAAAGCCGCCCGCCCCAATCAGCGCGGCAATCACCGCCATCCCCACGGTTTGCACCGTCACCACCCGCAGGCTGCGAACCAGCAGCGGAAGCGCAAGCGGCAGCTGTATTTTCCAGAAACACTGGCGCGCGCTCATCCCCATCGCATGGGCGCTTTCCAGCACGTCGGGCGGAACCTGGCTTAACCCCGCCACCACGCCGCGCACCAGCGGCAGCAGCGCATACAGCACAAGGGCGATAAGGGCAGGCGTCAGCCCGGTTCCGGCAATGCCTGCCGCGGCCAACGCAGGGAAGGATTTCACCAGACCGGCGAGGGGGGCAATCAGCAGGCCAAACAGGGCAACGGAGGGGATGGTCTGAATAACGTTGAGCACGGTAAAGACGGCGCCCTGGCGGCTGGGATGCCGGTAGCACCCGATGCCCAGCGGCATGCCCAGCAGCAGCGCCGGGATCAGCGTCCCAAACAGGATCGTCAGATGTTGCGCCAGCGCGTTGTCAAACACCTCCTGGCGGTTGACGTACTCTTTTAACAGCGAGAGTTGATTCAGATCGCCACTGAAGAGGATCAGCAGAGGGATAACCCAGAATTGCGCGTTCAGCAGCCAGCGCCAGACGGGTAGCGGCGTGAGACGGCGAATGGCATCGCTACAGACCAGCAGACAAAGTGCCAGCCACAGCCACAGCCCGCTGCCAATCGACGTGCGCGCCAGCGGGCTTTCAACCGAGGCCATCTGCGTTGCCGCCTGTCCCGCGCTCCAGAACAGCACGATAAACAGCGCTTCGCTGAGCAGAAGCGTCAGCCACAGGGCGGTACGCCCCGGCCAGAAGGCTAAGGCAACAGTACTCGCCAGCGCCGCGCCCAGAAGCAGTGGCGTAAATGACCAGATCTGCCAGAGCGCGCGCGGTTCGCCCGACACCAGACGGTTTGGCGCGACATTCACAAAGGGTAACGCGACCGCCGCAATGGCCACACAGGCCAACAGCAGCAGGACGCGGTTATGGCATTTTATTGGCACAGCCTTGTCCCGTTACTTCACAAGCCCTTGTTGTTTCAGGAAGTCGGCAGCCACCTTTTTGGCATCCAGCCCCTCAACGGCAATGCTGGCATTCAGCTGTTGCAGCGTTTTCGCATCCAGTTTTTCAAACACCGGTTTGAGCCATTCCGCAATATCCGGGTAGGCTTTCAGCACCGCCTCGCGCACGACCGGGGTTGGGGCGTAAATCGGCTGAACGCCTTTTGGGTCGGTCAGGGTTTGCAGGCCAAGCGCAGCGACCGGGCCGTCGGTGCCGTAGGCCATCGCCGCGTTGACGCCGGAGGTTTGCTGCGCCGCCGCCTTGATGGTCACCGCCGTGTCGCCGCCCGCCAGAGAGAGCAGTTGTGCCTGATCGAGCTTGAAATCATAGGCTTTTTCAAACGCTGGCAGGGCGTCAGCGCGCTCGATAAACTCTGCCGAGGCCGCGAGCTTAAACTCGCCCTTCTCTTTCAGGTAGCGGCTGAGATCGTCAAGCGAGGTGAGCTTGCCTTTCTCGGCGATATCTTTACGCACCGCGATGGTCCAGGTGTTGTTGGCCGGTGCCGGGGTAAGCCAGACCAGCTTATTTTTTTCCGCGTCCAGCTTTTTGACTTTTTCGTACCCGGCTTTGGCATTTTTCCAGGCCGGATCGTTTTCATCCTTGAAGAAGAAGGCCCCGTTGCCGGTGTATTCCGGGTAGATATCCAGCTCGCCGGAGGTGATGGCACCGCGCACGACAGGTGTGGTGCCAAGCTGTACTTTATTGACCGTTTTCACGCCGTGGCTTTCGAGTACCTGCAAAATGATATTGCCGAGCAACGCGCCCTCGGTATCAATTTTGGAACCCACCTTAACCGGCTCTGCGGCCTGTAGCGGCATGCTCAGCGCCGCCAGAAGCACCGCCGATCCTGTTATCCCCTTAATCATCGTCATTCTGCTTTCCTCATTATTTTGTGGCCTTTTTCATAGGCTTGAGAGAAAAGCGTAGCTTAAAACAGCGAATTTAACCGTTTTTCGTACAAGATGAGAGGCATCCCCCGCCAGGCGGGGGATGGGGAGGAAGGTAAGATTATTGCAGTTCGAATTCGGCTTTGTTCACGCGGGCGGAATCCACGCCGATGAAGACGTTGAATTTGCCAGGCTCGGCATCGTATTTCATCTGCTGATTCCAGAACTTCAGCGCATTCACGTCAATCGGGAAGCTGACCGTTCTGGTTTCGCCCGGTTTCAGGTTGACCTTCTCGAAGCCGCGCAGCTGTTTCACCGGACGGCTCATGGAGGCCGTGACGTCCTGAACGTACATCTGGATCACCGTCGCGCCTTCGCGTTTCCCGCTGTTGGTCACCTCCACGCTGGCGGTCACTTTGCCGTCACGCTTCAGGGTCGGCGCCGACATTTTGACGTCAGACACCTTGAAGGTGGTGTAGCTCAGGCCATAGCCAAACGGATAGAGCGGGCCGTTAGCTTCGTCGAAGTAACGGGACGTGTACTTGTTCGGCTTGTCGGCGTTGTACGGGCGACCGGTGTTCAGGTGGCTGTAGTAAACCGGGATCTGCCCGACGGAGCGCGGGAAGGACATCGGCAGCTTGCCGGACGGGTTGTAATCGCCAAACAGCACGTCGGCAATGGCATTACCGCCTTCGGTACCGGCGAACCAGGTTTCCAGAATGGCGTCAGCCTGCTGATCTTCTTTCACCAGCGCCAGCGGACGCCCGTTCATCAGCACCAGCACCAGCGGCTTGCCGGTGGCTTTCAGGGCCGCGATCAGATCGCGCTGGCTCTGCGGAATGGTAATATCGGTCCGGCTGGAGGCTTCGTGCGCCATCCCCTGCGCTTCACCCACCACCGCGACCACCACGTCGGACTGCTTCGCGGCGTTAACCGCTTCGTCGATCATCTCTTTCGGCGTGCGCGGATCCACCTTCACCGCTTCCTCGTACTGGTTGAGGAAGGTCACGATGTCTTTATCGTCGGTGACGTTCGCGCCTTTGGCGTAAACCACTTTTGCATTATCACCCACGGCGCTCTTAATGCCGGTCAGCACCGTAACGGATTGATCCGCCACGCCTGCGGCGGACCAGCTGCCCATGACGTCACGCTTGCTGTCGGCCAGCGGACCGACCACGGCAATGGTGCCGGATTTCTTCAGCGGCAGCGTGTCGAGACGGTTTTTCAGCAGTACCAGGCTTTCGCGCGCTACTTCCCGGGCTTCTTTACGGTGCAGACGGCTTTCGGCGTTGGTGTCCGCCGGGTCTGAATCCTTCGGCCCCAGATGGCTGTACGGATCGTTAAACAGCCCCATGTCATATTTCACGTTCAGCACGTGGCGGGCGGCGTCGTCCAGCTCTGCCATCGTCACTTTGCCGCTCTTCACCAGCCCCGGCAGGTATTTGCTGTAGTACTCATCGCTCATGCTCATGTTGATGCCGGACTTGAGCGCCACGCGTACCGCATCTTCCGGGTCAGACGCCGTGCCGTGTTTGATCAGCTCTTTAATCGCGCCATGGTCAGACACGGTGATGCCCTTGAAGCCCCACTGGTCGCGCAACACGTCTTTCAGCAGCCACGAATCGGAGGTGGCGGGCGTGCCGTTGAGAGAGTTCAGCGCTACCATCACCGCCCCGCTGCCCGCATCCAGCCCTGCCTTGTATGGCGGCATGTAGTCGTTAAACAGGCGCTGTGGGCTCATGTCGACGGTGTTGTACTCTTTACCACCCTCCACCGCGCCGTAGGCGGCGAAGTGCTTGACGCTGGTCATCACCGAGTAACGATCTGCCGGACTTTTGCCCTGCATCGCTTCCACCATGGTTTTGCCCATCGTGGCGGTTAAATACGTGTCTTCCCCGAAGCCCTCCGAAGCGCGGCCCCAGCGCGGATCGCGGGAGACGTCAACCATCGGCGCCCAGGTCATGTTCAGGCCGTCGTCTGCGGCTTCATATGCCGATACGCGCCCGACGGTTTTCACCGCATCAAGATTAAAAGAGGAGGCTAAGCCGAGGCTAATCGGGAAGACGGTACGCTGGCCGTGCACCACGTCATAAGCGAAGAACAGCGGGATTTTCAGGCGGCTCAGTTCCATCACCTGATCCTGCATCTTGCGGATATCCTGGCGGGTGACGGTGTTAAAGATGGCCCCTACCTGCCCGTCTTTGATCATCTCGCGAATGGCTTCTTTCGGGTTATCCGGGCCGACGCTGATCAGGCGCAGCTGGCCGATTTTCTCATCGACCGTCATCTTTTTGAGTAAATCCGTGACAAAGGCGTCGCGGGCTTCGGGCGTGAGCGGGTGATTACCAAACAAATCCTCTGCCAGCGCAGGTTGCAGCGCCAGGCTGACGGCGACACCTACAGAACATAGCCATTTCATGTTGTTATTCTCTCTCATCAATAACCGCGGGAAGCACCCGGCCAGACCGTGCGAAAAGCGCAGTGTGCCACAAAGCCTGAAAACCTTGCAGGGTTATTCTCTGATTTTTCTCATGAATACCCGACCGCTCAACGGCTAATCGCGCTATGCTTTACAGCGAGAAATTTGCCCCACCACAAGGAGTGGAAGATGTCTTCTGTTCGAACTGACGATAACACTACATTTATTAACGAACTGTCGCGCCTGGTTGGTCACTCTCACCTGCTTACCGACCCGGCCAAAACCGCCCGCTACCGTAAGGGCTTTCGCTCCGGCCAGGGCGACGCGCTGGCGGTGGTCTTCCCCGGTACGTTGCTCGAACTGTGGCGCGTGCTCAGCGCCTGCGTTGCGGCAGACAAGATTATTTTAATGCAGGCTGCGAATACCGGCCTGACCGAAGGCTCCACGCCGAACGGCAACGATTACGATCGTGACATCGTGATTATCAGCACCCTGCGCCTCGACAAACTGCACCTGCTGGACAAGGGCGAGCAGGTACTCGCCTTCCCCGGCACCACGCTTTACTCGCTGGAAAAGGCGCTTAAGCCTCTGGGACGCGAACCGCACTCGGTGATCGGCTCATCGTGCATTGGCGCCTCGGTGATCGGTGGGATCTGCAATAACTCCGGCGGCTCGCTGGTGCAGCGCGGCCCGGCTTACACGGAAATGTCGCTGTTCGCCCGTATCGATGAAAACGGCAAGCTGACGCTGGTTAACCATCTGGGGATCGATCTGGGCGTAACGCCAGAGCAGATCCTCAGCAAACTTGACGATGACCGCGTGAAGGACGAAGACGTTCAGCACGATGGCCGTCACGCGCATGACCACGATTACATCACCCGCGTGCGCGATATCAATGCCGATACGCCGGCGCGCTATAACGCCGATCCGGATCGCCTGTTTGAATCCTCCGGCTGCGCGGGCAAGCTGGCCGTTTTTGCGGTACGCCTCGATACCTTCCCGGCAGAGAAAAAGCAGCAGGTGTTTTACATCGGCACTAATCAGCCGGAGGTGCTGACGGAGATCCGTCGTCATATTCTGGCCGAATTCACTCACCTGCCGGTGGCGGGCGAGTATATGCACCGGGACATTTACGACATCGCCGAGCGCTACGGCAAAGATACCTTCCTGATGATCGACAAGCTCGGCACCGACAAAATGCCGTTCTTCTTCACCATGAAGGGCCGCACCGACGCGATGCTGGAGAAAGTATCGCTGTTCAAACCGCACTTCACCGACCGCTTTATGCAGAAGCTGGGCAACGTCTTCCCGGCACATTTACCGGAGCGGATGAAGACCTGGCGCGACAAGTATGAGCACCACCTGCTGCTGAAAATGGCCGGGGACGGCATTGCCGAAGCGCAGAGCTGGCTCACCGAATTCTTCAAAACCGCCGACGGGGATTTCTTTGCCTGTACGCCGGAAGAAGGCAGCAAAGCCTTCCTGCACCGCTTCGCCGCGGCGGGTGCTGCTATCCGTTATCAGGCGGTGCATTCCGAAGAGGTGGAGGATATTCTGGCGCTGGATATCGCCCTGCGTCGCAACGATACCGAGTGGTTCGAACATCTGCCGCCGGAGATCGACAGCAAGCTGGTGCATAAGCTCTATTACGGCCACTTTATGTGCTATGTCTTCCACCAGGATTACATCGTCAAAAAAGGGGTTGATGCACACGCGCTGAAAGAACAGATGCTGGCGCTGCTGCACGAGCGTGGCGCGCAATATCCTGCCGAGCACAACGTGGGACACCTGTATAAAGCGCCGGAGACGCTTAAACAGTTTTATCGCAAAAATGACCCTACAAACAGTATGAACCCCGGCATTGGTAAGACAACGCGGAAGAAATACTGGAAAGAGAGTGCCGAAACAGAGGAGCACAATACGCAAGCCTCTGATGAACTCATATAGCCAAATTTAAGAGATTGTTAAGCTCTCCTCAAACGTACTAGAGTATCTGCCTGTTGCCAGAGAAACGTTTCTCTGGCTTTCCAAACAAGGAGCGGGCAGAACATGTCGGCTGTAGAAACTTTCCCCGAAACTGAAATCGAGGTGCGCGACGCCCTTCCTGACGATGCGCATGCCATCTCGGCGATATACGCCTGGCATGTGCTTCATGGCCGTGCGTCCTTCGAGGAAGTTCCTCCCACCGTCGATGAGATGCGTCAGCGGATGAAGAGCGTGACCGACAGCGGTTTACCGTGGCTGGTTGCGCTGTATCGCGGCATTGTTGTCGGCTACTGCTACGCCACGTTTTATCGTCCACGCCAGGCCTACCGGTACACCCTTGAGGAATCCATCTATGTGGATGCCAGCACTACCGGGCGCGGGTTTGGCTCGGCCTTACTCCAGGCACTGATCGCCCGTTGTGAACAAGGACCCTGGCGGCAGATGATTGCCGTGGTTGGTGACGGGCAAAATAATCCCGGGTCGTTACGGCTGCATAAAAAGCACGGTTTCGAGATGGTGGGTCAGCTCAGAAGTGTGGGATATAAGAAAGGCGACTGGCGGGACACGGTAATTATGCAGCGTCCGCTCAACGACGGGGACTGGACGCTGCCTGAGTAAACGCAGTGCGGTCTGGTGCCCTCACCCCGGCCCTCTCCCACAGGGAGAGGGAGAAAACATAAAAAACGGTAACATGCGTTACCGTTTTGCTTTTTCCTAATCGTTCTGCGCCGTCGCCATCTGTTCCGCTTTCTGCTTTTTATACGCCAGCGCTGAAGCCGGCACCGGCTGTACTTTCCCGGTTTCAATCCAGGTACGCAGGCGGCTGGCATCCGCAAAGTGGGTATATTTGCCGAAGGCATCCATCACCACCAGCGCTACTGGCTTACCGTTAAACACGGTGCGCATCACCAGGCAGTGCCCTGCCGCATTGGTGAATCCGGTCTTGGTTAACTGAATATTCCAGTTATCGCGATACACCAGATGGTTAGTGTTGCGGAACGGCAGCGTATACGCCGGGTTCGAGAATGTCGCCATCTCCTCACGCGTGGTGCTGAGCTGACCGATCAGCGGGTATTGCTTACTGGCGATCAGCAGCTTTGTTAAATCACGCGCCGTCGAGACGTTATGGATCGACAGACCGGTTGGCTCCACGAAATGGGTATTTTTCATCCCCAGCGCTTTGGCTTTGGCGTTCATCGCGCGGATAAACGCGTCGTAACCACCAGGATAATGGTGAGCAAGGCTTGCCGCCGCGCGGTTCTCAGAGGACATCAGCGCCAGCAGCAGCATATTTTTACGGCTGATTTCACTGTTCAGACGCACGCGAGAGTAGATCCCTTTCATCTCTGGCGTGTGGCTGATATCCACCTTCAGCTTTTCATCCAGCGGCAGTCGTGCATCAAGCACCACCATCGCGGTCATGACTTTGGTTATGGAAGCGATCGGGCGCACCAGATCCGGGTGACTGGCGTAGATCACCTTGTTGGTATTCAGGTCTACGATCATCGCGCTGCCGGACGCAATCTGGGGTTGCGCAGCAGCGGTGGCGACTGCGGTCGTTTTGGCGATGGCTGGCGCGGTAGCGGAGACGCCCAACAGCAGCGCTAGACTAAGGAGTGACACTCGAAATTTCAGCATGATGAGACTTCTGATAATGATTCACGCACGTTATGACGTACACCGCCTGTGTCGACGGATAAACACAGGCTGGCTTCGGCATCATAGCGGTCACCGTGCGTTGTCGCCAGCGGAGAATCATAACCAGATGCTGCATTGCTGGCATTTACGCCAGCAATGCAGGGAGCTTAGAAGAGACGGTATCCATAACCCCAAAGAATAACTGTCAGGGCCAGTAGCGCCTCAAGGACCAGCACGCCGATGGCAAGCGTAGAGCTGGAGAAGCTCAGGCCCTCTTCTTTATTGATATTGAGGAAGGTTGGCACCCCTACATACAGCAGATAACCGGTGTAAAAGAGGGCAACCGTACCGATCAGCGCGCACAGCCAGACCAGTGGATAGAGCGCGACAATACCGCTTAAAAACAGCGGGGTCGCGACGTATCCGGCGAAGACCATACAGTGTGCCAGCGACGGGCGCTGCGGATAGTTGCGCGCCATCCAGTGGATGACCCGCCCCATCACCGCCACCCCGGCCAGCATCAGGCCATAAAACAGAATGGCCAGGTACAGCCCGGTAAACCAGGAAAGCTGAACCACGGTGCCGTCACCAAAGTTCCAGCCTATTTGCGTCGTACCAATAAACGCGCAGACCACCGGCACCGCTGCCATCAGCAGGACATGGTGGGTATAGTGATGCGCGACCGTTTCGTTCTCGTTACGGATCACCTGCATTTCACGATCGGGATGGGAGAAAAGTCCCCAGACATGGTTCATAACGCCCCCTTGTTGTCGGCCCGTCAGCGATAGCTTAAGTATAATGCAGGCTTTAGATTATTTTATGTACAGTGGGAAATTTCCGTTGATTGCCGCGCGGTTAATGGATGGGGTATATGATTAACGCAGGCACAGTAAGGGAGACGACGTTTACGTCATGGATATCAACGGTCTTATTGAACAATATGGATACGCCGCGCTGGTGATCGGCAGCGTGGCGGAAGGCGAAACCATCACGCTGCTGGGCGGGGTGGCCGCACACCAGGGATTGCTGAAATTCTCGCTGGTGGTCGCCGCCGTCGCGTTGGGCGGTATGATTGGCGATCAGCTGCTCTACTTCCTGGGGTTGCGCTTTGGCCCGACCCTTTTGCAACGTTTTGCCAGGCATCAAAAGAAAATTCGCCGTGCTCAGCGGCTTATCCAGCGACGTCCGTGGCTGTTTGTGATTGGCACCCGCTTTATGTACGGCTTTCGCATCATCGGGCCAATACTGATTGGCGCGAGCCGCTTACCGCCGAAAATCTTCCTGCCGCTGAACATTCTCGGGGCGATTGCCTGGGCGCTGATTTTCACCACGCTTGGCTACGTGGGTGGCGAAGTGATAGGCCCGTGGCTGCATAACCTCGATCAGCATCTTAAACACTGGGCCTGGTTGATCCTGGTTGTTGCGGTGGTGATTGGGGTCCGGCTGTGGCTCAAGCATCGTGAAAAGCGGCGGGATGAAGAGTGAGTGCGGCCTGCTGCCCTCACCCTACCCCACAGGGAGAAGGGTATCTACCCTTCCGGCTTAAATTGCGGATTCGCCAGCATAAAACCGCCGTCGACGATAAACGACTGCCCGGTGGTGTAGCTGGCGTCGCTGTCACACAGCCACGCCACCAGGCTGGCAATTTCTTTGGTATGCCCTGGCCGTGCCAGCGGGATTTCCGGCATTGAGCCTTCTTTCACTTCGCTGTCGTCCATATCATTCATCGGCGTGGCGATCGCACCAGGCGCAACGGCGTTCACCAGAATCTTATGTTTAACCAGTTCCAGCGCCATCGACTTTGTTAACCCGCCCAGCGCATGTTTGGCCGCCGTATAGGCGCTGGCGTCCGGCAATGGCGTATGTTCATGCACCGAGGTGATGTTCACGATTCGCCCCCCTTCCCCCTGCTTTACCATCTGACGCGCCGCGATTTGCGAGCAGAGAAACGCGCCGTCCACGTCAACGGTGAATATGTGCCGCCAGTCGTCAAACGACAGGTCCAGAAATGGCGCTTTATTCATCGCCCCGGCATTGTTAACCAGCACATCCAGCCGCCCGAAACGCGTAATCAGGGTTTCAATGGCCTTTGCGCCTTCCGGCAAATTGCTTAAGTTGAGTTGAATGGCCTCGGCACGCTGCCCGCGCGCTTCAATTTCACGGCAGGTTGCCAGCGCCCCTTCCTCATCTGAATGCCAGGTCACCCCGATATCAAACCCGCGCTCGGCCAGCATCAGGGCCGTCGTTTTGCCAATTCCTGAATCCGATGCGGTAACAATTGCGACTCGCGTCATACTCACCTCCTGAAAATCTGCAAAGAGGTAAGTATAGATAATGCGCAATGTTAGCCGTGATGATATCCACCACCGAGCGCGGAGGTGAGCTGGAGCGTGGCATCCACGTACTGACCTTTCAGCATCAACCCGGCAATACGCTCTTTGAGCGCCGGAATTTTTGCTTCACTTACCCGGGAGCCGGCAATGATCCCCGCGCTGAAGCGCGCCTGTGCCAGCGCAACGACGCGCGCCGCATCTTTTTCGATCTGCTGCTGGTGTTGATTTTTGGCGGTCAGCGTTTCCACTTCGCTGGCTGTCCGGGCAACCTGGTTTACGGCATCTACTACAGCCTTGTTGTAGTTCGCCACGGAGAGGTTGTTTTGCGCCTGGGTGATATCCAGGTTCGCATTCAACCGACCGCTGTCAAAAATTGGCAGCGTCAGCCCGGCGGTTACGCCCATTTGCTGCGCAGATGAGCGGAACAGGTCGCTCAGGTGCAATGCATCCTGCTGCAAGAACGCCATCAAGTTGATGTCAGGGTAGAACGCGGCTCTGGCGGCATCCACTTCGCTCATGGATGCTTCGATATACCAGTGCGCCTCCTGCAAATCCGGGCGACGAGCCAGCAGTTCATAACCGAGCGTTGACGGCAGCGATGCCTCTGCGTCAGGTAAGGCATGCCGGGCGAGCGTGACTGAAGGGGTATTAGTCAACGCATTCAGACGCGCCTCAATGGCCTTCATTTTGCCGTGCACGTCAGCGAGCTGTTCATCGGTTTTGCTGGCATTGATATCTGTTTCAACGCCTTCCACCGAGGAGGTAATGCCGTGCTGATAAAATCACGATCGGCACCGATGATATTTTCCTGCTCCCGTTTGATTTGCGCGAGCACGTCACCCACCGCGGCCTCGGTCTGCCAGTCCCAGTACAGCCGCGCGACGCTGCTGGCGAGCAGCTGGCGGGTCTGCTCCAGCTCCGCTTTTTGCGCATTCACCTTACCGATGCGGGCCTCAATTTGGGCACGGTTTTTACCCCATAAATCCAGATCCCAACCCGCCGTCAGACCAAAGGTGCCGTTGGTGTACCAGGGGCCGGTGGTCCCCGCCGCCGGGTCGGTCAGGGCGAATGGCCCCATCAGCCCCTCTGCCGACATCTTTTGCCGTTCAACATCTGCGGAAAAATCAAGCTGTGGACCTTCAGCCGCGACAGCGGCTTTCGCCTGTGCTTCCGCCAGGGTGATACGCTGACGGGCAATTTGCATATCTGGCGCATCCGCCAGCGCTTTAGCGATCAGCGCGTTGAGCTGGGGGTCGTTAAAGTCTTTCCACCATTCGCTTTTTGGCCAGTCGGCATGACGCAGTTGGGTATTTACAGCGGCGGCGGCGGCTTGCGTTTTCACTGGAGACACCGTGGCATGCTCCGGCGCGCAGGCGGCCAGCATAAAAATAAGAGGAGCACTCAGAGATAAAGTAAGAGAACGTTTCATTACGCCATGAACTCAAAAAAATAAAGGCGCAACTTACGCTTACTGACGTTCCATTTTTTAGTAACGCGTGGCAATCCGCATATTGTTATACATTTTCATATCCGGAAATTTATTCCCCAAGAAAATGATTTAAATTCATGTATTCATGCTAATTATAAATTGACTGCTACACTTACTTCGACAGACATACGCAGGAGAGGCGAATGAAAATATTATTGTGGGTTATTTTGATTATATTTCTGATAGGGCTGCTGGTGGTAACCGGCGTATTCAAAATGATTTTCTGATTCTGTTGCCCGGCTCCGCGCCGGGCAAACGCTTTACACTTCGCTCAGGACTTCGACTGGATCACCCGGGCAATATCCGCAGACGTCTGTAACGTACGGATCTCCTGAAATAATCCCAGCGCGTCGTCGTACTCTTTACGCAAATAACTCAGCCACTGTTTAATGCGTGCGACGTGATACAAGCCGGTATCGCCCTGCTTTTCCAGCCGCGTGTATTTTTGCAGTAGTTTCACCACATCCGCCCACGGCATCCGCGGCTCATTATATTTCACCACCCGGCTGAGGTTCGGCACGTTCAGCGCACCGCGGCCAATCATCACGGCATTACAGCCGGTCTCTTTGAGGCAGGCCTGTGCGCTCTCGTAATCCCAGATTTCGCCGTTGGCAATCACCGGGATCGTAAGCCGTTTGCGGATCTCGCCAATCGCCTGCCAGTTAATGCGCTCGGCTTTATAACCATCCTCTTTGGTTCGCCCGTGCACCACCAGCTCGGTGGCGCCCGCCTGCTGCACCGCGTCAGCAATTTCAAACTGCTTATCGTCGCTGTCCCATCCCAGACGCACTTTGACCGTTACCGGCAGGTGCGATGGCACCGCCTCACGCATGGCCTTTGCGCCGCGATAAATCAGCTCCGGATCTTTAAGTAGCGTCGCCCCCCCGCCGCTGCCGTTGACCAGCTTTGAAGGACAGCCGCAGTTAAGATCGACGCCGTACGAGCCAAGCGCTACCGCGCGGGCGGCGTTTTCAGCCAGCCACTCAGGATATTGGCCGAGCAGCTGGACACGCACCAGCGTACCGGACGGCGTGCGGCTCTGACGATGCAGTTCCGGGCAGAGACGATAAAATGATTTTTCTGGCAGCAACATATCGACCACGCGCAGAAACTCCGTCACGCAGAGATCGTAATCGTTTACCTCGGTAAGCAGGTCGCGCACGAGAGAGTCGAGCACGCCTTCCATCGGGGCCAGTAAAACACGCATTCTGAGTACCTGTGAAAAAAGACGCGCTATAGTAGCTGCTCTCTATGTATGTTGAAAGCCCGGCGTTCCATTGCGGAATGTCTGGTATGCCCAAAATTCATGATGTGATCCGTGGCACATTTTCAGGTTTAATTGTATGATGAATACGTCTCAGCAAGGACTTTCACCATGAGCAAATCACTGAATACTATCTGGCAATACCTTCGCGCCTTCGTCCTGATTTATGCCTGCCTGTACGCCGGTATTTTTATCGCTTCGCTGCTGCCGATTACGATACCCGGCAGCATTATCGGCATGCTGATCCTGTTTGTGCTGCTGGCATTACAGGTGCTGCCCGCGAAATGGGTCAACCCAGGGTGCTTCGTTCTCATTCGCTATATGGCTCTGCTTTTTGTGCCTATCGGCGTTGGGGTTATGCAGTATTACGATGTGCTTAAAGCGCAGTTCGGCCCGATTGTGGTCTCCTGCGCCATCAGTACGCTGGTGGTTTTCATGGTCGTCAGCTGGAGTTCACACATTGTGCATGGCGAACGTAAGGTCGTCGGGGAGAAAACAAAAAAATGATGGCGAATATCTGGTGGTCCCTGCCGTTAACCCTGGTGGTGTTCTTTGCTGCGCGTAAGCTTGCGGTGCGTTTCAAAATGCCGTTGCTGAACCCGCTGCTGGTCGCCATGGTGGTGATTATTCCTTTTCTGCTGCTCACCGGCATTCCTTATGAGCGTTACTTTGCCGGGAGCAAGATCCTCAATGATTTGTTGCAGCCTGCCGTGGTGGCGCTGGCGTTTCCTTTATATGAGCAACTGCATCAGATCCGCGCGCGCTGGAAATCCATCATTACCATCTGCTTTGTGGGTAGCCTTGTTGCGATGATCACCGGCACCTCGGTGGCCTTATTGATGGGCGCGTCGCCGCAGATCGCCGCCTCTATCCTGCCTAAATCCGTCACCACGCCGATTGCCATGGCCGTGGGCGGCAGCATCGGGGGCATTCCGGCCATTAGCGCCGTGTGCGTGATTTTTGTCGGTATCCTGGGCGCGGTGTTTGGTCATACGCTGCTGAATATCATGAAAATTCGGACCAAAGCGGCACGCGGTCTGGCGATGGGTACCGCCTCGCACGCGCTGGGCACCGCACGCTGCGCGGAACTCGATTATCAGGAAGGAGCATTCAGCTCGCTGGCGCTGGTGATCTGCGGGATTATCACTTCCCTGGTCGCGCCGTTTATCTTCCCGATTATTCTGGCAGTCATGGGCTAAAATTTGCGATGCGTCGCGCAAATTTCATTTTCATTTCATAAGTTGCACACATAATGAGACTTGGATCACATATAAAGGCCGTACGGCTCCGTACACTACCGATCCATTAACCTTGATGAGGCAACGTCATGCATCCACGTTTTCAAGCTGCTTTCTCTCAGCTTGCAGAGAATTTGCAATCAGCCCTGGCTCCGGTTCTGGCGGATGTGCATTTCCCCGCCCTGCTGACGGCAGATCAGGTCACGACCCTTAAACAGGCAACGGGGCTGGACGAAGACGCGCTGGCTTTCGCCATGCTGCCCCTGGCGGCTGCCTGCGCCCGCGCTGACCTTTCCCATTTTAACGTAGGCGCAATTGCGCGCGGCGTGAGCGGGACCTGGTACTTCGGCGGAAACATGGAGTTTCTCGGTGCGACCATGCAGCAAACCGTCCACGCGGAGCAGAGCGCCATCAGTCACGCCTGGCTACGCGGCGAAAAAGCCCTGCGCGCCATCACCGTCAACTATACCCCTTGCGGCCACTGCCGCCAGTTTATGAATGAGCTGAACAGCGGTCTTGAACTGCGTATCAACCTGCCGGGACGCGCACCGCATACGCTGGGTGATTACCTGCCGGATGCTTTCGGCCCGAAAGATCTTGAGATCAAAACCCTGCTGATGGACGAGCAGGACCACGGTTATGCGCTCTCGGGGGATGAGCTGAGCGAAGCGGCCATTGCCGCTGCCAATAAAAGCCACACGCCATACAGCAAATCTCCAAGCGGCGTCGCCCTTCAGTGCCGCGACAGCCGCATCTTCACCGGCAGCTATGCAGAGAACGCCGCGTTTAACCCGACGCTGCCTCCGCTCCAGGGTGCCCTGAACCTGCTTAGCCTGAACGGGTATGACTACCCGGATATTCAGCGTGCAATCCTGGCTGAAAAGGCCGATGCGCCGCTGATCCAGTGGGACGCGACCGCAGCCACGCTGAAAGCGCTGGGCTGTTCAACCATCGACCGCGTGCTGCTGGCATAATCTGTTCGGCGGGCAGCGTTGCCCGCCAGTCTGACGAAAAACCCCTCAGTTGAATCGCTGTTTCTTGCGCTAACCAGGCGGGTACAGTACCCTGAGGGAAATTTCATCATCGGTACGAGCCATCTGCATGTTAAAGCGCGTGTTTTACAGCCTGTCTGTCCTGGTCGGCATACTGCTGTTGATCGTGCTGGGTCTCGACCGCTGGATGAGCTGGAAAACAGCCCCCTACATTTTTGATGACCTACAGGATCTCCCCTACCGTCAGGTTGGCGTGGTGCTTGGCACCGCCAAGTATTACCGCACCGGCGTCATAAATCAGTATTACCGGTATCGTATTCAGGGCGCGCTGAACGCCTATAACAGCGGCAAGGTGAACTATCTGCTGCTGAGCGGCGATAACGCGCTGCAAAGCTATAACGAGCCGGTGACGATGCGCAAAGATCTGATTGCCGCAGGCGTCGACCCGGCTGATATCGTGCTCGACTACGCCGGATTCCGCACGCTTGATTCCATCGTGCGTACCCGCAAGGTGTTCGACACCAATGATTTCATCATCATTACCCAGCGTTTCCACTGCGAGCGGGCGCTGTTTATCGCCCTGCATATGGGCATTCAGGCGCAGTGTTATGCGGTGCCATCGCCAAAGGATATGCTGAGCGTGCGCGTACGTGAGTTTGGCGCTCGTTTTGGCGCGCTGGCTGACCTGTACTTATTCAAACGTGAACCGCGCTTTTTAGGCCCGCTGGTGCCGATCCCAACGATGCACGAAGTGCCGGAGGATGCGCAGGGTTATCCGGCGGTAACGCCAGAGCAGTTGCTGGAAATTCAGAAGAAGTAATAACTTTGTCGGGTGGCGGCTTCGCCTTACCCGACCTACGATCGCGATTTTGTAGGCCCGGTACGCGTCGCGCCACCGGGCAAAAAAAGGCCCGCTACGTGAGCGGGCCTTTTCATTCTGAAGATCTTACTTCTTACGCGCGTACTTCAGTGAATCCAGCGCAACCGCGAAGATGATGATGGCGCCCTTGATGATGTACTGCCAGTACGGGTTCACGCCGATGTAGGTCAGGCCGTAGTTGATAACGGTGAAGATGATCACACCGGTCACCACGCCCAGCACGGTCCCCACGCCGCCGCTGAAGGAGACGCCGCCAACCACGCAGGCCGCAATCGCATCCAGTTCATACATAAAGCCGAGGTTGTTGGTTGCAGAGCCGATACGGCCTGCTTCCAGCATCCCGCCGAAGGCGTAGAACACACCGGACAGGGCATAAATCATCAGCAGGTTCAGAGCCACGTTGACCCCGGAGACTTTCGCCGCTTCCGGGTTACCGCCGATAGCAAAGATGTTTTTACCGAAGCGGGTTTTGTTCCACAGGATCCAGACGAACGCCACGGCAATCAGCGCATAGAAGGTGATGTAGGAGAGACGGAAGCTGCCCAGCGCAACAAACCCCTGCGTGAAGGTCGAGAAGCCGCTGTCGAAGCCAGAGATTGGAGACGCGCCGACGAAATCGTAGTACAGGGAGTTGATACCATAAACGATGATCATCGTGCCCAGCGTGGTGATGAATGGCGTCACGTTCAGGTAAGCAATGATGATGCCGTTAATCAGGCCAATTACCGCGCCGATGGCGCACACGATCAGGATCACCACGAAAATCGGCATGGTCGCCATCTCCGGGAACACCTTGTTGGCGTTTTCCATCGACTGCAACAGGGTTGCCGCAATGACCGCCGCCAGACCCACCTGGCGCCCTGCCGAAAGGTCAGTCCCCTGGGTAACGATAAGCCCCGCCACGCCAAGCGCGATAATAATACGGACGGAAGACTGGGTCAGAATGTTACTCAAGTTCAGCAGACTTAAGAACGTAGGGTCCTGGAAAATAATAATCGCCAGCAAGACTAAAAGAACAACGTAAATACCGCCTTCTTTCAGATAAGTGAGAAAACTTTTTTTATTTAACGCACTCATGAGGAGCCCCTGATCTTAAAGGTGCAAAGACGCAAGACGCAAAATTTCGTTTTGCGTTGTCGTTTTGGTTTCAACAATACCGGCAACGAGACCATTGCTCATAACCAGAATACGGTCTGTGATCCCTAACAATTCCGGCATTTCGGAAGAAATAATAATGATCCCTTTATCTTTTTTCGCCAGCTCGGCGATCAGCTGGTAGATCTCAAATTTTGCACCCACGTCGATACCGCGCGTAGGTTCATCCAGCATCAGAATTTCAGGCTGGGTTAATAGCCAGCGACCAATAATGACTTTCTGCTGGTTCCCTCCCGAGAGTGAGCCAATTTGCGTGCGGTGGCCCGGCGTTTTCACGCGCATGGAGTCAATCACCCACTGGGTATCGCTCTTCATGCGGGAATTATCCAGCAGCCCGACTTTGTTTTTGTAATTGCGAATATTAGAAATTAACGAGTTAAAGTTAATATCCAGATAAGCGTAAATACCGGTGGAACGACGCTCTTCCGTCACCAGCGCAAAGCCATTATTAATGGCTTCGTTGGCGTTGTGGTTGTTGATCTTCTTACCGTGCAGCGTAATGGTGCCTTCGGCTTTCTCACGGATACCAAACAGGGTTTCCACGATATCGGTGCGCTTAGCGCCCACCAGCCCTGCGATACCAAGGATCTCCCCCTTGTGCAGATCGAAAGAGACATCGCGGATAGACGGCTGACGCAGCGAGGTCAGGTTACGCACCTCCAGAATCACTTCGCCTGGCTTGTTTTCTTTATCCGGGAAGCGCTGGTTCAGGGAACGGCCAACCATCATGGCGATAATCTTGTCCATGTCCAGCCCTTCCAGCGGCTGGGTGGCAATCCACTGGCCGTCGCGCAGGATGGTGATTTCATCGCACAGCTGGAAGATCTCTTCCATTTTATGTGAGATATAGACAATGCCGCAGCCGCGATCTTTCAGCTTACGAATAATGGTAAAAAGGTGGTTAACCTCTTTTTCCGTTAATGACGATGTCGGTTCATCCATGATCACGATTTTCGCATCATAGGAGAACGCTTTGGCAATTTCGATCATCTGCATCTGGGAAACGGATAATGTCCCGACGCGGGCGCGCGGGTCGATATCAATATCCAGCTCATCAAAAATGGCTTTGGTGTCGCGATACATTTTATCCTGATCGACAAAGACACCTTTGGTTGGATAACGACCCAACCACATATTATCCATAACTGAACGTTGCAGAACCAGGTTTAATTCCTGGTGTACCATCGAGATACCGTTCTCCAGCGCTTCTTTCGCTGAATGGAAGTCGATCTCTTTTCCCTGAAAAAGAATGCTGCCAGAATCTTTTTGATAGATCCCAAAAAGGCATTTTAATAATGTTGATTTACCCGCCCCGTTTTCACCCATAAGTGCATGAATAGAGTGAGGACGAACTTTTAAATTAACATTATCGAGCGCCTTAACACCGGGGAATGACTTGTTGACACCGGTCATTTCCAACAAGTATTCACCGGACGACTGAGTAGTTGTGCTGACCATAATTATACCTTGTTGGCCTCGCATATCGCGTTATAAAAGGGCGCAACGAATTGCGCCCAGTGAAGACAATGCAGATAACTTATTTACCGATAAACTCAGCCAGGTTGGACTGGTCTACGCCCACGTAAGGAACGCGAACGATTTTGTTGTCAATTTTCCAGTTAGTCCCGTCAGCGGCGCCTTTACCATCGGCCAGGTTTTTCGCCAGATCGAAGGTGGCTTTCGCCTGGTTGTTGGCATCGTTCAGTACGGTACCGGCCATCGCGCCAGATTTCACCAGCGCCAGCGCTTCTGGCAGGGCATCCACACCGAATACAGGAATGGCGGATTTGTTGTGGGCTTTCAGCGCTTCTACCGCCCCCATTGCCATTGCATCGTTGTTGGCGATGACCACTTCAATTTTGTTGGCGTTAGGGCCGGACAGCCACGCATCCATCTTATCTTTCGCCTGAGCGGTGTCCCACATTGCGGTGTCTAACGCCAGCTGCTGGGTTTTCAGGCCCTTGTCGTTCAGCTCTTTAATAACGTAGGTGGTACGTGCTTCAGCATCCGGATGGCCCGGTTCGCCTTTCAGAAGAACGAACTGAATCTGACCATCTTTGTTCAGATCCCAGTTTGGGTTCGCCGCCCAGTGTTTCGCAATCAGATCGCCCTGGATAATCCCGGACTCTTTGGAGTCGGTACCCACGTAATACGCTTTGTCGTAGCTGTCCAGCGCCTTACGGGAAGGTTCTTTGTTGAAGAAGACAATTGGCACGTTCTGGCCGCGCGCTTTCTCGATCACCGTACCTGCCGCAGCCGGGTCAACCAGGTTGATAGCCAGCGCTTTCACGCCTTTTGCCAGAAGAACGTCAATCTGATCGTTCTGTTTGGACTGGTCATTCTGGGAGTCATTCATCAGCAGCTGCACGTCTGGCGCTGATTTAGCATCTTTTTCAATTGCTTTACGCACAACGGACATGAAGTTGTCGTCGTATTTATAGATAGTCACGCCAATACGGGTATCCGCTGCGTGTGCTGCTGCGCCAAAAAGCATGCTTGCCATGACAGCAGACAGAGTCAACACCTTCTTATTCATGGTATCTCCGGTTTTTTTTATGCAGGGTAGTTCTTGTGGAAAACGGTCGGCGGGCAGATGTTAATAAAACGTTACTGATCGCCGAAGTTCACTTATAAAATGTCCAGCTTCCGTGTTCGGTAACGCTCCAGAAATGCGTTTTATTCGTTGTTTGAGGCATTCTGGTAACGGTAAAAGTGAATAATCACCGTTACATTGTGTTTCAGCCCCTAAAACGCTGACATCATAGACAGCGGCTTGTTAAGATACTGTGAATTTACTCACAGATTGAAAACGGTTACATCACGTGATGTTTTCAGTTAGTGATCGGAGCCACAGTTTGCCGGATAGCGACCGAATGGCGGCGTACTAAAGTCGGCATAAAACAATGCGTTGCGTCAGGATCTAACAGCCCTGCCGCCCCCTGTAACGCCAGCTCTGTCGCCAGTTTCGCCATCGACGCAATGGGGTAACGCACTGTTGTCAGCTGCGGATCGGTGTAACGGGCAATGGGGATATCATCAAAACCGATCAGCGATAAATGCTGCGGCACCGCAATGCCATTATCTTTCAGCGCGGTAAGCGCACCTGCCGCCATGCTGTCGTTATAGGCAAACACGGCCGTCAGCTGAAGATTACGCCCCAGCAGTTCCACCATTGCCGCTTCACCGCCCTGCATGTCCGGCGAACCGGTACCTACCCAGCTTTCCAGCGGCGCGATGCCCTGCTCTTTCAGGGCGTTTTGCCAGCCCTCGCGGCGCATCATGTCGTCTTCAATACCGTGGCTGGAGGCCAGATAACCAATGCGCTGATGGCCGTTGCTGATGAGCATCCGCGTCGCCATCATCGCGCCGCTGCTGTTATCCAGACCGACGCAGCGGTGCGCGTAGCCGGGGACGATACGGTTGATCAGCACCATGCCGGGGATCTGCTCCATAAACCCGGCCAGCTCTTCATCGCTCAGGGCTTTAGAGTGCACAATCAGGGCGTTACAGCGCTGGCGGATCAGTACCTCAATGGCATAACGCTCTTTTTCAGCCTCGTGATAGCTGTTGCCAATCAGCACATATTTCTGGTGCTGCTGGGCAACGACGTCCACCGCTTTGACCAGCGCGCCGAAGAAGGCGTCCGACACGTCCATCACCACTACGCCAATGGTATCGCTGACCTGCGTCGCCAGCGCCTGGGCATTGGCGTTTGGCCGGTATCCCAGTTGGGTCACGGCTTTCATTACGGTTTCACGCGTTTCAGGGCTGACCAGCGCACTGTTGTTCAGCACGCGGGAGACAGTAGCAACAGAAACACCCGCCTGGCGGGCGACGTCACGAATGGTGATCATATTCACCACCCTTTAAAGGATTGCAGCAACTCACAGACACCCCCTGTGTTTAGCAAGGTGGCTATTCTGGCAGCGAGAGAGAGGAGACTACGTGAAGAAGCTCACACAGATGAAAACGCTTACATCCGTTTTGTTAATGATTGTGATCCAGATCGTTATCTGGATGTATTACGCAATGACACGCCCGAAGCACGGGCGGTTAACCGTCGCCATGCCCATTCCAGCGGGCCCTGGCGGAAAAAACGCAGCCAGACAACCGAAAACACCACGTTAACAATCCAGACCGGAATAACAAACGCCAGCAGCGTCAGGCGGTCGAATTTCATAAACAGGCCGAATCGGTAGAAAAGCGTGGTGCATATCAGCGTTTGCAGAATGTAATTGCTTAACGCCATCCGTCCAACACAGGCCACCGCACTGACGATCCACAGGCGAGAAAGCTGGGGCCAGAAGCCATAGATCAACGCCGCATAGCCAATGGTCTGGAACGGCGCGCTCAGTTCGCGCGGCACCTGCAACAGGAACGCACACCAGCGGTAATCCCATTGAAGATGCCACTGCATCATCACCGCCGGGAGGTTGATGATCACGCCGAGCAGCACCAGCCCTGCTCCCGTGCGACGATAGTGTCGCAGGCTAAATTCCCCTTTCAGCCAGCCGGTGCGCATCAGGGCTGCGCCCATCAGCATCATCCCCGCCAGCTGCCAGCCGTATTGCGCGCCCAGCGCCAGCAGGTTATCGCCGAGCATATCGGCCCGGTTGCCTATCGCTTCCATGCCGCCTTTCAGCTTCCAGAACTGCTCATATTGCAGGTTGGCCGCATCCGGGACCCATGAACGACGGGTGGAATCATCGGCAATCATGCCAAGCAGCAATAACACGGCCAGTCCCATGACATAGAGCATCACGCCGGTGTTAAACAGGCTTTTCACACCGGGCGCGTCGCGGATCAGCCGCCAGCAAATCAGGCCCACCAGACCATACGCGAGCAGGATATCGCCGTCCCAGAAAAGTAGCCCATGAATAAAGCCGAGGATAACCAGCAGCGTTAAACGCGACTGGATCCAGCGCGTACCGCGTTTGAGGAGAAGCTGAAGTCCCGCGCCAAACAGAAGCGCAAAGAGGGTCAGGAATTTAACCTGTGCAAAGAGATCGAGGATTGCCCACGTCCAGGCGTCGCTGCGCGTGATGTCGCCATACCACGCAGGATTCAGATAGGCGGCCTTCGGCAGGCCGAAGGCGCTGATATTCAGCAGCAGGATACCGAGAATGGCGACGCCGCGTACAAAATCGAGCGTGACGTTTCGCTCCATGGTCCCTGCCCTGTCTGATTAGTTGTGGTGACGCACGGCGCGCAGGAACTCCTGGCGGGTGTTCTGGCTCGATTTGAACAGGCCGCCCAGCGAAGTGGTGGTGGTTGCGCTGGTTGCATCACGCACGCCGCGCGCTTTCACGCAGTAGTGCACCGCGTCGATCGACACCGCCACGTTGTTAGTACCCAACAGAGTTTGCAGTGCGGTCAGGATCTGCTGCGTCAGACGTTCCTGCACCTGCGGACGCTGGGCAAAGAACTGCACGATGCGGTTGATCTTGGACAGGCCAATGACCGTATCTTTTGGAATATAGGCCACCGTCGCTTTACCATCGATGGTCACAAAGTGATGCTCGCAGGTGCTGGTCAGCGTGATATCGCGTACCGTCACCATCTCATCGACCTTCATCTTATTTTCAATGACGGTGATTTTCGGGAAGTTCGCGTAATCCAGGCCGGAGAAAATTTCGTCGACGTACATCTTCGCGATGCGGTGCGGCGTCTCCATCAGGCTGTCGTCGCTCAGATCGAGATTCAGCAGTTGCATGATCTCCGTCATATGGCCGGCGATCAGACGCTTGCGGGTATCATTGTCCAGTTCCTGCACGGGCGGGCGCAGTGGCGTTTCAAGACCGCGCGCAACCAGCGCTTCATGGACAAGGGCTGCTTCTTTACTGAGTGATGACATTCTTTTCTCCTGCAGGTGTGGCGTCTTTTGCCCTCGTTGTGGCAAAAGTGTGCGCTCATTGTGCGTGAGGCGACGCACATAATCCAGTATTCACGACGATAATTATTGCAATTGCTGTTGCCTTTCAGCCTGACGGTTCCAGACTAACGCTCCGCCAACGAACAGCGCGATCCCCGCCAGCCCCAGCGCAGGTTCCAGCCGGTGCGTGAGCCAGGTCGACAGTGCCGACGTGACCGGACCCACCAGCTGACCAATGGCATACCCGGTGGTGAGCAGTCCCGCCATATAACGCGTATGGTCTGGCGCCAGCTCGCGACCGTACAAAAGAGAGAGCTGCACGGCGCAGAGGAATCCGCCGCCTACCAGTAGCCCACCCGTCAGCAAGCCGCCTATGCCCGGCAGCAGCCAGGCCGCCAGCACGCCAATCCCCTGTAACCAGAGAACTATCGCCAGCCTGCGGTTAGCGCTTGATGTATGCCGCAGGGCAATACTGAGCGCAATTCCCACCACCGAGGCGGCGCCAAATATCGGCCAGACAAACTGGGCAAACAGGCTGCCGGGAAAACGCACCGCCGCCATTTGCGATAAAAAGGTCGCCGGGAGGATATAGCCGAATCCTGCCAGGCTGTAGCTCCAGACCAGACGCCTGAGATCCGCAGTCAGCAGCAACGGCTCAGGCGCGGTACCAGGGCGATGAAGCTGACCCGCGCGCGGCAGGTAGCGCGCCACCAGCACAATCAGCACCAGCGCCAGTACGCCGTAGATTTGCCATGCCGCCCCGGCGGACAAGGTTTTCGCCTGAATATAGACCGCCAGCAGGCCGCTCAGGGCAATGCCTGCCCCGGGTCCGGCAAAGACGGCCGCACTTAGCCCCGGTTTGCCCAGCTGCCCCAGCCGCTCGTTGGTCCAGGCGGCAATCAGCACCATCGACCAGCCGCTCATGCAGCCAATCACAAAGCGCAGCAGGCCGTGAACGACGGCATTCTCTGCCGCCGCGGAGAGCAGCGTCAGCGCCACCGCGCCAATGATGCCAAGCCAGAGACGTGTTTCAACGAAGCGATGGGCGCGCATGGCATCCCATGCCCCTACCAGATAACCCAGATAGTTCATTGCCGCCACCAGCCCCGCGCTGGTGAGCGTGAGTTGCCCGGCGGCCATCATCAGCGGCACCTGAGGCGTGAAGGCGAAGCGCCCTATCCCCATCGCCACGACCAGAACCACAAATCCGCTGAGCGCGATACGCAGCGCCATGATCGCTCCAATTGTTAAAGAAAAGTAAATTAATGATGCAACATCTCGCCGTCCTGCGAAAGTGAAAGTTGCTCACAGGTCAATGAAAACTCTGTATTATGCGTTTTATGAATAGTCTTTCGTATAAGGAGCCCTGCATGGAACTGCTCGAAGAGCATCGTTGTTTTGAAGGTCGACAGCAGCGCTGGCGGCACGACTCCACCGCGCTGAATTGTGCTATGACGTTCAGCATTTTCCTGCCCCCTGCGGACAATCCACCGGTGCTGTACTGGCTTTCAGGCCTGACCTGCAACGACGAAAACTTCACCACCAAAGCGGGTGCCCAGCGTATTGCCGCCGAACTGGGCATTGCGCTGGTGATGCCAGATACCAGCCCGCGTGGCGATGACGTGGCCGACGATGCCGGTTACGATTTAGGTAAAGGCGCCGGATTTTATCTCAACGCCACCGAGCAGCCGTGGGCGAGCCATTACCGCATGTATGACTACATTCGCGATGAACTGCCTGCCCTGGTGCACTCTCAGTTCGCGGTCAGCGAGCGCTGCGCGATAAGCGGACATTCAATGGGTGGCCACGGGGCGCTGATAATGGCGCTGAAAAATCCGGGGAAATACACCAGCGTGTCCGCATTTGCGCCGATTGTTAACCCAACGCAGGTGCCATGGGGGCAAAAAGCTTTTACGCACTATCTGGGTGAAGATGCAGAAAAATGGCAGGAATGGGACAGCTGCGCGCTGATGCTGGCAAGCCAGCCAGAAGACGCTATCCCGATGCTGGTGGATCAGGGTGATGCCGATCAGTTCCTCGCCGGGCAGTTACAGCCTGCGGTGCTGGCGGAAGCCGCGCGCCAGAAGGACTGGCCGCTGACGCTGCGCATTCAGCCGGGATACGACCACAGCTATTACTTCATGGCGTCCTTTATTGAGGATCATCTCCGCTTCCATGCGGAGCATCTGTTCAGGTAAGTTCCGCCTTTTGCCCGGTAGCGCCTCCTGCCTGCCGGGTCATTCCCCTCCCCCTCTTTACATACTTCTATCCTCTTGAATCCAGCCTGTTTTCCGTCGCCCTCACTCAAACACAAATGATTTCAATTATCATTTGTGTTTACAATTCTACATTCTTTTGTACAATTCCAGGCTCTTCTCCATCTCAAAGAGTTCTTACAAGACAAAATCATACAGTTCTCAGGGTTATCCCGATGGAGTTTTATTCATTTATATACGGAATGTACAAATGACAATACCGCGCATTAAGCTCCTGGCCGTCGCCATTGGCGCTGCCACATGTTCCCCCTTCGTTCACGCAGCCGATCAGGACACCGTTGTCGTCACCGCGACGGGTTTTGAACAAAAAATCCAGAATGCCCCCGCCTCCATCTCTGTGATTTCAAAACAGCAGATTGAAGATAAAGCCTACCGTGATGTTACCGATGCCCTGAGAGACGTCCCGGGCGTTGTCGTCACTGGCGGCGGGAGCAGCAGTGATATCAGTATTCGCGGCATGGCCTCTCAGTACACCCTGTTCCTGGTGAACGGCAAACGCGTCAGTACGCGAAGCACCCGCCCCAACAGCGACAACTCGGGTATTGAACAAGGCTGGCTGCCGCCGCTGGAGTCCATTGAGCGCATCGAGGTCATCCGCGGCCCGATGTCCTCGCTTTACGGCTCCGATGCGATGGGTGGCGTCATTAACGTCATTACCAAAAAAGTCTCGAACACCAAAGCCTGGACCGGTTCGTTGCATGGCGATGCAACCTTCCAGGAAAACCATGATTCCGGCGATATCTTCCAGACCAACGCCTACGCCTCTGGTCCCCTGATCGACGGACTGCTGGGCGCAAAAGTGACGGGGCTGTTGTCACGCCGCGCCGAAGATAAAATCGTGAACGGCTATAACGAGCAGAAAATGCGTAACGGTGGCATTACGCTGAACTTCACGCCGGACGAGAAGAACGATTTCGACCTCGACTTTGCTCGCGAGCTTCAGGACAGAAACAGCACCCCGGGGATGTCGAAAGCGGCTGAAACCTGCCGGGGAACGACCTGTAAGCCAAATACCAAAAGCGACTCGCGCTATGAGCACACGACCTACTCGTTAACCCACAGTGGTTATTACGACGACTTCAATACCACCAGCTATATCCAGCAGGAAGAGACCAATAATCCAGGTCGCGAAATGCGCTCCTATAACACCACCTTCAACAACCAGAACCAGATTTTCCTCGGCGATCATACGTTGACCCTCGGCGGGCAGTATCGCTATGAGAAACTGCGCGACAACGGTAATCAGCTGGAAGCAGCTGACGGCCTGAACAAACTGACGCGCTGGAGCTGGGCCCTGTTTGCCGAAGATGAATGGTCAATGACGGAAAGCTTTACGTTGACCGGCGGCCTGCGTATGGACAAAGACCAAAACTACGGTACTAACTGGACGCCGCGCGGTTACGGCGTATGGCACCTGGCCGATCAGTGGACGTTAAAAGGCGGGGTTTCTGCGGGCTATCGTGCGCCGGATCTGCGTCAGTCGTCTGCCAGCTGGGGCCAGGTAACGGGTGGCGGCCGTCTAGACGGTATCATCGTCGGCAACCCGGATCTGAAACCAGAGAAGAGCCTGAGCGAAGAGCTCGCCCTGCTCTGGGATAACAACGATAACCTCAATGCCGGGGTGACGCTGTTTAATACCGACTTCAAGGACAAAATTACGGAAGTTCGCCGCTGTAACAGCAGCGCCGATCCTGCCTGTACGATTGGCGATCACAGCTATGATTTCGTCAGCGATCGCGTCAACGTGGACAAAGCCAACATGCGCGGCGTGGAGTCCTCCTTCGGGTGGAAGATCACGCGCGATGTGAACTGGACTGCAAACTACACCTATACGGAGTCTGAGCAGAAGAGCGGCCAGTTCTCCGGCAAACCACTGAACAAAATGCCGAAACACATGTTCAACACCACCCTGGACTGGCAGGCGACACCCGATGTCG
Organism: Enterobacter cloacae complex sp. IR5403; assembly: GCF_049238705.1. NCBI lineage: Bacteria > Pseudomonadati > Pseudomonadota > Gammaproteobacteria > Enterobacterales > Enterobacteriaceae > Enterobacter > Enterobacter cloacae complex sp. IR5403. The sequence continues at coordinate 33,796 of NZ_JBMKHP010000009.1, read as the reverse complement.
GTTTCTGGAGCCGTCTGAACCTGCGCGGTAAAACGTCTGAGTACCTGAGCCGCACGTCAATGTCCCAGGGTACGCCGTCCTACACTCAGGTTGATGTCGGTATGCGCTACAACGCCAACAAAAACCTGCTGGTTACTGCCGGTGTGTATAACGTGCTTGATAAGCAGATTGACTACGATACGTATGACACCGTGCTGGATGGCCGTCGCTATACCGTTGGCATGACCTACAGCTTCTGATCTGCCCATAAAAAAGCCCGCTCAACTGAGCGGGCTAAAAGAGAGGAAGTGCGGTTATTGTTTAAATCGTTCCGGGAAATCCATTTCACTGTAGCGAACGAAGCGTGTTCCTTTCGTCAGTTTGTAGCCAAACCAGATGATCAGGAACAGCGGAATGCCAATATAGGTGGCCGTGACGGCGCCCCAGTCAATGGTGTCCGCAAGGAAGGCCTCATAGTTCTGACCCAGGGTAATGATCAGGCACAGAACGAAGGCGAAGATCGGCCCCAGCGGGAAGAACCCTGACCGGTACGGCAGATTATTCAGATCATGCCCCTGCTTGACGTACCCGCGACGGAAACGGTAGTGGCTGATGGCAATGCCCAGCCAGGCAATGAAGCCCGTCATACCAGAGGTGTTAAGCAGCCACAGGTAGACCGTCTGGTTGCCGAACATGGAGGTCAGGAAACAGAGACCCGCAATCACCGTGGTCGCATACAGCGCGTTGCGTGGCACGCCACCGCGAGACAGTTTCGAGAAAATACGCGGCGCTTTACCGTCGCAGGCCAGGGTGTAGAGCATACGAGTGGAGGCGTACATCCCGGAGTTACCCGCAGACAGTACCGCCGTCAGGATCACCGCGTTCATCACCGCCGCCGCAGAGAGCAGACCCGCGTGCTGGAAGACCAGCGTGAACGGGCTGACGCTGATGTCTTTTACGTCGTTACGCAGCAGGCTTGGGTCGGTATACGGAATGATCAGGCTGATAATCAGGATCGCGAACACATAGAACAGCAGGATACGCCAGAACACCTGACGCACCGCGCGCGGAATGTTCTTCTCCGGGTTTTCGGATTCACCAGCCGCAATACCAATCAGCTCCGTGCCCTGGAAGGAGAAGCCGACAATCATCGCCACGCCAATCATCGCCGAGAAGCCCCCGGCAAACGGCGCATCGCCTATCGTCCAGTTGCTCCAGCCCGCCGGTTCAGCCCCTTTGAAAATACCAACGATCATCGCCACACCGACGACGATAAAGATGATGACGGTTGCCACTTTAATCAAAGAGAACCAGTATTCCGCTTCGCCAAAGCCGCGCACGGAGATGTAGTTCAGCAGGAAGATGACCGCCAGGAACAGGGCGCTCCAGATCCAGCCTGGCGTGTCCGGGAACCACCAGGTCATTACCAGCTGTGCGGCGACGAGGTCAACGGCGATGGTCACCGCCCAGTTGTACCAGTAGTTCCAGCCCAGCGCGAAGCCGAAGCCTTCCTCAACGTATTTTTGTCCGTAGGTCGAAAACGAACCAGACACCGGCATGTATGCCGCCAGTTCACCCAGGCTGGTCATCAGAAAGTAGACCATCAGGCCAATCAGGATATAAGAGAATAATGCCCCACCCGGGCCGGCTGCCGAAATTGTTGCGCCAGAGGCAACGAAAAGACCCGTACCGATGGAGCCGCCAATGGCGATCATCGTCAGGTGACGCGCCTTAAGTGCGCGACGTAGCGCGGGCGCTTCTGTGGTTTTAGTTTCTGAAACCATGTGAAAATGCTGTCCATTCAATAAATGAGGCGCGATTGTAGCAGACGATCTGCGTTGCTTCCGGCAGAAATGCTCAGTTATAAGAGAGCTTCATGACTCGGCCAGGATTATAAGTAAAGCATAATTTTTCCCTCTCTCCTTTGGGGAGAGGGCCAGGGTGAGGGGCGCTTTTACATCTCGCAGTAACGCAGAAAACGCTGGAGCGAGCTGGAAAGGTGTTTCTGACGATGATGGATGCACCACAGCGTGCGCACCAGCTTCGGCAGCGGAACGGGGATCTCAACCAGTGAGCCGGTTTCCAGCTGTTCGGCAATCACCCGTCGGGAAAGACAGCTAATGCCCAGGCCATGACGCACCGCATGCTTAATCGCCTCGGAGTTACCTAACTCCATCCCTAACTGGAACTGCGGCAGATGGGACAGCAGCAGATAATCGACAATCTCACGCGTGCCGGAGCCCTGCTCTCGCAGGATCCACTGCGCCTGCGCCAGACGCTCCAGCGTCACCTCGCCCTGGAGTAAAGAAGAAGCCGGGGAGGCAAACACCACCAGCTCATCCTCCAGCCAGGGTTCCGCAATGATATCCACGTTATGGCACGGCCCTTCGATAAGCCCGATGTCCACGCGGAAATCGATCACCGCGTTGATCACGTCCTGGCTGTTGCCGACGCTCATTTCCAGCGGCAGGGTCGGAAAATCCCGGCGGTAGCGGGCAATCACTTCCGGCAGGATGTAGTTACCGATCGTGCTGCTGGCGTAGACACGAATAGCGCCGTTGTCCTCGCGGAACAGCTGTTCGATCTCCGTCGCCTGCTCCAGCAAGGCCAGGGCACGCGGGTACAGCAGGCGGCCATGTTCGTTCACCACCAGCCGCTTGCCTACCCTGTCGAAAAGCTGGACGCCCAGTTGCCCTTCAAGATCGGTCAAGGCCGCGCTAACGGCGGACTGCGAGAGCGCCAGCATTTGTGACGCCTGGGTTGTCGAGCCGCTTTTCAGCACCTCGGCAAAAACTTCCAGCTGACGCAATGTAATGTGCATGGTTGCTTACCACTTATAAAGATTGATTATAAATATATAATCAATTTTATTTTTAAGCCAGAGCGCCGTAACCTTTAGCCAGACAAAGGAGAAGGTTATGTCAGAAATCACCTTACAACATCATCGTACAGTGTGGCACTTCGTGCCGGGTCTCGCGCTCAGCGCCGTCGTCACCGGCGCGGCCTTATGGGGCGGTAGTATTCCGGCGGTCGCCGGTGCAGGTTTCAGCGCGTTAACGCTGGCCATTCTGCTCGGCATGGTGGTCGGGAACACCGTTTACCCGCACATCTGGAAATCCTGCGACGGCGGCGTGATTTTCGCCAAGCAGCATTTATTACGTCTCGGGATCATCCTTTATGGCTTCCGTCTCACCTTTTCGCAGATTGCGGATGTGGGTGTCAGCGGGATTGCCATTGACGTCCTGACCCTTTCAAGCACCTTTTTACTGGCGTGCTTTATCGGCCAGAAGATCTTTGGCCTGGACAAACAGACCAGCTGGCTGATCGGTGCGGGCAGCAGCATCTGCGGCGCGGCGGCGGTACTGGCAACAGAACCCGTCGTTAAAGCCGAAGCCAGTAAAGTCACGGTTGCCGTCGCAACGGTAGTTATCTTCGGTACGCTGGCGATCTTCCTGTATCCGGCCATGTATCCGCTGGTGGCGCACTGGTTTAGTCCGGAAACCTACGGCATTTATATCGGCTCAACCATGCACGAAGTGGCGCAGGTGGTGGCGGCAGGTCACGCCATTAACCCGGAAGCCGAAAACGCGGCGGTCATTGCCAAAATGCTGCGCGTGATGATGCTGGCGCCGTTCCTGATTTTCCTGGCGGCCCGTGTTAAACAGCTGGCTCCGGCTGGCGGCAACGAGAAGAGCAAAATCACTATTCCGTGGTTTGCCATCCTGTTCATCGTGGTCGCTGTCTTCAACTCTTTCCACCTGCTGCCAAAAGCGATGGTGGATATGCTGGTGACGCTTGATACCGTACTGCTGGCGATGGCCATGGCGGCACTGGGGGTCACCACTCACGTCAGCGCGCTGAAAAAAGCCGGTGCGAAACCGCTGCTGATGGCGCTGGTGCTGTTCATCTGGCTGATCGTTGGCGGCGGTGCGATTAACCTTGCGGTACACAGCCTGTTGGCATAAACCATCTCGTCCTTCTCCTGTTAACCCGTTATCATAGGCATTTCGGGTTAACAGGAGTCTTTTTATGAAATATGTTGGAGCGCACGTCAGCGCTGCCGGTGGCCTTGCGAACGCCGCCATTCGCGCCGCCGAAATCGAGGCGACCGCTTTCGCCCTGTTCACCAAAAACCAGCGCCAGTGGCGCGCAGCTCCCCTCACCGCGGAAGTGATTAATGACTTCAAAGCCGCCTGTGAGAAATACGGCTACGGGCCTGGCCAAATCCTTCCCCATGACAGCTATCTGATTAACCTCGGCCACCCGGTTGCCGAGGCGCTGGAAAAATCCCGCGAAGCGTTCCTGGATGAAGTTCAGCGCTGTGAACAGCTGGGGCTGACGCTGCTGAACTTCCATCCCGGCAGCCATCTGATGCAGATTGACGAAGACGCCTGTCTGGCGCGCATTGCCGAGTCAATTAACATCACGCTGGATAAAACCCAGGGCGTGACGGCGGTGATTGAGAATACCGCGGGTCAGGGCAGCAACCTCGGCTTTAAGTTTGAGCATCTGGCGGCGATCATCGACGGCGTGGAAGACAAATCCCGCGTGGGCGTGTGCATTGATACCTGCCACGCGTTTGCGGCCGGTTATGACCTGCGCACAACCGAGGCCACAAAAAATACCTTCGAGGAGTTCGAGCGTGTTGTCGGTTTTAAATACCTTCGCGGTATGCACTTAAACGATGCGAAAAGCGCGTTCGGCAGTCGCGTTGACCGCCATCACAGCCTGGGCGAAGGCAATATCGGCCACGATGCGTTCCGCTTTATCATGCAGGATGCCCGCTTCGACGGCATTCCAATGGTGCTGGAAACCATCAATCCGGATATCTGGGCGGAAGAGATTGCCTGGCTGAAGGCGCAGCAAACCGCTGAACAGACGGCATAAAAAAAGCCGGGTGCGTAACGCGCCCCGGCTCTTTTTGCAGGTCGGGTCAGGCGAAGCCGCCCCCCGACACCGCTTTTAGGCTGCTTTTGCGACCACTTCCGCTTCCGGGCGCTTCAGCACCGCGTAAGACAGGCCTGCCACCAGCGTACCGGCAACAATCGCCAGCAGATAACCCAGCACCGGCGTGATGGCGCCAGGGATCAGCAGGACGAACAGACCGCCGTGCGGCGCCATCAGTTTCGCACCTACCGCCATGGAGATAGCCCCCGTCACCGCACCACCCACGATACAGCACGGCAGAACACGCATTGGATCGCGTGCCGCAAACGGGATTGCGCCTTCGGTGATGAAGCACAGGCCCAGCACCAGCGCCGCTTTACCGCCTTCCTGCTGCGCTTTATCGAACTTACGGCGGGCAATAATCGTCGCCAGACCGAGCGCCAGCGGAGGCACCATACCGGCCGCCATGATCGCCGCCATCGGCGCGTAGGTCTGGGTACTCAGCAGGCCAACGCCAAACGCATATGCCGCTTTGTTCACCGGACCACCCATGTCGGTACACATCATACCGCCGAGGATTGCGCCCAGCAGCACCGCGTTCGCCGTCCCCATGGTTTGCAGCCAGTGGGTCAGACCTTCCAGAATGCCCGCGACTGGCTTACCAATCAGGTAAATCATCGCCAGACCGACCACCAGGCTGGAAATCAGCGGGATGATCAGGATAGGTTTCAGCGCCTCCATACTCTGCGGCAGCTTCAGCTTCGAGCTGATCAGCTTCGCCACATAACCGGCGAGGAAACCGGCAATGATACCGCCGATAAAGCCAGAACCAGTGCTCACGGCGAGCATACCGCCGATAAGACCCGGCGTCAGACCCGGACGGTCAGCAATGGAAAAGGCGATAAAGCCCGCCAGCACCGGCACCATCAGCGCAAACGCGGAGCCGCCGCCAATCTGCATCAACGCGGCCGCCAGCGTGCCCGGCTCTTTAAACGCCTCGATACCAAAGGCGAAGGAGAGCGCAATACACAGGCCGCCCGCCACCACCATCGGCAGCATGTAGGATACGCCGGTCAGCAGGTGACGATACGCGCCCGCAGACTCTTTTTTCCCTTCAGTCGCAGTTTTAGCCGCACCGGTTGCCTGATACGGTTTGGCCTCTGCCAGCGCCTTATCAAACTCCTGCGCGGTCTTCTTCAGCGCCAGGCCGGTAGAGGTACGGTACATCGGCTTGCCGGCAAACTTCGCCAGATCCACTTCGATATCCGCCGCCACAATCACCAGATCGGCTTCCGCCACCTCTTCCGGCGTGATGGCATTGCCCGCACCAACAGAGCCGCGGGTTTCAACCTTCACCCACCAGCCACGTTTTTTCGCTTCGGTTTCAATGGCTTCAGCCGCCATAAAGGTGTGCGCCACACCTGTCGGGCAGGCCGTTACCGCAACAATGCGTTTCGGCCCAGCGGCGGCAACCGGCGCCGCCTCCACTGGTGCGCTGTAAACCGTAGCATGACCTTTTGCTTCGCTCAGAAACAGTTCAGGGTGTGCCACCGCGCGATTAATATCACCCAGCCACACTTTTTTGCCGTTCAGGGCGCTGTCCGCGGGGATTTTGTCGCCCAGAACAATCGCCATTTCAGCATCACCCGGGTTATCAATGATATCCAGGTGCGCTTTTTGTGCCGCCGCGCCCAGCAGGGTCTTCGCCATATAGGCACGAGCCTGTCCGAGACCGGAGTCAATGATCAGCAGCGTTTTCATTATTCCTCTCCTGCTGTTAGTTAAAAGGTTTTAAGTCAACGCGCGCCATCATCGCGGCTAACTGGGTACGATCGGTAATACCGACATTGCTCTGGCTCACGGCCAGGGCCGCAACGGCGGTAGCAAGACGTAAGGTATGTTCGCTGGATTCGCGCATCAGCAGACCGTAGATCAGACCGCCAACCATCGAATCCCCGGCACCTACGGTGCTGACCACCTCCATTGAAGGCGGTTTGGCAATCCATTCCCCGGAGGCGTTAACCCACAGGGCACCTTCTGCACCCAGCGAAATCACCACATGAGCGATACCCTGCTCGCGCAGCGCATGGGCAGCGTCAATCACATCCTTTAATTCTGGCAGCTTACGGCCCGCCCAGATCTCCAGTTCGCGGCGGTTAGGCTTAACCAGCCATGGCGAGGCTTTCAGACCGGCGACCAGCGCGTCGCGGCTGCTGTCGAAAATAATGCACGGGCACTGGCTGCGCAGGCGCGTCATCCAGTCGGTGAACGCTTCCGGGCTGACGCCGGACGGCAGACTGCCGCTGACGCACACCATGTCAAACTGGCCCAGCCAGCTCAGGGAATCGGCAACAAAGCGCTCCCAGTCAGCCGGGGTCACTTCGAAGCCGGAGAAGTTCAGATCGGTCACTTCACCGTCTTTCTCGGTCAGCTTAACGTTGATGCGGGTACGGCCCTGCACAACCTGAAAACGGTTAGCGATGCCCAGTTCACTGAACAACTGCTGAAAACCGTCTTGGTTGTCTTTACCGAGGAAACCGCCAACGGTGACGTCGATGCCGAGATCTTTCAGCACCTTCGCCACGTTAATCCCTTTCCCTGCGGCATGCAGGCCGGTCGTCCGCACCAGGTTAACTTCGCCACGCTCAATTTCCGGGCAGAAGCCCACCAGATCGTAAGCCGGGTTCAGCGTAATGGTCGCAACACGTCTGCTCATTATGCGCCCTCCCCCAGACCGGCCGCGATGGCGTCGCCAATCGCTTTCAGCGCCTGTTCAGCATCCGCACCCTGCGCGGTAAAGCGCAGACGATGGCCTTTCTTCACGCCCAGCGCGACAACTTTCATCAGGCTGCGCCCGTTGGCTGGTTTACCCGAACCGTCCAGATTGGTCACGGTGATCTCACTTTCAAATTGTTTAATGGTGTTCACCAGCATGGTGCCCGGACGGGCATGCAGGCCGTGTTCGTTACGCACCACGTACTCTGCACTCAGCAGGTCATCCGTCAGCGCATCGTCGCTGGTCAGCAGGGCCAGCACCGTCGCCGCGTCTGCGCTCAGCAGTTTTTCAGCTTTATTGTTCAGCAGCAGATCGCCCAGACGCTTCAGCACGGAAACCGGCTGATCGTCCGCCATGGCAACCGTTACCAGCATCGCGGCGCGTTCGCCGTCTGTCTCAAAGGCAACCGCAGCACGGCTGACCGCGATAGCGCTACGCAGGTTGCCTTCAGCACTGTCGTTCAGCCAGATGCCCTGACCCAGGTTTAATGGCTTATCATTGATGGCGCGCGTCACAAAAATGGTATCCGCCGCTCCCACTTCTTTCAGGCGGGCCGCGTTAAGCGCCTGGAGCGTCAGCAAATCGGACGCAACGACGTCCAGCGTCAGGGTTTCATTATCCAGCTTCAGCGCTTCGCTCTGTTTTTCGCCCATCAGCAGGGCACGTAGCTCTTCAGCAGTGGTGGCGGATTTAAGCTGTTCCGCGACGGCATCATCACTCAGCACGTGCGTCAGCTGACGCAGCAGGCCCAGGTGTTCGTCACCGCTGGCCGCGATGCCAATCGCCACGTAAGCCACCTGACCCTCGCCCCACAGCACGCCCTGCGGGAACTGGAAGACCTGCACGCCGGTTTTCAGCACCTGATCGCGGGTGTCCGTGGTGCCGTGCGGAATTGCAATACCGTTACCGAGGAAGGTGGAGGTCTGCTGTTCACGCGCCAGCATGCCGTTGACGTAGCCGTCAGCCACGTTGCCAGCCTGCACGAGCGCAGCGGCGACCTGGCGAATAGCCTCTTCTTTATTTCCGGCCTGTTCGCCCGGGTGAATATCCTGAACAGATAACTGGAACATGATTCTCCTCTCCTGCTGAAATTGAATCGTTTCAGCTTAACTGAGAAAATAAGCGCTAACCTGCTTCGTCAGGACATGCAAGATAGCGCTGAAACGTTTCAAGAAGTCTTGTCTTTTCTACAAAAGGTTGCAAGAAAAGTTACATTTCTTGTTGCAGAATTTAGAAGTGCAGCACATTTCTTCTTCAGTCGGGAGGTTTTTGCTGATGTTCAGCAAACAGGTTCAGCACGCTTCAGCGAAACGGCGATAAACTGAAATGCTATTTTGATTTATTGTGGCAATCTTGATTTTGCCCTCTGTTTATTTAATGACAGGCGGCGTAAACTCCGCCTCTCTCTGTTACTCGCAAAGACTGAACATGCATAACACCCCCGCTGCCGCCTCACCAAAGCCTTTTGATTTGACGTCAACGGCGTTTTTGATCGTTGCTTTTCTCACCGGTATTGCCGGTGCGTTACAAACGCCTACGCTGAGCCTGTTTCTGACCAACGAAGTCCACGCCCGCCCGGCGATGGTTGGCTTCTTCTTCACCGGGAGCGCCATCATCGGCATTTTCGTCAGCCAGTTTCTTGCCGGGCGTTCAGACCGCAAAGGCGATCGCAAAAGCCTGATCGTTTTTTGCTGCCTGCTCGGGGTGTTTGCCTGCCTGCTGTTTGCCTGGAACCGTAACTACTTCATTCTGCTGTTTGTGGGCGTCTTCCTGAGCAGTTTCGGCTCGACCGCCAACCCGCAGATGTTCGCCCTTGCCCGCGAGCATGCCGACCGCACCGGGCGGGAAGCGGTGATGTTCAGCTCAATACTGCGCGCGCAGGTGTCGCTGGCGTGGGTGATTGGCCCCCCGCTCGCCTACGCGCTGGCGATGGGTTTTGGCTTTACGGTGATGTACCTCAGCGCAGCCGTGGCCTTCGTGGTATGCGGCGCAATGGTCTGGTTCTTTCTGCCCTCCATGCGCAAAGAGCCGAAAGTGGCGACCGGTACGCTGGAAGCTCCACGACGCAACCGCCGCGACGCGCTGCTGTTATTCATTATCTGTACGCTGATGTGGGGCACCAACAGCCTCTATATCATTAATATGCCGCTATTTATTATTGATGAGCTGCATCTGCCGGAGAAGCTGGCCGGGATCATGATGGGAACCGCCGCGGGGCTTGAGATCCCCACCATGCTGATTGCGGGCTATTACGCGAAGCGCTTCGGCAAGCGCTTTTTGATGCGCGTCGCCGCCGTAGCCGGGCTGCTTTTTTATGTCGGTATGCTGACGGTTCATACGCCAGCCCTGCTTCTGGCTTTACAGCTGCTGAACGCCATTTACATCGGCATTCTGGCCGGTATCGGCATGCTCTACTTCCAGGATCTGATGCCGGGTCAGGCAGGCTCTGCCACCACCCTTTATACTAATACCACCCGCGTGGGCTGGATTATTGCAGGCTCACTGGCGGGCGTTGTGGCTGAAATCTGGAACTATCATACGGTGTTCTGGATTGCGCTGGTGATGTGCGTCCTGACGCTGAGCTGCCTGACGCGAATCAAAGACGTTTAAGGTGCGGTGAGCGCTTCCAGCTCAAGCAGATAAGTGATGGCCTGCTGGCGCGTACTGCCGCACATTTCAGCGGTTGGCTGAAGCCCGGAGCACACCTTCGGGCGCAGAGGCGAGCCAAAGATCATGCACAGGTTAGCGTCAGAGAGCTGAACGCAGCGGGTATTGGCAGGCTTGCCCTCCGGCATGCCTGGAATGGGGCTTGAGATGGACGGTGCGGTACAGCACGCGCCACAGTCGGAACGACAATCCATACATGCTCTCTGTTGGTGGCAGATGCCCGCGCAGTCGGGCATTGCGCGCACAGTAACACCTTTTATGTATTGATAGCAAAACCCACGAATTCCGCTTGCCTGAAAGGCCGCGCGCGAGTAATTTGGCGCGATATTTTTTACCTCCCGTAAACAGGATTACTGTAATGCCAAGAGCGAACGAAATTAAGAAAGGTATGGTACTGAATTACAACGGCAAACTGCTGATTGTGAAAGATATCGACATTCAGGCACCCAGCGCCCGTGGCGCAGCAACGCTGTACAAAATGCGTTTCTCTGATGTCCGCACCGGCCTGAAAGTGGAAGAACGTTTTAAAGGCGACGATATCGTCGATACCGTGACCCTGACCCGTCGCTACGTTGATTTCTCCTACATCGACGGCAACGAATACGTGTTCATGGATAAAGAAGATTACACCCCGTATATCTTCACCAAAGATCAGATCGAAGAAGAGCTGCTGTTTATTCCAGAAGGTGGAATGCCGGACATGCAGGTGCTGACCTGGGATGGCGTGCTGCTGGCGCTGGAGCTGCCGCAGACGGTTGATCTGGAAATTGTTGAAACGGCGCCGGGCATCAAAGGCGCGTCTGCAAGTGCGCGTAACAAACCGGCTACCCTGACTACCGGTCTGGTCGTACAGGTGCCAGAATACCTGTCAGCGGGCGAGAAAATCCGTATCCATATCGAAGAAAAACGCTATATGGGTCGTGCTGACTGATTGCGGCGTTTGCCGGGTGGCGGCTGCGCCTTACCCGGCCTACAAAAACACAAAAACCGGCCTCAGAGCCGGTTTTTCGTAGGCCCGGTAAGCGTAGCGCCACCGGGCGATCAGGCTTAAAGAAGTTCAGGATACTTCGTCATTTTCAGCGCCAGCTCGATACCGCGCACTTCCGCCATCCCTTTCAGACGGCCAATTGCCGAATACCCTGGATTCGTTTTCTTGCGCAGATCGTCCAGCATCTGGTGCCCGTGATCCGGACGGAACGGGATAGGACGCACATCGCCCGCCTGCTTACGACGTACCTCTTCAGCGAGAATGGCATCCACCACCGCAACCATGTTCACGTCGCCGCCAAGATGGGCTGCTTCGTGGAAGGTTTTCGGGTTCTCTTCACGGCAGGTTGCACGCAGGTGGGTGAAATGAATGCGATCGCCGAAGGTTTCGATCATCCGCACCAGATCGTTATCCGCCCGCACCCCATACGAGCCCGTACACATGGTAAAGCCGTTGTAGATGCTGTCGACCGTCTCTTTCAGCCACTGCATATCTTCAATCGTAGACACGATACGCGGCAGGCCGAGGATAGGACGCGGTGGATCGTCCGGATGAACCGCCAGCCGCACGCCGACTTCTTCTGCCACCGGCACGATAGCGCGCAGGAAGTGCGCCATGTTTTCACGCAGCTGGTTTTTATCGATATCGCCATATTCCGCCAGGCGCGCGCGGAACTGATCGAGGGTATAGCCCTCTTCCGCCCCCGGCAGGCCCGCGATAATATTGCGAACCAGCTTCTCAATGTCCGCTTCACTGGCGGCATTGAACCACGCCAGCGCCTGCTGTTGCTCTTCGGCAGTGTAGTCTGCTTCCGCCCCCGGACGCTTCAGAATGTGCAGCTCGAAAGCCGCAAAAGCGATTTGATCGAAACGCAGCGCCTTCGAACCATCAGCCATTTCATATTCCAGGTCGGTACGCGTCCAGTCCAGAATCGGCATAAAGTTGTAGCAGACGGTATCAATACCACAGGCTGCCAGGTTGCGAATGCTCTGCTGATAATTCGCAATCCAGGTATCACACTCACCGGAGTGGGTTTTGATATCTTCGTGAACCGGAATACTTTCCACAACAGACCAGGTTAACCCCTTCTCTGCCAGCTGAGCCTGACGCTTTTGGATTTCCTCCACCGGCCACACCTGACCGTTCGGAATATGATGCAGCGCCGTGACCACACCCGTTGCGCCAGCCTGACGCACATCATCAAGAGAAACCGGATCGTTCGGCCCGTACCAACGCCAGGTTTGTTCCATTTCCCCACCCTCTCAAGTTGTTATACCAATATGTGTTACTTCAATGACGACTACCATACATGTTTAATCGAGGTGGTCAATACAGCGCGCGACATTGATTGATCAAACTCACATAACAGGGATATTTACGGCTTACCAATTTAATTTGTTGTCATATAACTTTACACTGGCATTGTTAATTAATGGTTAATCAGGTGTGTATTACATGAAGACTATTGCCTCCACCGCGCTTCCTGCTCATGTCCAGCAGCCCCGCTACGATCGCGAGCAGTTACGCTCCCGCATCGTCCATTTCGGTTTTGGCGCGTTCCACCGGGCGCATCAGGCGTTGTTAACAAACCGGGTACTGAATGCCAGGGGAGGCGACTGGGGAATTTGTGAGATTAGCCTCTTTAGCGGCGATGTCCTCATGCGCCAGCTCCGGGCGCAGGATCATCTGTTTACCGTGCTGGAGAAAGGCGCCGAAGGCAATCAGCCCATTATTATCGGTGCGGTAAAAGAGTGCCTGAACGCCAAACTCGACTCGCTGGCAGCCATTATTGAGAAGTTCTGCGAACCGCAGGTGGCAATTGTCTCCCTCACCATTACCGAAAAAGGCTACTGCATCGATCCGGCGACGGGAAAACTGGATATGCAGAACAGCCGCATCCTGCACGATCTTGAGCACCCGTCTGAGCCGCATTCCGCGCCGGGTATTCTGGTCGAAGCGCTTCATCGCCGCCGCGAGCGCGGCCTGCCGGCGTTTACCGTGCTCTCCTGCGACAATATTCCCGACAACGGCCACGTGGTGAAGAATGCCGTTCTCGGCATGGCCGGAAAGCGTTCCGCAGAGCTGGCAGCATGGATCGAGGCGCACGTGAGCTTCCCTGGCACCATGGTCGACCGAATCGTGCCCGCCGCCACCGACGCCTCACTCGCGGAAATCACCCGGGAACTTGGCGTTGAAGATCCCTGCGCCATCAGCTGTGAACCGTTCATTCAGTGGGTAGTGGAAGATAACTTTGTCGCCGGACGTCCGGAGTGGGAGGTGGCAGGCGTACAGATGGTTGAGGATGTCCTGCCCTGGGAGCAGATGAAGCTGCGGATGCTGAACGGCAGCCACTCCTTCCTGGCGTATCTGGGCTACCTTGCCGGCTACGCGCACATAAATGAATGTATGCAGGACGACAGTTTCCGCGAGGCTGCCCGCAGGCTGATGCTGAATGAGCAGGCCCCTACGCTGCGCATCACCAACGTTGATCTGACAGCCTATGCTGACAGCCTGCTTGACCGCTTCGCCAACCCGGCCCTACAGCACCGCACATGGCAAATCGCCATGGACGGCAGCCAGAAGCTGCCTCAGCGCATGCTGGATGGGATCCGCGTGCATCTTGAGCGTCACACCGCCTGGCCATTACTGGCGCTGGGGGTGGCGGGCTGGATGCGCTACGTCAGCGGTACGGACGAACAGGGCAACGCCATTGACGTACGCGATCCGCTGAGCGACAAGTTTCAGGCCATTGTCGCTACCAGCAGCGACGCAGAACGCGTTAGCGCCCTGCTGACGTTAAATGAAATCTTTGGCGACGACCTGCCGCAAAACCCTGTCTTTGTCGAAGCAATCACCAGCGCGTACCAGCGCCTCGTCCGGCTCGGCGCGCGCCAGGCCGTTATCGAAACGTTAAAAATTTAGCGATTATTGCGTTTAAGGCGAACGGTTTTGTGCTCCGTTCGCCCTTCCTCTTCTCAATGCCCGATTTTTTCGTCAGGATGATAGATAGTTGTTACTACATCACAATTATTTATCGGAGCGCACGTGACCAAAACCAACCTGATCACCGGTTTTCTCGGCAGCGGTAAAACTACGTCCATTCTGCATTTGCTGGCCAATAAAGACCCGGCGGAAAAGTGGGCCGTGCTGGTCAACGAATTTGGCGAAGTGGGGATCGACGGCGCGTTGCTCGCTGACAGCGGCGCGATGGTGAAAGAGATCCCGGGCGGGTGTATGTGCTGCGTGAATGGTCTGCCGATGCAGGTAGGGCTGAATACGCTGCTGCGTCAGGGCAAGCCGGACCGGTTGCTGATTGAGCCTACCGGGCTGGGTCATCCTAAGCAAATCCTTGATTTACTGACCGCCCCGGTATACGAGCCGTGGCTTGAGCTGCGTGCGACGCTTTGCCTGCTCGACCCCCGCCAGCTGCTGGATGAAAAAGCAATCAATAACGACAATTTCCGCGACCAGCTCGCCTCGGCAGATATTATCGTGGCGAATAAATCCGATCGCGCGACGGCTGAGAGTCAGGCCGCGTTTGAGTCCTGGTGGCAGAAGGCTGGCGGTGGACGTCAGTATGTGCAGACCACCCAGGGCAACATTGATGGCGCCCTGCTCGACCTTCCCCGCCTCAACCAGACGCAACTGCCTGCCAGCGCAGAGCATTCGCATAGCCACGGCGCGAAGCAAGGTCTGGCTGCACTGAGCCTGCCGGAGCATCAGCGCTGGCGTCGCAACCTGAACAGCGGTCAGGGGCACCAGGCCTGCGGGTGGATCTTCGATGCCGATACGGTTTTCGACACCATTGGTATCCTGGAGTGGGCGAGACTAGCGCCGGTTGAGCGGGTAAAAGGGATCATGCGCACCCCGGATGGCCTGGTGCGCATTAACCGTCAGGGCGAGGATTTCTTTATTGAAACCCAGAACGTTGCGCCACCCGACAGCCGGATAGAGTTAATTAGTGCGGTTAATACCGACTGGAATGCCCTCCAGTCAAGCCTGTTGAAGCTTCGTTTAAGTTTGGGCGGCTAACGTTGCCCCTGATTTCACACATTGCTGAAGACTATGACGACTCGACTTCCTGCTATTTTATTGCTCAACGCTGCCGGTCTGGCGATCTTTTTCTCCTGGTATATCCCGGCGGATCACGGTTTCTGGTTCCCGCTGGATTCCGGGCTGTTCCACTTCTTTAACCAGGCTCTGGCGAAGAGTGAGGCCTTCCTGTGGCTGGTGGCGATCACCAATAACCGCGCGTTTGACGGCTGTTCGCTGCTGGCAATGGGCTGTCTGATGCTCTCTTTCTGGCTGAAGGAAGACAAAACGGGTCGTCGCCGTATTCTGATTATCGGTCTGGTGATGCTGCTGGCTGCGGTGATTATCAACCAGCTGGCGCAGCATCTGATGCCGGTTAAACGCGCCAGTCCGTCGCTCTCTTTCCCGAATATTAACCGCGTCAGCGAGCTGCTTCATATTCCAACCAAAGACGCCTCGAAGGACAGTTTCCCGGGCGACCACGGTATGATGCTGCTGATTTTCGCAGGCTTCATGCTGCGCTATTTTGGTAAAAAAGCCTTCGCCATCGCCCTGGTTATTGTGGTGGTATTTGCATTCCCGCGGGTGATGATTGGCGCGCACTGGCTGACAGATATCGCCGTAGGCTCCCTCACGGCGGTGTTAATTGGTTTACCGTGGGTGCTGATGACCCCCCTGAGCGATCGCATAATAGACATTTTTGATCGCTATCTTCCCGGCAAATTTAAACAAGCTGGAAACAAATAAATAACGAAAATTAACACCATTCATCAGGGATCGTTTTCGATCCCTGAGTCACTTCTTTCCGGCGTCATTCAACGCTGTCATCATCCCGTCATACTATTCGTGATAAAAATGAAGCAATTGCAGGGATTACCGGTATGAATGGCGGCATTTTGAGCAATTCCGCGCTGTAACTTTGTGTATCACATTTTCTTATAAAAAAACGGACTTTTTTGCTCGCAATACCCCGTGCAATCGGTTAACCTCGAACTCGTTTTGCCCCACTGAGATAATTATTATCATGGTGAATAATTTTGTGCGTTGAGCCACAGTTTTCACCATAAAGAATTGTCTCATTGTGAACAGATAATTAGTCTCGTCACGGTTGGCATTTTTATAACGATATTTTCGTTAAGGACTTCAAGGGAAAACAAACAAAATGGTCAAATCTCAACCAATCTTGAGATATATCTTGCGGGGGATCCCGGCGATTGCAGTGGCGGTTCTGCTTTCGGCATGTAGTACAACGAACACCGCGAAGAATATGCATCCTGAGACGCGTGTTGTGGGAATGGAAGATTCCTCTTCACTGCAAGCCTCTCAGGATGAATTTGAAAATATGGTACGTAATCTCGACGTTAAGTCGCGTATTATGGATCAGTATGCTGACTGGAAAGGCGTGCGTTACCGTCTGGGCGGCAGCACCAAGAAAGGTATCGATTGTTCCGCGTTCGTACAGCGTACGTTCCGTGAGCAGTTTGGGTTAGACCTTCCGCGTTCTACTTATGAACAGCAGGAAATGGGCAAATCCATTTCGCGCACTAAACTGCGCACGGGCGATTTAGTCCTGTTCAGAGCGGGTTCAACCGGTCGACACGTTGGCATCTATATCGGTAACGATCAGTTTGTCCATGCTTCCACCAGCAGTGGTGTGACGATTTCCAGCATGAACGAACCTTACTGGAAGAAGCGCTACAACGAAGCTCGCCGCGTTCTGAGCCGTAGTTAATATTGCTGTCGTATCGTTGGTTATCCCTTGGCTGGCGATACGATAAAAAAAGCACTGCTCCGGCAGTGTTTTTTTTTGCCCGTTACACTGATAGCTATCCAGCGGCATTTCAGGAATCACGACATCTATGTTTACCCGCTACTTCTCCAGCAACCGCAAGATACTGTTTATCAGTTTCCTTACGGGGTTATTCACTGCCCTGCTTCTGGGAGCATTACAGTTTTACTGGAGTTACCACAAGCGAGACGTCAGATTCGATACCCTTATTACCGATTTAAGCGTCTATATGGAGAGCTATTTCGATGAGCTCAAAATGTCGATTGATACGCTCCAGCCACTCACGCTGAACAGCTGCGAGGAAGTGAGTGCCGCCCTGACCTCCCGGGCGGCCTTTAGCATCAACGTGCGCGCCTTTTTGCTGGTCAGGGATAAATACGCCTACTGCTCTTCCGCCACCGGCCCGATGAATGTCCCCCTGCAAGCGCTTATTCCTGAACTGCACATCAATAAACAGGTTGATATGGCGCTCCTGCCGGGCACCCCCATGATGCCGGACAAGCCCGCGATTGCCATCTGGTATCGCAACCCACTGGTGAAAGACGGCGGTGTGTTTACCTCCGTAAATCTCAACCTGACCCCGTACCTTCTCTACACCTCAAGACAGGATGAGTTTGCCGGTATTTCCATCATTATTGGCGATTATGCGTTATCAACCCATTCCGGAACGCTGGTCCCTGCGCGTGATTTGCCTGATATCCCGGTCCGTACCGCCACGCTGAAAAATGTACCTCTGACCATCCATGTTTATGCGGAAGCCTGGACGACCGATGAAGTGCTGTACGCCCTGTTTTTCGGCCTGGTCTGCGGGATCGCGGCGGGCCTGTTAAATTTCTATATTCTTACTATCCGTCTTAATCCGGGGAAAGAGATCCTCACGGCCATCAAGCGCGACCAGTTTTACGTGGTCTATCAACCCGTCGTGGATGCGCAGTCGCTCAAAATGACCGGGCTGGAAGTCCTGATGCGCTGGAAGCATCCGGTGATGGGAGAAATTCCACCGGATGCCTTTATTAATTTCGCTGAAGCGCAGAAGCTGATTGTCCCGCTGACGCTGCATCTTTTTGACCTGATTATCCGCGATGCCCCTGTCCTGCAAACGGTGCTCCCGCCTGGGGCCAAGTTTGGGATCAACATCGCGCCCGGGCATCTGCATGCGGAAAGCTTTAAAGAGGATATGCGCGCGTTTGCCACCGCCCTTCCGCCCGATCACTTCCAGATTGTGCTGGAAATAACCGAGCGCGACATGATCAACCACCGCGAGGCTAACCAGCTGTTCGAATGGCTGCACGAAGAAGGTTTTGAAATCGCCATCGATGATTTTGGCACCGGCCACAGCGCGCTGATCTATCTGGAACGCTTCACGATGGATTACCTGAAAATTGACCGTGGCTTCGTGAATGCCATCGGGACTGAAACCGTCACCTCGCCAGTGCTTGACGCGGTGCTGACGCTGGCAGAACGTCTGAATATGATAACCGTCGCCGAGGGTGTTGAAACGCCGGAGCAGGCGGCGTGGCTACGCGAGCATGGCGTGAACTATCTTCAGGGCTACTGGATTGGCCGCCCGATGCCGCTGGAGCAGTTCAGGACGTGGCAACCCGACATCACGCTCGGGGAATAATTTCACAATCACGGCGCTGTCCCTTATTATTCTGTTCAACCGAGCCTGCCTGTGAACAAAGGGATCCGCCGCACTATGATTATGCGCGTTGTGTTGACGCTGTTGGCGCTGGTGAGCCTGTCGAGCCAGGCGCAGACCATCAAAGAGAGCACGGCCTTTGCCGTCATTGGCGAGCCGAAGTACGCGGTTAACTTTAACCACTACGATTACGTTAACCCCGCCGCCCCGAAAGGCGGAAACGTGACGCTTTCCGCCACGGGAACGTTTGACAACTTTAACCGCTTTGCCCTGCGCGGCGTAGCGGCAGCGCGTACCGAATCCCTCTATGACACGCTGTTCGTCACCTCCGACGACGAGCCCGGCAGCTATTATCCCCTGGTCGCGGAGAACGTGCGTTACGCCGATGATTTCAGCTGGGCAGAAATCGCGATTAATCCGCGGGCGCGTTTTCACGACGGTACGCCGGTTAGCGCCCGTGACGTGGCGTTCACCTTTCATAAATTTATGACCGAAGGCGTGCCGCAGTTTCGTCTGGTGTACAAGGGCACCACGGTGAAAGCCATCGCCCCGCTGACCGTGCGAATCGAACTCCCTGAGCCGAACAAAGAGAATATGCTGAGCCTGTTCTCCCTGCCCGTCATGCCCGAATCCTTCTGGAAAAATCATAAGCTGAGCGATCCCCTCTCTACCCCGCCGCTGGCCGGAGGGCCGTATCGCATTACCGACTGGCGAATGGGCCAGTACGTGATCTATTCCCGGGTGAAAGATTACTGGGCAGCCACGCTGCCGGTAAACCGGGGCCGCTGGAACTTCGATACAATCCGCTACGACTACTACCTGGATGATAACGTGGCCTTCGAGGCGTTTAAGGCAGGCGCGTTTGATTTACGTGTCGAGAACAGCGCCAAAAACTGGGCGACCCGGTATATCGGAAAAAATTTCGCGAAAGGCTATATCGTTAAAGACGAACACAAAAACGAATCCGCGCAGGACACGCGCTGGCTGGCGTTTAATATTCAGCGCCCGGTTTTTTCCGATCGTCGGGTGCGTGAAGCCATTACCCTGGCGTTTGATTTCGAATGGATGAACAAGGCGCTGTTTTACGGAGCCTACAGCCGGGCGAACAGCTATTTCCAGAATACTGAATATGCCGCCCGTGATTATCCCCACGCGGACGAGCTGGTTTTGCTGGCGCCAATGAAAGCGGAGCTCCCGCCGGAGGTGTTCACCCGCGTATTTGAACCGCCCAAATCCGACGGAAACGGGTTCGACCGGGACAACCTGCTGAAAGCCAGCAACCTGCTGGATGACGCTGGCTGGGTGCTGAAAAATCGGCAACGGGTTAATGCACAAACCGGCAAACCGCTCAGCTTCGAACTGCTGATTGCCTCCGGCGCAAACGATCAGTGGGTGCTGCCATTTAAGAAGAACCTTGCCCGGCTTGGCGTTACCATGAATATCCGCCAGGTCGATATGGCCCAGTTGACCAACCGCAAGCGCAGTCGCGATTACGACATGATGCAGACCCTGTGGGCCGCGCAGCCGTGGCCAAGTTCAGATCTGCAAATCTCCTGGGCATCGGGGTATATCGACTCCTCCTACAACGCCCCGGGCGTAAAGAGCCCGGTGATTGACGCGCTGATTGCAAAAATTGTCGCCGCTCAGGGCGATAAGAAAAAGCTTCTGCCGCTTGGCCGCGCGCTCGATCGGGTATTAACCTGGAACTATTACATGCTGCCGATGTGGTATATGGGCGAAGATCGCGTGGCCCGCTGGGATAAATTCTCCCTGCCTGCCGTTCGCCCGGTTTATACCCTCGGCTTTGACACCTGGTGGTATGACGTGAATAAAGCCGCAAAATTGCCCGCAGAGCGGCGTTAAGGAGTAACGATGGGCGCTTATCTTATCCGCCGGCTGCTGTTAGTGATCCCGACGCTGTGGGCCATCATTACCATTAACTTTTTTATCGTCCAGATCGCCCCCGGCGGTCCGGTGGACCAGGCAATTGCCGCAATAGAATTTGGTCACGCTGGCGGCATGCCGGGCGGCGGCGGTGAAGGAATGGGGGCCAGCCATGCCCGGACGGGCGTGGGCAACATCAGCGAAAGCCACTACCGGGGCGGTCGCGGACTGGATCCGGAGGTGATCGCCGAGATCACCCATCGCTATGGTTTTGACAAGCCGCTGCACGAGCGTTATTTCAGGATGCTCTGGAATTATGTCCGTTTCGATTTTGGCGACAGCCTGTTTCGCAGCGCCTCGGTGTTAACCCTGATCAAACAAAGCCTGCCGGTTTCCATCACGCTCGGACTGTGGGGGACGCTGATTATTTATCTGGTCTCCATTCCGTTGGGGATAAGGAAAGCGGTCTACAACGGTAGCCGTTTCGATATCTGGAGCAGCACGTTCATTATCATCGGCTATGCTATCCCGGCGTTTCTGTTTGCCGTGCTGCTGATTGTCTTTTTCGCCGGCGGCAGTTATTTCGACCTCTTCCCGCTGCGCGGGCTGGTCTCCGCGGATTTCAGCACCCTGCCGTGGTATCAGAAAATCACCGATTACTTCTGGCACATCACGCTTCCGGTGCTGGCGACGGTCATCGGCGGTTTTGCGGCGCTTACGATGCTGACCAAAAACGCCTTTCTTGATGAGATCCGCAAACAGTACGTCGTCACCGCGCGCGCCAAAGGCGTCGGTGAAAAGCAGATCATGTGGAAGCACGTTTTTCGTAACGCCATGCTGCTGGTGATTGCCGGTTTCCCCGCCACGTTCATCAGTATGTTTTTTACCGGCTCGCTGCTGATAGAGGTGATGTTCTCGCTCAACGGATTAGGGCTGCTGGGCTATGAGGCCACCGTCTCCCGTGATTATCCGGTGATGTTTGGCACACTCTACATTTTCACCCTGATCGGCCTGCTGCTGAACATCATCAGCGATATCAGCTATACGCTGGTCGATCCCCGTATCGATTTTGAGGGCCGCTGATGTCGCGTTTAAGCCCCGTCAATCAGGCCCGCTGGGCGCGTTTTCGCCACAACCGTCGCGGCTACTGGTCGCTGTGGATCTTCGCCGTCCTGTTCGCCTTAAGTATGTGTTCGGAACTGATTGCCAACGATAAACCCCTGCTGGTGCATTTCAAAGACCGCTGGTATGTGCCGGTGCTGACTACCTACAGCGAAAGCGATTTTGGCGGCCCGTTTGCGACGCCAGCCGAGTACCAGGATCCCTGGTTACGTGAACAGATCGCGCAGCACGGCTGGGCTATCTGGGCGCCGATTCGTTTTGGCGCGAACAGTATTAACTTCGCCACGTCCACCCCCTTCCCTTCGCCGCCTTCCGCGCAAAACTGGCTGGGAACGGACGCCAACGGCGGCGATGTGCTGGCGCGCATTCTC
This sequence comes from Enterobacter cloacae complex sp. IR5403, assembly GCF_049238705.1. Lineage (NCBI taxonomy): Bacteria > Pseudomonadati > Pseudomonadota > Gammaproteobacteria > Enterobacterales > Enterobacteriaceae > Enterobacter > Enterobacter cloacae complex sp. IR5403. The sequence goes on along the minus strand of NZ_JBMKHP010000009.1, from coordinate 11,659 downwards.
TATGGCACCCGCATCTCGCTCCTGTTTGGGCTGCTGCTGACGCTCTTTAGCAGCGTAATGGGCGTTGTGGCGGGCGCCGTGCAGGGCTATTACGGGGGTAAAATAGATTTATGGGGACAACGCGTGATTGAAGTCTGGTCCGGTATGCCGACGCTGTTTCTGATTATCCTGCTGTCCAGCGTGGTACAGCCTGGCTTCTGGTGGCTGCTCGGGATCACCGTCCTGTTCGGCTGGATGGCGCTGGTCGGCGTGGTGCGCGCGGAGTTTCTGCGCACGCGGAATTATGACTATATTCGCGCCGCGCAGGCGTTAGGCGTGAGCGATCGCGCAATCATCTTCCGCCACATGCTTCCCAATGCGGTGGTGGCGACCCTTACCTTCCTGCCGTTTATTTTGTGCAGCTCCATCACCACCCTGACGTCGCTTGATTTTCTTGGTTTCGGTTTGCCGCTGGGCTCACCCTCCCTTGGCGAACTGCTGTTGCAGGGCAAAAACAATCTCCAGGCCCCCTGGCTGGGCATCACCGCATTTCTCTCCGTGGCGGTGCTGCTTTCCCTGCTGATTTTTATTGGCGAAGCCGTGCGCGATGCCTTCGATCCCAACAAGGCGGTATGACATGACCCGGCCTCTTCTGAGCATAGAGAACCTGTCGATTGCGTTTTCAAAACAGGGCGAATCACGCACGGTGGTGACGGATTTATCGTTGCAGATCCAGCGCGGAGAGACGCTGGCGCTGGTCGGGGAATCCGGCTCCGGTAAGAGCGTTTCGGCGCTGTCGGTGCTGCGCCTGCTCCCTTCCCCGCCGGTCAGCTATCCGCAGGGGGATATTCTGTTCCATGGACAATCGCTGCTGAACGCTGACGAGCAAACCCTGCGCGGCATTCGTGGCAACAACATCGCCATGATTTTTCAGGAGCCGATGGTGTCGCTCAACCCACTGCATACCCTGGAAAAACAGCTCTATGAAGTGCTGTCCCTTCATCGGGGAATGCGTAAAGAGGCAGCGCGGGGTGAAATTCTGGACTGCCTTGAACGCACCGGTATCCGTAATGCGGCGAAACGGCTGAACGATTTCCCGCACCAGCTTTCCGGCGGCGAGCGCCAGCGCGTGATGATTGCAATGGCCCTGCTCACGCGCCCTGAACTGCTGATTGCCGATGAACCCACCACCGCGCTGGACGTCACGGTGCAGGCGCAAATTCTGCAACTGCTGCGCGAACTGCGCGACGAGCTGAACATGAGCCTGCTGTTTATTACGCACAACCTGAGCATCGTGAGAAAGCTTGCTGACACGGTGGCCGTGATGCAAAACGGCCGCTGCGTGGAACAGAACCGGGCATCCGCCCTGCTGAGCGCGCCTCAGCACCCGTATACACAGCGCCTGCTCGATAGCGAACCCGCTGGCGACCCGGTTCCGCTTAACGCTGACAGCGCGCCGTTGCTGAGGGTTGAGGGACTGTCGGTGTCATTCCCGATCCGCAAAGGCATTTTGCGTCGCGTGGTCGATCACAATCATGTTCTGAAAGAGATGAGCTTCGCTCTGCGTCCGGGCGAATCGCTTGGGCTTGTGGGCGAGTCCGGTTCAGGCAAAAGCACCACCGGCCTGGCGCTGCTACGCCTGATCGCCTCTCAGGGAAGCATTGTTTTTGACGGCATGCCGCTGCAAAACCTGAATCGCCGAATGATGCTTCCCGTGCGCCCGCGGATGCAGGTGGTATTTCAGGATCCAAACTCTTCGCTTAACCCGCGCCTGAGCGTTTTGCAGATTATTGAGGAGGGCCTGCGCGTCCACCAGCCGACAATGACGGCGCAACAGCGTGAAATCGACGTGATGCGGGTGATGGCGGAAGTGGGTTTAGATCCCGAGACCCGGCACCGGTATCCGGCTGAGTTTTCTGGCGGACAGCGCCAGCGTATAGCGATTGCCCGCGCGCTGATCCTCAAACCGGAGCTGATCGTGCTGGACGAGCCAACCTCTTCCCTGGACCGCACCGTGCAGGCGCAAATTCTGGCGCTGCTGAAGGGGCTACAGGAAAAGCATCGGCTGGCCTATATCTTTATCAGCCACGATTTACAGGTGGTGCGTGCGCTTTGCCATCAGGTAGTGGTATTGCGGCAGGGAGAAGTCGTTGAGCAGGGAGAGTGCCAGCGCGTATTCACCGCGCCGACGCAGGATTACACGCGCCAGCTATTGTCCGCTGACTAGCACTCAGAAAGGATATTGACCGGAGAACGGCTCGGCAATGGCCACGCCGAAGTTTTTCAGACGACAGGTGGCGGCAAACTCATCCTGGCTGTTAACAAACAGGCACGGCTCACCTTCGCATTCCAGCACGGAGCTGTCCACTTCGATGTCCGTCAGCGCCTGGCTGAGACGTTCCATGACCGGCCACGCATTTTCATCGCTCGGGCTGAGCAGCTTAAGCGCCACCAGACAATTATCCTCCCCGGTAACGCTTTGCGGAATCGGTTCAACTTTCGAACCTGCAAAACCCGTCGACCAGCGATAGCTCTGGGGCAAGCGATGGACAATGGAGAGTTGTAATGTATTCACGTTCAGATCCCCGGAAGCAAATTTACTTCACAATTTATTTACATTTATAGTAACACATCATCGCCAACCTGCACTGTTTAGCGGATTTTATAGGCGTTGCAGGCTCGCGTCGGCGCTATATGTACCCGTTTCTGCGATCTAACTCAACCTTTTTAAATACAATGATGTGACTTTTTACATAAATAGATTTTACATAAAAGAAACAAACACAGGGTAAACGAACGGAGGGTTGGTTGATATGGGTCAACAAAAAGGCCCGTCTCGGGCCTTAAGTGGTCATTTATGCGCCGTCTTTCGCGGCCGGCTGGCGTAAAGATAGAAGAGAATGGAGCAGGTCGCGCAGAGGGCAATCGCCCACAGCATCGGCCAGGCGGTATTGAACGTCGCCGTCGAGAGCAGCGCCCCGACTATCGCGCCAATCCCGAAACGGAACGTTCCTGCCAGCGACGAGGCGGTGCCCGCCATATGCGGAAATTCGTCGAGGATCACCGCCATTGCGTTGGATGAAACCATCGACACGCAGCCGACAAACGCCGCCACCCCCACCACCAGCGCCCAGAAACCGACGCCCAGCAACGCGCTCAATACCAGCCAGATAGCCATCACGAACTGGATCCACAGCCCGGCGCGGAACATATTCAGCGCCCCAACCCGCCGGACAAAGCGGCTGTTGATAATGGTCATCACAAACAGGAACACAATATTCAGCGCGAAATAGTAACCAAAATGCTGGGGCGACACATGGTTCAGTTCGATGTACACAAACGGCCCTGCGCTCAGGAACGAGAACATTCCGGCAAAGCTAAAGCCGCTGGCCAGCATATAGCTGAGCACACGCTTATGGCGAAACAGCGAGGCAAAGTTGCCTAGCGTGGTGCGAACGTGGAACTTCTGACGGCGCTCAACCGGCAGCGTTTCATCGATAAAGACGAAGATCATCACCGAGGCCAGCAGCGCGGCAATCGCCAGGATCCAGAAAATCGCATGCCAGCTGAACCACACCAGGACCGCCCCGCCCACCATGGGGGCGACCAGCGGCGCAATTGTCGTGACCAGCATGACGAACGACATCATGCGTGAGAACTCTTCCTTCGGGTAGACGTCGCGCATCAGCGCGTTAATCACCACGCTTGCCGCAGCCGCCGCCAGGCCATGGAAGAAACGCATCACAATCAGCTGATCGATACTCTGCGCCAGCGCGCAGGCCACCGCCGCCGCGGCAAATATCAATGTCCCGCCCAGAATAACCGGTTTACGCCCCAGGCTGTCGGCCATTGGGCCATAAAAGAGCTGACCGAGGGCAAAACCAAGAATGTAGGTGCTGAGCGTCATCTGCGCGCTGCCTGCCGGTACGCCAAACTGCGCGGAAATCACCGGCAGCGCGGGCAGATACATATCGATAGACAGCGGCATCAGCATGGCCAGCAGGCCAAGGATAAATACAATTTTAAACGACGAGTGTGGCCTGGTGGTCACAGGGTTCTCCTGAATTTAGCGTGAAGGCAGCCCAACGCTGGCGATCTCTTCTTCCGTCAGCGGGCGATATTCCCCTGGGGCCAGGTCTGGATCGAGTTCAATCGCGCCGATACGTTCACGATGCAGCCCCACAACGTGGTTGCCCACGGCGGCAAACATCCGCTTCACCTGATGGTAGCGGCCTTCACTGATGGTCAGACGGACGTCCGTGGGGGTGAGGATTTCCAGCACCGCCGGTTTGGTCAGATCCTTCTCATTATGCAGCTGAACGCCTTTCGCGAATTGCTCTGCCGTGTCATCCGAGACCGGAGACTCAAGCGTCACCCGATAGGTTTTCTCGCAGTGATGGCGCGGGGAGGTGATGCGGTGCGACCACTGGCCGTCATCGGTCATCAGCACCAGGCCGGTGGTATCGATATCCAGTCGCCCTGCCGCATGCAGCTTGTGCGCCACAGGTTCGTCGAGGAAGTAGAGCACCGTCGGGTGATCCGGATCGTCCGTTGAACAGACGTAACCTTCCGGTTTGTTGAGCATGAAGTAGCGCGGGCCATTCTGCTGGGTCAGTGGGTTGCCGTCATACTCCACCTGGTGCTCAGGCTGGAGTTTAAAAGCGCTGTCTTTCACAATGTCGCCGTCCACGGTTACGCGGCTGGCGCGAATTTCACGCCCGGCAATAGCGCGGCTTACGCCGAGTTGCTGAGCGATAAACTTATCAAGTCGCATGAAATCTTTTTAGCCTTAATGGTGCTGGAAGTCGGACTACGCGTCCGAAAAAGAAGCAGTCAGAAACAGTTCAGTATAATGGTCTGGTTGCGCCACTCAAGGGAAAAAGTTTCGTGGCATACTATATGCGAGTTAACTGAATAGAGAAGCCATGACGTTCACATTACGCCCCTATCAGCAGGAAGCCGTTGATGCCACCCTCGCCTGGTTTCGCAAGCATCGGGAGCCCGCCGCCATCGTACTCCCGACCGGAGCCGGTAAAAGCCTGGTGATTGCCGAACTGGCGCGCCTGGCCCGCGGACGCGTGCTGGTGCTGGCGCACGTCAAAGAGCTGGTGGCGCAAAACCACGCCAAATATTGCGCACTTGGCCTGGAGGCCGACATTTTTGCCGCCGGGCTGAAGCGCAAAGAGAGCCACGGAAAAGTGGTGTTTGGCAGCGTACAATCCGTTGCGCGCAACCTGGAACTGTTTCGCAGCGAGTTTTCCCTGCTGATTGTCGATGAATGTCACCGCATCAGCGATGACGACGACAGCCAGTATCAGCAAATCCTCACTCATCTGAGAGAGGTGAATCCTCACCTCCGTCTGCTTGGCCTTACCGCCACGCCGTTTCGTCTGGGCAAGGGCTGGATTTATCAGTTTCATTATCATGGCATGGTGCGTGGCGATGAAAAGGCCCTGTTCCGCGACTGTATCTATGAACTTCCGCTGCGCTACATGATCAAGCACGGCTACCTGACGCCGCCGGAGCGGCTGGATATGCCCGTCGTGCAGTACGATTTCAGCCGCTTACAGGCGCAGAGCAACGGGCTGTTCAGCGAGGCAGATCTTAACCATGAGCTGAAAAAACAGAAGCGGATCACGCCGCATATCATCAGCCAGATTGAAGAGTTTGCGCAAACGCGCAAAGGGGTGATGATTTTTGCTGCCACTGTCGAACACGCGCGCGAAATTACGGGGCTGCTGCCCGCCGACGACGCGGCGTTAATTACCGGTGAAACCCCCGGCCCGGAGCGCGACAGCCTGATTGAGGACTTCAAAGCTCAGCGGTTCCGCTATCTGGTGAATGTCTCCGTACTAACCACCGGCTTTGACGCCCCGCACGTCGACCTGATTGCGATTCTTCGCCCGACGGAATCCGTCAGCCTGTATCAGCAGATTGTTGGCCGCGGGCTGCGTCTGGCGCCGGGCAAAACCGACTGTCTGATCCTTGATTACGCCGGTAACCCGCACGATCTCTATTCGCCGGAAGTCGGCACGCCAAAAGGCAAGAGCGACAACGTGCCCGTTCAGGTTTTTTGCCCTGCCTGCGGGTTTGCCAACACCTTCTGGGGGAAAACCACCGCCGACGGCACGCTGATCGAACATTTTGGCCGCCGCTGTCAGGGCTGGTTTGAAGACGATGAAGGCCATCGCGAACAGTGTGATTTCCGCTTCCGCTTCAAAAACTGCCCGCAGTGCAACGCCGAAAACGATATTGCCGCCCGCCGCTGCCGGGAGTGCGACACGGTCCTGGTCGACCCGGACGACATGCTGAAAGCGGCGCTGAAGCTGAAAGATGCGCTGGTGCTGCGCTGTTCCGGCATGGCCTTACAACCCGGCGCGGATGAAAAAGGCGAGTGGCTAAAAATTACCTATTACGACGAGGATGGCGCAGACGTCAGCGAGCGGTTCCGGGTCCAGACGCCCGCCCAGCGCACAGCGTTCGAGCAGCTCTTTATCCGCCCGCATACCCGCACGCCTGGCGTGCCGCTGCGCTGGATAACCGTGGCCGATATCGTGCGCCAGCAGGCGTTGCTACGGCATCCTGATTTTGTTGTCGCCCGTAAAAAAGGGCAGTTCTGGCAGGTGCGTGAGAAGGTCTTTGACTATGAAGGACGCTTTCGCCGGGCAAACGAATTGCGCGGTTAACGGGACTTTTCGTTGATGCGCGAGCCATTTGAGTATAAAATGCCGCCCGCTTCACATCCGTGAGGCAGAACACTCACCTGCTGCTGGGTCGCCTGTAGTAGGGTTTTAAATACAGAGAGAAATCAATGTTCACTATCGAAGCAGAAGTACGTAACGTGCAGGGTAAGGGTGCGAGCCGCCGCCTGCGTACCGCAAACAAGTTCCCGGCTATCGTTTACGGTGGCGAAGCTGCTCCAGTTGCTATTGAACTGGATCACGACAAAGTATGGAACATGCAGACCAAAGCTGAGTTCTACAGCGAAGTTCTGACCATCGTTGTTGGCGGTAAAGAAGAAAAAGTGAAAGTTCAGGCTGTTCAGCGTCACGCGTTCAAGCCAAAACTGACTCACATCGACTTCGTTCGCGCGTAATCGCAAACCTGTCGAGAAAAACCCCGCGTTTGCGGGGTTTTTTTATGGCTGTTACTTACCGCCTGAGGTGCGACGCTGGAGCTGGTCGCGCAGATTCGGCGGCGTGCCTTTAATGGTCAGCGTGTCGGTGGCCGGGTCCCAGAAGATACGTTCCCCGAGCAGCATGGCATCAAAGTTAATGGTTAACCCACCGCCGCTACCGGCAAATTTCGTCAGCTGACGCAGCGTACTGCGATCCGCCGGGAAGCTCTCTTCCAGCTCATAGCCTTTTTCCGCAGTAAATTCCTGGAAGCTGACTTCGCTGACGCCTGCCAGCTCTTTGGACAGCGACTCCAGCTCAATCTCTTCCCCGGCCTGTAACTGCTCGTTGCAGTAGCTGTAAACCTGCTGACGCACGTTTTGACGCTCAGATTTATCAAGCTGCGCCTCAGCCGTAAAGTCATCCACCGCCTGGAGGAGACCTTTGTTCTGCGCTTTGGCATTCAGCCCTTCGCTGGCGCCGAGGAAATCCATAAAGAAATCCGCCACTTTGCGGCCCACCCGGCCTTTAAGGAAGGTCAGGTAGCGCGTTGATTCCGGGTTGGTTTCCCATTCGGTTAAATCGATACGCGCCACAATATCCGCATGGTTGATATCCAGGTAGTGCGTTGAGCTGATATCCAGCTGCTCGTTCACGCGCATGCTGCTTAAGTTATTCAGCACGGTGACCAGCAGATACTCTACCGCCAGATAGCGGTAGTGGCAGAACAGGACGATACCGCCATCGGCGAAGGGATATTTCGCCAGTTCGTCACGCAGACGGCCTGTAGCAGCGCGGCTGAATGCCAGGAAATCCTCTTCGCCCTGACGTTGCAGGCGCAGGCTATCCGCCAGTTCGCTCTCTTCGCTGAACAAGCCATAGGCTTTATTTTTCGCGCTGTAGACGCGATGCAACTCCGCCATCATCTCGACAACGGTAGGCGTTGGTTCCAGTAACGAATCGCGCAGCACCACTTCAAGGGTTTGCTCATCACGCTTGATAAGCTGGTGCAAGGCAATCTGGTTGATTTCCAGACTCATGATAAACTCTCCTTTTAGACCGGGCGGTATTCAACCACCACCAACGCATGTGTGCAACAGAAGATAAAAAAGGGGAAAAAAAGCTGTTGCTACGGTAATATGTCGCCCTTCTCTCAACAAACTGATTTTGATTTATGCCACAACATTCCCGCTACAGTGACGAACACGTTGAACAACTGCTCAGTGAGCTGGTCAACGTACTGGAAAAACATAAAACGCCAACCGATCTCTCCCTGATGGTTTTGGGAAATATGGTTACCAACCTGATCAATACCAGCGTTGCTCCGGCTCAGCGTCAGGCGATCGCCAAATCTTTCGCCCAGGCTTTGCAGTCCTCCGTTAGCGACGACCAGGCACACTAAGGGAAACGAACAACAGTTTATGGTGACGAATCGTCAGCGCTACCGTGAAAAAGTCTCCCAGATGGTCAGCTGGGGGCACTGGTTTGCCCTGTTCAACATTCTGTTGGCGATGGTGCTCGGCTGCCGTTATCTGTTTGTGGCGGACTGGCCAACCACGTTAACCGGGCGCATCTACTCATGGATGAGCCTTGTTGGTCACTTTAGCTTTCTGGTCTTCGCCACCTATCTGCTGATCCTGTTCCCACTGACGTTTATCGTCATGTCGCAGCGGCTGATGCGCTTCCTGTCCGCCATTCTTGCGACGGCGGGCATGACGCTGTTGCTGATCGACAGCGAAGTCTTTACCCGGTTCCACCTGCACCTGAATCCTGTCGTCTGGGAGCTGGTGATTAACCCGGATCAGAACGAGACCGCGCGCGACTGGCAGCTGATGTTTATCAGCGTGCCGATAATCCTGCTGATCGAAATGCTGTTCGCCACGTGGAGCTGGCAAAAGCTCCGCAGTCTGACCCGACGCCGCCATTATGCGAAGCCCGTCGCGGCGCTCTTTTTCGCCTCATTTATCGGTTCGCACCTGATGTATATCTGGGCAGATGCGAACTTCTATCGCCCGATTACCATGCAGCGCGCGAACCTGCCGCTCTCCTATCCGATGACGGCGCGTCGTTTCCTCGAAAAACACGGCCTGCTGGACGCGCAGGAGTATCAGCGTCGTCTGGTCGAACAGGGTAATCCGGAAGCGGTCAGCGTGCAGTATCCCCTGAGCGATTTGAAATATCGCGACATGGGGCGCGGTCAGAACGTGCTGCTGATTACCGTCGATGGCCTGAACTATTCCCGCTATGAGAAGCAGATGCCAGCGCTGGCTGAATTCGCTGAAAACAACATCGTATTCACTCAGCATATGAGCTCCGGTAATTCGACCGACGCGGGTATTTTCGGCCTGTTCTACGGCATTTCACCGAGCTATATGGACGGCGTGCTGTCGGCCCGTATTCCGGCGGCATTGATTACCGGGCTTAATCAGCAGGGCTACCAGCTGGGGCTGTTCGCCTCTGATGGTTTCAACAGCTCGCTGTACCGCCAGGCGCTGCTGTCTGATTTCTCACTGCCCGCCGCGCAGAGCCAGTCTGACGATCGGACCGCTGACCAGTGGATAGACTGGCTGAAGCGCTATGCGCAGGAAGATAACCGCTGGTTCTCCTGGGTTGCGTTTAACGGCACAACGCTTGATGACAGCAATCAGAAAGGCTTCGCGCGCCGCTATAGCCGTGCGGCGGGTGATGTCGATGCGCAGATCGGTCGCGTGCTGACCGCACTGCGCGACGCGGGTAAGCTGGACAATACGGTCGTGATTATCACGGCGGGGCATGGCGTGCCGCTCGGCGACGAGGCGAAGGGCATGGACTGGTCGCGTCCGAACCTGCATGTTCCCCTGGTGATCCACTGGCCGGGCACTCCCGCGCAGCGCATCAACATGCTCACCGACCATAAGGACGTCATGACCACGTTAATGCAGCGGCTGCTGCACGTCAGCACACCGGCCATTGAGTACTCGCAGGGACAAGACCTCTTTAGCGCCACGCGGCGTCATAACTGGGTCACGGCTGCTGGCGGAAACACGCTGGTGGTGACCACGCCGACGTTGTCCCTGGTGCTGAACAGCAACGGCAATTACCAGACGTATAACCTCGAAGGCGAGAAGCTGAAAGACCAGAAACCGCAGCTCAGTTTGCTGTTGCAGGTGCTGACAGACGAGAAGCGCTTTATCGCTAACTGATTATTTATGAATCAGTTAGCGTTGCTTGCCCCTTGCATTCAAAAAGGAATCGAGTAGTATTCCTTTTATGCGTCGGCACGTAGCGCAGCCTGGTAGCGCACCGTCATGGGGTGTCGGGGGTCGGAGGTTCAAATCCTCTCGTGCCGACCAAAACTACACAAAAAAACCAGCCGCTTATGGCTGGTTTTTTATTGCCTGTAACCGCATGCAGAAGAGTCAGTGCTTTTCACGCCCACCGAGAAAGAAAATCCCCAGCGGAATCGCCAGCAGCACGGTGAACACCAGGCTGTAAACAAAGATCATCGCCGATTGCAGGACAAACATGCTGGTTGTCCAGGCAGAGAGCGGGATGTTGTACTGCTCAATCACACCGACAATGGTTGCTCGCCCCACGCATGCAGCAGCAATCATAAACACAACCAGTAACGCCAGCAGGAACTTGCGGCCTTCAGGTGTCTTCAGTTTTTCCCGTACCATCTCCCCTCCCTTTACAGATGAATAACAATAATTAACGCGTAAAATAACACGATTGCCGCACCGACTCCAACACAGCATTAAACACCAATAAATGAACACAAAAGCAGTGCATTACTCCGTTTAAAATGAAAATGTGAGTAAATTACGCCAACCATTCACGTACATTATGTTAGTCTTTCCAGGATCGTTTTAACAAAAAGGAATGACAGTGAAAAACGCACCTAAATTTGCCATCGCCCTCATCGCCGCTGCGTGCGCCAGCAGCAGTGCTTTCGCCAGCGAAACCCAGAAAGAGCAGCCGCTGGAAAAAGTTGCTCCGTATCCGCAAGCGGACAAAGGGATGAAGCGCCAGGTTATTCAGCTCCCGGCTCAGCAGGATGAAGCAAATTTCAAAGTTGAGCTGTTAATCGGCCAGACGCTGGAAGTGGACTGCAACCAGCATCGTCTGGGCGGCCAGCTGGAAAGCAAAACGCTGGAAGGCTGGGGCTATGACTACTATGTCTTCGACAAAGTAACCTCGCCAGTCTCCACCATGATGGCGTGCCCGGACGGCAAGAAAGAGAAGAAATTTATTACCGCGTATCTGGGTGATAACAGTCTGCTGCGCTATAACAGCAAGCTGCCGATCGTCGTATACACGCCGGAAAACGTGGAGGTGAAATATCGCGTATGGAAGGCGGATGAGACGGTAGGACAAGCGGTAGTTCGTTAAAAATAAGTCGGGTGGCGCTCACGCTTACCCGACCTGGAAAGGGTGCGTTCTGGTGCCCTCACCCCAACCCTCTCCCACCGGGGAGAGGGTTCCCCAGTAATTTGAAAGCAAAAGCGATAACGTTGCCTCAGAATAACTGAGGGCTTTCAGCGATGCCTCGGTCCGGCTGTAAATCGCTGAGGCGTTTCCTGTAG
>NZ_JBMKHP010000008.1:0-193440 GCF_049238705.1 Enterobacter cloacae complex sp. IR5403 | reverse complement strand
GGGGACGTCGTGCCCGCGACGCGGGCACGACAGAGGGATCAGTGTTTTTCACCAATCGGTAGAATGGTGCGGTCGAACTGCTCGTTCAGCACTTCACCCATCGCCAGGTAGATTGCGCTTGCGCCGCACACCAGACCGACCCAGCCGGCAACGTGAACGATGCCTTCGTTATCCGCCAGGTGACCGATGGCCAGCAGGGCGAACAGGACGGTCAGGCTCAGGAAGACGAATTGCAGCGCGCGGTTCGCCTTAAGGGTACCGAAGAACATGAACAGGGTGAACACGCCCCACAGTCCCAGGTACACGCCCAGGAAATGGGCGTTTGCCGCCTCCGCCAGGCCCATTTTAGGCATCAGCAGAATTGCGACCAGGGTCAGCCAGAAGGAACCGTAAGAGGTAAAGGCGGTTAAGCCGAAGGTGTTGCCTTTCTTATATTCCAGCAGGCCCGCAAAGATTTGTGCGATACCGCCGTAAAAAATGCCCATCGCCAGGATAATGCCGTCCATCGGGAACATCCCGATATTGTGCAGGTTCAGCAGAATGGTGGTCATGCCAAAACCCATCAGGCCCAGCGGAGCCGGATTAGCCAACTTAGTGTTGCCCATAAGTCCTCAAAAAATCATCATTAATATGGTGAAATGGTTAAACCCGCGCCAGTTCTCCCTGACGGGGCGCGGCATCATAATGGGCGGCATCGACGCCGTCTATGATCTCATCGGGGTGAAATTAAAAAATTTTTTATCCTTCCCCCTTGATGGATGCCGTTGTGACCCCATCTTGTAAGCAACCGCAGTGTGTGGACCTGAAAAAAATCAAATCTGGGCAGTTGAAAAAGCACGTTCTGCCCTTATTACAGGTACACAACCACATGTTGACTGAATTTTTAGTGGAGACGTTTAGATGGGTAAAATTATTGGTATCGACCTGGGTACTACCAACTCTTGTGTAGCGATTATGGATGGCACTACTGCACGTGTGCTGGAGAACGCCGAGGGCGATCGCACCACGCCTTCTATCATTGCTTATACCCAGGATGGTGAAACTCTGGTTGGTCAGCCGGCTAAACGTCAGGCAGTGACAAACCCGCAAAACACCCTGTTTGCGATCAAACGCCTGATTGGCCGCCGCTTCCAGGACGAAGAAGTTCAGCGTGACGTTTCCATCATGCCTTACAAAATCATCGCAGCCGATAACGGCGATGCATGGCTTGATGTGAAAGGCACCAAAACGGCACCTCCGCAGATCTCTGCTGAAGTGCTGAAGAAAATGAAGAAAACCGCGGAAGATTACCTGGGTGAACCGGTAACTGAAGCTGTTATCACCGTACCTGCTTACTTCAACGATGCTCAGCGTCAGGCAACCAAAGATGCTGGCCGTATCGCAGGTCTGGAAGTAAAACGTATCATCAACGAACCAACCGCAGCAGCACTGGCTTACGGTCTGGATAAAGAAGTTGGCAACCGTACTATCGCGGTTTACGACCTGGGTGGTGGTACCTTCGATATCTCTATTATCGAAATCGACGATGTTGACGGCGAAAAAACCTTCGAAGTTCTGGCAACCAATGGTGATACTCACCTGGGTGGTGAAGACTTCGATACCCGTCTGATCAACTACCTCGTTGACGAGTTCAAGAAAGATCAGGGCATTGACCTGCGTAACGACCCGCTGGCTATGCAGCGCCTGAAAGAAGCCGCTGAGAAAGCGAAGATCGAGCTGTCTTCCGCTCAGCAGACCGACGTGAACCTGCCGTACATCACCGCAGACGCGACCGGTCCAAAACACATGAACATCAAAGTGACCCGTGCGAAACTGGAAAGCCTGGTAGAAGACCTGGTGAACCGTTCTATCGAGCCACTGAAAGTTGCATTGCAGGACGCTGGCCTGTCCGTGTCTGACATTCAGGACGTTATCCTGGTAGGTGGTCAGACTCGTATGCCAATGGTTCAGAAGAAAGTTGCTGAATTCTTTGGTAAAGAGCCACGTAAAGACGTGAACCCGGACGAAGCGGTTGCTATCGGTGCTGCGGTTCAGGGTGGTGTACTGACCGGTGAAGTGAAAGACGTTCTGCTGCTGGACGTTACCCCGCTGTCTCTGGGTATCGAAACCATGGGTGGCGTGATGACTCCGCTCATCAACAAGAACACCACTATCCCGACGAAACACAGCCAGGTGTTCTCTACCGCTGAAGACAACCAGTCTGCGGTAACCATCCATGTGATTCAGGGTGAGCGTAAGCGCGCGGCGGATAACAAATCTCTGGGTCAGTTCAACCTGGACGGTATTAACCCGGCACCACGCGGCATGCCACAGATCGAAGTCACCTTCGACATCGATGCTGACGGTATCCTGCACGTGTCTGCGAAAGACAAAAACAGCGGTAAAGAGCAGAAGATCACCATCAAGGCATCTTCTGGCCTGAACGAAGCGGAAATCGAAAAAATGGTTCGTGATGCCGAAGCTAACGCGGAATCCGACCGTAAGTTCGAAGAGCTGGTTCAGACCCGTAACCAGGGTGACCATCTGCTGCACAGCACCCGTAAGCAGGTTGAAGAAGCGGGCGATAAACTGCCAGCGGAAGACAAAACTGCGATCGAAACTGCACTGAGCGCGCTGGAAACGTCTCTGAAAGGCGAAGACAAAGCGGACATCGAAGCGAAGATGCAGGAGCTGGCACAGGTTTCTCAGAAGCTGATGGAAATCGCTCAGCAGCAGCACGCACAGCAGCAGGCGGGCGCTGATGCTTCCCAGAACAACGCGAAAGACGACGATGTTGTCGACGCTGAGTTCGAAGAAGTGAAAGACAAAAAATAATCGCCCTGATGCAGGGTAAGTAATCGGCACGGGCGTAGGAGAATTCTCCACGCCCGTGCTCGCATGTTAAGGGGCTTAAAAAAACCAATGGCAAAGCAAGACTATTACGAGATTTTAGGCGTTCCGAAAACTGCGGAAGAGCGTGAAATCAAAAAGGCGTATAAGCGCCTGGCCATGAAATTCCACCCTGACCGTAATCAGGGTGACAAAGAGGCTGAAGCCAAATTTAAAGAGATTAAAGAAGCCTACGAAGTCCTGACCGATGCACAAAAACGTGCGGCCTATGATCAGTATGGTCACGCGGCCTTTGAACAGGGCGGCATGGGCGGCGGTGGATTTGGTGGCGGCGGCTTCGGCGGCGGCGCTGATTTCAGCGATATCTTTGGTGATGTATTTGGCGATATCTTCGGCGGCGGGCGTGGTCGTCAGCGCGCGGCGCGCGGCGCAGACCTGCGCTACAACATGGACCTGACGCTGGAAGAAGCGGTTCGTGGCGTAACCAAAGAGATCCGTATCCCGACGCTGGAAGAGTGTGACGTTTGCCACGGCAGCGGCGCGAAAGCGGGGACTCAGCCACAGACCTGCCCAACCTGTCACGGTTCCGGTCAGGTGCAGATGCGCCAGGGCTTCTTCGCGGTGCAGCAGGCCTGTCCGCACTGTCATGGTCGCGGTACGCTGATTAAAGATCCGTGCACCAAATGTCACGGTCACGGTCGCGTGGAGAAAACCAAAACGCTGTCCGTTAAGATCCCGGCAGGCGTGGATACGGGCGACCGCATCCGTCTGGCAGGTGAGGGTGAAGCCGGCGAGCACGGCGCACCGGCAGGCGATCTGTACGTTCAGGTTCAGGTGAAGCAGCACGCCATCTTCGAGCGTGAAGGTAACAACCTGTACTGTGAAGTGCCGATCAACTTTGCGATGGCGGCGCTGGGCGGCGAAATCGAAGTGCCGACGCTGGACGGTCGCGTTAACCTGAAAATCCCTGGCGAAACCCAGACCGGCAAGCTGTTCCGCATGCGCGGCAAAGGCGTTAAATCCGTTCGCGGTGGCGCGCAGGGTGACCTGTTATGCCGCGTGGTCGTGGAAACGCCGGTCGGCCTGAACGATAAGCAGAAACAGCTGCTGAAAGAGCTTCAGGAAAGCTTTGGCGGCCCGACGGGTGAGAAAAACAGCCCGCGCTCCAAAAGCTTCTTCGATGGCGTCAAAAAATTCTTCGACGATTTAACCCGCTAACCCGCCAGCTGGTTACTATCCTTTAAAGCCCGGAAGCGATTCCGGGCTTTTTGCTTTATAGCGTTATACCTCGGTTAAACTGAATCTATAACCAATATTAATCTGTTTTTACCGATCTGTTTGCGCTGATATTATGGTTTTACCGAGGTATTGTTGTAAAAGAGAGTTTAAACGTGAAATTACTACACCGTTTCTTTAGCAGTGAGGCATCCGGCGGCGTCATCCTGATTATTGCTGCTGCGGCCGCCATGCTGCTCGCCAATATGGGCATGACGCGCGATCTCTATCACGCATTTCTGGAAACGCCCGTCGAGCTGAAGGTCGGGGCGCTGGAAATTAACAAGAACATGCTGCTGTGGATCAACGATGCGCTGATGGCGGTGTTCTTCCTGCTGGTGGGCCTGGAGGTTAAACGTGAGCTGGTGATCGGTTCGCTTGCCAGCCGTCAGCGCGCGGCGTTTCCGGTGATCGCGGCGATTGGCGGGATGATCGTTCCGGCGTTGCTCTTTCTCGCGTTTGCGTGGCAGGATCCGGTTGCGCGTGGCGGCTGGGCGATCCCGGCCGCAACGGATATCGCGTTTGCGCTCGGGGTCTTAGCCTTGCTCGGTAGCCGCGTCCCGGTAGCACTGAAAATTTTCCTGATGGCGCTGGCGATTATCGATGACCTGGGCGCTATCGTGATTATCGCGCTGTTCTACACCAGCGATCTGTCGGTTCTGTCGCTGAGCGTGGCGGCCGTGGCTATTGCGGTGCTGGCGTTGCTGAACGTCTTCAACGTCCGACGCACGGGGATTTATATTCTGGTGGGCATGGTACTGTGGACGGCGGTGCTGAAGTCTGGCGTGCATGCCACGCTGGCGGGCGTCATCGTTGGCTTCTTTATTCCGCTGAAGGAGCAGGACGGCAAATCGCCTGCCAGACAGCTGGAGCATGTGCTTCATCCGTGGGTGGGCTTTATGATCCTGCCGCTGTTTGCGTTTGCCAACGCGGGTGTTTCCCTGGCCGGGGTTACCCTGGACGGACTCACCTCCGTGCTGCCGCTGGGTATCATCGCCGGTCTGTTTATCGGTAAGCCGCTGGGCATCAGCCTGTTCTGCTGGCTGGCGCTGAAGCTGAAGCTGGCGTCATTGCCAAACGGGACCACCTTTAGCCAGATTATGGCCGTCGGCGTGCTGTGCGGTATTGGATTCACCATGTCGATCTTTATCTCGACGCTGGCGTTTGGCGCAAACGCGCCTGAGCTTATCGTCTGGGCAAAACTCGGCATTCTCATCGGGTCATTACTGGCCGCAGTCATTGGTTATACCTTGTTGAAGGTGAAATTATCCGGACAGGCTGTCCAGGCATAACGGAAAACCGGGAGGAGGGGGCTCCTTCTCCCGATACACACTCAGGGAGAGAACACGCGATGTCTCATTTGAATTACAACCATCTTTATTACTTCTGGCACGTTTATAAACAGGGCTCGGTCGTGGGGGCGGCAGAAGCGCTTTACCTGACGCCACAGACTATTACCGGGCAAATCAAAGCCCTGGAAGAGCGCTTGCAGGGAAAGCTTTTTAAGCGGAAAGGGCGTGGCATTGAGCCGAGCGAGCTGGGTGAGCTGGTGTTCCGCTATGCGGACAAGATGTTCACCCTGAGCCAGGAGATGCTGGATATCGTTAACTATCGCAAAGAGTCTAACCTCCTCTTTGACGTGGGCGTGGCGGATGCGTTGTCGAAACGGCTGGTAAGCGGCGTGCTGGATGCCGCCGTCGTTGAGGATGAGCAAATTCATCTGCGCTGCTTTGAGTCCACCCACGAGATGCTGCTGGAACAGCTGAGCCAGCATAAGCTGGATATGATTATCTCGGACTGCCCAATCGACTCCACGCAGCAGGAAGGCTTGTTCTCGGTGAAAATTGGCGAATGCGGCGTCAGTTTCTGGTGCATCAATCCGCCGCCGGAAAAACCGTTTCCGGCCTGTCTGGAAGAGCGCCGCTTGCTGGTTCCGGGGAGACGATCCATGCTCGGACGTAAGCTGCTGAACTGGTTTAACTCGCAGGGGCTGAACGTAGAAATTCTCGGTGAGTTCGACGATGCGGCGCTGATGAAAGCCTTTGGCGAGGCGCACAACGCTATCTTCGTTGCCCCGACGCTGTATGCGCACGATCTCTATTCAGACGACAAGATTACCGAGATTGGCAGGGTGGATAACGTGATGGAAGAGTATCACGCCATATTCGCCGAAAGGATGATTCAGCATCCGGCGGTGCAGCGAATCTGCAACCGCGACTACTCGGCGCTGTTTACGCCGCCAGCAATCTGAAGACATAAAAAAACCCGCGTTAAGCGGGTTCTTTCAAACAAGCAACAACAAGTGGCGATTAAGCCAGTTTGTTGATCTGCGCGGTCAGGTTTGCTTTATGACGCGCTGCTTTGTTTTTGTGGATCAGACCTTTAGCAGCCTGACGATCCACGATTGGTTGCATTTCGTTAAATGCGTTCTGCGCTGCAGCTTTGTCGCCAGCTTCGATTGCTGCGTATACTTTCTTGATGAAAGTACGCATCATAGAGCGACGGCTTGCATTGTGCTTACGAGCCTTTTCAGACTGAACGGCACGTTTCTTAGCTGATTTGATATTAGCCAAGGTCCAACTCCCAAATATGATCTATGTGGACAATTCAAAGGCCGAGGAATATGCCCTCTATACCTTCTTTTGTCAATGGATTTGTGCAAATAAGCGCCGTTAATGTGGCGACGCTACGTTACGTAGTGATGGCGCAGGATTCTACCAGCTTGTCGTTCGTGAATACAGCTTTTCGGCGTAAAAATCGCAGTTCGCGGGCAGATTTTTTTGCTGTGAAAGGTCAGCGTGATGAAATCATACGGCTTTCTGTTTAGCGTGAACAATCGCCGGTTAACCTTAACCGCTGTACAAGGTATACTTTGGCGATTTTCACTGTTTTGAGCCAGTCATGAAGCTGATACGCGGCATACATAATCTCAGTCAAGCCCCGCACGGGTGCGTGCTGACCATTGGTAATTTCGACGGCGTGCATCGTGGGCATCAGGCGCTGTTGCAGGGATTGCGTAAAGAAGGCGAGGCGCGAGGCCTGCCCGTCGTGGTGATGATTTTCGAGCCTCAGCCGCTGGAGCTGTTTGCAGGCGAGAAATCCCCCGCTCGGCTGACGCGTCTGCGCGAGAAGTTACGCTACCTGGCGGAGTCAGGGGTGGACTACGTTCTGTGCGTACGGTTCGACCGTCGTTTTGCCGCGCTGACCGCACAAAATTTTGTCAGCGACCTGTTGGTCAGGCAGCTTGGCGTGCAGTTTCTCGCCGTGGGCGATGATTTCCGCTTTGGCGCTGGTCGTCAGGGCGATTTCTTGTTATTACAGAAGGCTGGCCTGGAGTACGGGTTTGACGTCACCAGCACGATGACCTTCTGTGAGGGCGGCGTGCGCGTCAGCAGCACCGCGGTACGTCAGGCGCTGGCGAACGATGAACTGGACACGGCAGAAACGCTGCTGGGTCACCCGTTCACAATTTCAGGTCGCGTGGTCCATGGCGATGCGCTGGGCCGCACGATAGGTTTCCCGACGGCGAATATACCGCTGCGTCGTCAGGTCTCCCCGGTTAAAGGGGTCTATGCGGTGGAAGTGGCAGGACTGGGCGAGAAGCCTTTCTACGGCGTCGCCAACATTGGCACACGTCCAACAGTTGCCGGTGTGCGTCAACAGTTAGAAGTACACCTGCTGGACGTTGTAATGGACCTCTACGGTCGCCATATAGATGTGATACTGCGTAAAAAAATACGCAATGAACAGCGATTCGCTTCGCTGGATGAACTTAAGGCGCAAATCGCGCGAGATGAATTAACGGCCCGCGAGTTTTTTGGGCTTTAGAACCGGCTTAACTGCCTACGTGATAAATACGGAACCGAGAATCTGATGAGTGACTATAAATCAACCCTGAATTTGCCGGAAACAGGGTTCCCGATGCGCGGCGATCTCGCCAAGCGTGAACCGGGAATGCTGGCGCGTTGGACCGATGATGACCTGTACGGCATCATTCGTGCAGCCAAAAAAGGCAAAAAAACCTTCATTCTGCATGATGGCCCTCCATATGCGAATGGCAGCATTCATATTGGTCACTCTGTAAACAAGATTCTGAAAGACATTATCGTGAAGTCCAAAGGACTCGCGGGATATGACTCGCCTTACGTTCCGGGCTGGGACTGCCATGGTCTGCCAATCGAGCTGAAAGTTGAGCAAGAGTATGGTAAGCCGGGTGAGAAGTTCACCGCCGCAGAATTCCGCGCGAAATGCCGCGAATACGCTGCCACCCAGGTTGACGGTCAGCGCGCTGACTTTATCCGTCTGGGCGTGCTGGGCGACTGGTCGCATCCGTACCTGACCATGGACTTCAAAACCGAAGCCAACATCATCCGTGCGCTGGGTAAAATCATCGGCAACGGTCACCTGCACAAAGGCGCTAAGCCGGTGCACTGGTGCGTCGACTGCCGTTCTGCGCTGGCAGAAGCGGAAGTTGAGTATTACGACAAAACCTCGCCTTCTATCGATGTGGCGTTCGAAGCGGTCGATCAGGATGCGATTAAAGCTAAATTTGGTCTGCCTGGCGTAAGCGGTCCAGTCTCGCTGGTTATCTGGACCACCACCCCGTGGACGCTGCCTGCTAACCGCGCGATCTCCCTCTCTGGCGAGTTTGAGTATGCGCTGGTGCAGATTGATGGCCGTGCGGTTATCCTGGCGAAAGACCTGGTCGAAAGCGTGCTGAAACGCGCGAACATCACTGATTACACCGTGCTGGGCACCGTTAAAGGCGACGCGCTGGAACTGATGCGTTTCAAACACCCGTTCCTGGACTTCGACGTTCCGGCGATCCTGGGCGACCACGTCACGCTGGACGCAGGTACTGGTGCGGTGCATACCGCCGGTGGCCACGGTCCTGACGACTACAACATCAGCCTGAAATACGGTCTGGAAATCGCCAACCCGGTCGGTCCGGATGGCTCTTACCTGCCTGGCACCTACCCGGCGCTGGACGGTATTAACGTCTTTAAAGCCAACGACATCATCGTTGACATGCTGCGCACCAGCGGCGCGCTGCTGCACGTTGAGAAAATGCAACACAGCTACCCGTGCTGCTGGCGTCACAAGTCGCCGATCATCTTCCGTGCGACCCCGCAGTGGTTCGTCAGCATGGACCAGAAAGGCCTGCGCGAGCAGTCTCTGAAAGAGATCAAAGGCGTGCAGTGGATCCCGGACTGGGGCCAGGCGCGTATCGAATCCATGGTGGCTAACCGTCCTGACTGGTGTATCTCCCGTCAGCGCACCTGGGGCGTGCCGATGTCGCTGTTCGTGCATAAAGAGACGCAGGAGCTGCACCCGAATACGCTGGAACTGATGGAAGAAGTGGCGAAGCGCGTCGAAGTTGACGGCATTCAGGCGTGGTGGGATCTCGACGCCCGCGACATCCTGGGCGCGGACGCGGACAACTACGAGAAAGTGCCAGATACCCTGGACGTGTGGTTCGACTCCGGTTCAACTCACGCCTCTGTCGTTGACGTGCGCCCTGAGTTCGCCGGTCACGCTGCCGACATGTATCTGGAAGGCTCCGACCAACACCGCGGCTGGTTCATGTCATCCCTGATGATCTCCACCGCCATGAAGGGTAAAGCACCTTACCGTCAGGTACTGACCCACGGCTTCACCGTGGATGGCCAGGGCCGTAAGATGTCCAAATCTATCGGTAACACCGTTTCTCCGCAGGACGTGATGAACAAACTGGGCGCGGACATCCTGCGCCTGTGGGTAGCATCTACCGACTACACCGGCGAAATGGCGGTGTCTGATGAGATCCTGAAACGTGCTGCCGACAGCTATCGTCGTATCCGTAACACCGCGCGCTTCCTGCTGGCGAACCTGAACGGGTTTGATCCGGTAAAAGACATGGTGAAGCCGGAAGAGATGGTCGTGCTCGATCGCTGGGCGGTGGGCTGCGCGAAAGCGGCGCAGGAAGACATTGTTAAAGCGTACGAATCTTACGACTTCCACGAAGTGGTGCAGCGCCTGATGCGCTTCTGCTCCATCGAGATGGGCTCGTTCTACCTCGACATCATCAAAGACCGCCAGTACACCGCGAAAGCGGACAGCGTGGCGCGTCGTAGCTGCCAGACTGCGCTGTTCCACATCGCAGAGGCGCTGGTGCGCTGGATGGCGCCGATCATGTCCTTCACTGCGGATGAAATCTGGGGTTACCTGCCGGGCGACCGCGAGAAGTATGTCTTCACCGGCGAGTGGTACGAAGGTCTGTTCGATCTCTCCAGCACCGAAGCGATGAACGATGCCTACTGGGACGAGCTGCTGAAAGTGCGTGGCGAAGTGAACAAGGTTATCGAGCAGGCGCGCGCTGACAAGAAAGTCGGTGGCTCTCTGGAAGCGACGGTGACCCTGTACGCCGAACCGGAGCTGGCGGCCAAACTGACCGCGCTGGGCGATGAATTACGATTTGTCCTGTTGACCTCCGGTGCGAAAGTTGCGGATTATGCCGAGGCGTCTGCTGATGCTCAGCAGAGCGAACTGCTCAAAGGACTGAAGGTCGCACTGAGCAAAGCCGACGGTGAAAAATGCCCGCGTTGCTGGCATTACACTACCGATGTCGGTCAGGTGGCGGAACACGCAGACATCTGCGGACGCTGTGTAAGCAACGTCGCCGGTGACGGCGAAAAACGTAAGTTTGCCTGATGAGTAAAACTCTCTGTTCAACAGGACTGCGCTGGCTGTGGCTGGTGGTAGTGGTGCTGATTATTGATTTGGGCAGCAAGTTCCTGATCCTCCAGAATTTCGCTCTGGGGGATACGGTCCCGCTGTTCCCGTCGCTTAACCTGCACTATGCCCGCAACTATGGTGCGGCGTTTAGTTTCCTTGCCGACAGCGGTGGCTGGCAGCGCTGGTTCTTCGCGGGTATCGCTATCGGTATCTGCGTCGTGCTGGCGGTGCTGATGTACCGCTCGAAGGCCACGCAAAAGCTGAATAACATCGCCTACGCGCTGATCATTGGCGGCGCGCTGGGCAACCTGTTTGACCGCCTGTGGCACGGCTTTGTGGTCGATATGATCGACTTCTACGTCGGCGACTGGCACTTCGCGACCTTTAACCTCGCCGATAGCGCCATTTGCATCGGTGCGGCGTTAATCGTGCTGGAAGGCTTCTTGCCTAAACCGGCTGCGAAAGAGCAGGCGTAACAAAACCAGCCGGGTGATGCGTAGCGATCCCGGCCTACAGAATTTGTGGCCCCCGTTGGCCCGGTAAGCGTAGCGCCACCGAGCAACAGGTGACCCAAAACAAGCGAGCAATTTGCATGTCTAAATCCGTACAGAGCAACAGCGCGGTTCTCGTTCATTTCACGCTGAAGCTGGATGACGGCTCCACGGCCGAATCCACCCGCAACAATGGCAAACCGGCGCTGTTTCGTCTGGGCGATACCTCCCTGTCTGAAGGCCTCGAACAGCAGCTTCTCGGTCTGAAAGAGGGTGAGAAAAAAGCGTTCTCACTGGAGCCGGATGCGGCATTCGGTGTGCCAAGCCCGGATCTGATCCAGTACTTCTCGCGCCGTGAGTTTATGGATGCGGGTGAACCGGAAATCGGGGCGATTATGCTCTTTACCGCTATGGACGGCAGCGAAATGCCTGGCGTGATCCGCGAAATCAACGGTGACTCCATTACCGTTGACTTCAACCATCCGCTTGCCGGGCGTACCGTTCATTTTGATGTAGAAGTGCTGGAGATCGATCCGGCGCTGGAGGCCTGAAATGCAGATCCTGTTGGCTAACCCGCGCGGTTTTTGCGCCGGTGTAGACCGCGCTATCAGCATTGTTGAAAACGCGCTGGAGATTTACGGCGCGCCGATTTATGTGCGTCACGAAGTGGTGCACAACCGCTACGTGGTCGACAGCCTGCGCGAGCGCGGTGCGATTTTTATCGAGCAGATCAGCGAAGTGCCGGACGGCGCAATCCTCATCTTCTCCGCGCACGGCGTCTCTCAGGCGGTACGCAACGAGGCGAAAAGCCGCGATCTGACCGTATTCGATGCCACCTGTCCGTTAGTGACTAAGGTGCATATGGAAGTGGCGCGCGCCAGCCGTCGTGGTGAAGAGTCAATTCTGATTGGTCACGCCGGCCACCCGGAAGTGGAAGGCACCATGGGCCAGTACAGCAACCCGGAAGGGGGGATGTATCTGGTTGAGTCACCGGAAGACGTCCTGACGCTGAACGTGAAAAACGAAGCGCGTCTGTCGTTTATGACCCAGACGACGCTTTCCGTGGACGACACCTCAGACGTGATTGACGCTCTGCGTCAGCGCTTCCCGAAAATCGTCGGGCCGCGCAAAGATGATATCTGCTACGCAACCACCAATCGTCAGGAAGCCGTGCGCGCGCTGGCTGAACAGGCGGACGTAGTGCTGGTGGTCGGCTCGAAAAACTCCTCTAACTCCAACCGTCTGGCCGAACTGGCGCAGCGTATGGGGAAAGCGGCGTTTCTGATCGACGACGCAACGGACATTCAGGAAGCGTGGGTGAAAAACGCGGCCTGCGTCGGTGTTACCGCAGGCGCTTCAGCGCCGGATATTCTGGTGCAGAACGTCATTGCCCGTCTGCAAGAGCTGGGCGGTGGCGAAGCGGTGCCGCTGGAAGGCCGTGAAGAGAACATTGTCTTCGAAGTGCCGAAAGAGCTGCGTATTGACGCGCGAGAAGTGGAATAGTTCTTTATCTGATGAAAGGCCAGCACCTCCTGTGCTGGCCTTTTTTTTGCCCCAAACTTTATCGTGACGACAAAATCATGTCTTTTACTGATATTTAAGTCGGTTTCACGTTAAATTCTAATTATCGGTGTTTTCAGTTGGCAGGCTTTGCCAAGGCTGGTTAATCTGAAAACGGTTTACATCATTTTAACGTAAGAGAATAACTATGCATGATGCACAGATCCGCGTTGCTATTGCGGGCGCGGGTGGACGTATGGGCCGCCAGCTGATTCAGGCGGCACTACAGATGGATGGCGTGGCACTCGGCGCGGCGCTGGAGCGTGAAGGTTCATCCCTGCTGGGAGCCGATGCAGGCGAGCTGGCGGGCGCGGGCAAGACAGGCGTCACCGTGCAGAGCAGCCTTGAGGCGGTGAAAGAAGACTTTGACGTGTTCATCGACTTTACCCGTCCGGAAGGCACGCTGGCTCATCTGGCGTTTTGCCGTCAGCACGGTAAAGGGATGGTGATTGGTACCACTGGTTTCGATGATGCCGGTAAACAGGCCATTCAGGACGCGTCCACTGAGATTGCGATTGTCTTCGCTGCGAACTTTAGCGTCGGCGTTAACGTCATGCTGAAACTGCTGGAAAAGGCAGCGAAGGTGATGGGCAACTATACCGACATTGAGATTGTTGAAGCACACCACCGCCATAAAGTTGATGCTCCATCAGGCACGGCGCTGGCGATGGGCGAAGCGATTGCTCATGCACTTGATAAAGATTTAAAAGAGTGCGCGGTCTATACCCGTGAAGGACATACCGGCGAACGCGTGCCTGGGACAATTGGTTTCGCAACCGTTCGTGCAGGCGATATCGTCGGCGAACATACAGCGATGTTCGCCGATATTGGCGAGCGTGTTGAGATCACCCATAAAGCGTCAAGCCGCATGACGTTTGCGAATGGTGCAGTTCGTGCCGCTTTGTGGCTTAATGCGAAGGAAAAGGGTCTTTTTGATATGCGAGATGTGCTTGATCTCAATAATTTGTAAGCGATATTACCCATCGTGATGTGGTTATTGCAGTCGTAATTCCTTGATTGCATAGGGCAATAATTTATTGCCCTCTTATTTTATCCGTTTTAGATAAAAAATAACGCTTAGACGGCATAAAGCTTATTGTTGTGCCATTTTTCTGTGAAATATATGTAAATTTTGACCATCTGGTCCACTTTTTGTCGCGCATCTCTCTAAAATTCTAACAAACCTGCCGCGCAAGCGTTTTCCGGAATGATTTACCTGATCTTTTTGTCCATTAAACCCCAATCCAGATGCCAGGCTTGCAAAAGAATATACAAAACTCCCGTTTTAAGTTGACTTTTACATAGCAAATCCCCAGAATGCCGCCGTTTGCCAAAAATCCGCTGGCAACACATTTGCATTGATCCATGACATGGTTATGAATTAATATGCAAATAAAGTGAGTGAATATTCTCTGGAGGGTGTTTTGATTAAGTCAGCGCTATTGGTTCTGGAAGACGGAACCCAGTTTATCGGTCGGGCCATAGGGGCAACGGGTTCGGCGGTTGGGGAAGTCGTTTTCAATACTTCAATGACCGGTTATCAAGAAATCCTCACTGATCCTTCCTATTCTCGCCAAATCGTTACTCTTACTTATCCTCATATCGGCAATGTCGGCACCAATGCGGCTGACGAAGAATCCTCTCAGGTACATGCGCAAGGCCTGGTCATTCGTGACCTGCCGCTGATTGCCAGCAACTTCCGCAACACCGAAGACCTCTCTTCTTACCTGAAGCGCCATAACATTGTGGCGATTGCCGATATCGATACCCGTAAGCTGACGCGTCTGCTGCGCGAGAAGGGTGCACAAAACGGTTGCATCATCGCAGGGGATAACCTCGATGCGACGCTGGCGCTGGAAAAAGCGAAAGCCTTCCCGGGACTGAACGGTATGGACCTGGCGAAAGAAGTGACCACCGCTGAAGCCTACAGCTGGACGCAGGGAAGCTGGACGCTGGAAGGCGACCTGCCGGAAGCGAAACCGGAAAGCGAGCTGCCGTTCCACGTGGTGGCCTATGATTTTGGCGCCAAGCGCAACATCCTGCGTATGCTGGTTGACCGTGGCTGCCGCCTGACGGTCGTCCCGGCACAAACATCTGCGGAAGAGGTTCTGAAGATGAACCCGGACGGCATCTTCCTCTCTAACGGTCCTGGCGACCCGGCGCCGTGCGACTACGCTATCGACGCCATCAAGTCCTTCCTGGAAACCGATATCCCGGTATTCGGCATCTGTCTCGGTCATCAGCTGCTGGCGCTGGCGAGCGGAGCGAACACCGTCAAGATGAAGTTCGGCCACCACGGTGGTAACCACCCGGTGAAAGATATCGACAACAACACGGTGATGATCACCGCGCAGAACCACGGCTTCGCTGTGGATGAAGCGACGATGCCGGCTAACCTGCGCGTGACGCACAAATCACTGTTCGATGGCACCTTGCAGGGTATCCATCGCACCGATAAGCCTGCGTTCAGCTTCCAGGGTCACCCTGAAGCCAGCCCGGGCCCACACGATGCCGCACCGCTGTTCGATCACTTCATCGAACTTATCGAGCAATACCGTAAGACCGCTAAATAATCAGGAGCTGAGAAGACCATGCCAAAACGTACAGACATAAAAAGCATCCTGATCCTTGGCGCTGGCCCGATTGTCATCGGCCAGGCCTGTGAATTTGACTACTCCGGCGCGCAGGCGTGTAAAGCCCTGCGTGAAGAGGGTTACCGCGTCATCCTGGTGAACTCTAACCCGGCCACCATCATGACCGACCCGGAAATGGCGGATGCGACCTACATCGAGCCGATTCACTGGGAAGTGGTACGCAAAATTATCGAGAAAGAGCGTCCGGACGCGGTGCTGCCGACCATGGGCGGCCAGACGGCGCTGAACTGTGCGCTGGAGCTGGAGCGTCAGGGCGTGCTGGAAGAGTTTGGCGTGACCATGATCGGGGCGACCGCCGACGCGATTGATAAAGCAGAAGACCGTCGCCGCTTCGACGTGGCCATGAAGAAAATCGGCCTCGACACCGCACGTTCCGGTATCGCGCACAATATGGAAGAAGCGCTGGCCGTTGCGGCTGAAGTGGGTTATCCGTGCATCATCCGCCCTTCCTTCACCATGGGCGGCACCGGCGGCGGCATTGCCTACAACCGCGAAGAGTTTGAAGAGATTTGCGAGCGCGGCCTGGATCTCTCCCCAACCAAAGAGCTGCTGATTGATGAATCGCTGATTGGCTGGAAAGAGTACGAGATGGAAGTGGTGCGTGATAAAAACGACAACTGCATCATCGTCTGCTCCATCGAAAACTTCGACGCGATGGGGATCCACACCGGCGACTCCATCACCGTTGCGCCAGCTCAGACGCTGACCGACAAAGAGTACCAAATCATGCGTAACGCCTCGATGGCGGTACTGCGTGAAATCGGCGTGGAAACCGGCGGCTCTAACGTGCAGTTCTCGGTGAACCCGAAAACCGGCCGTCTGATTGTTATCGAAATGAACCCGCGCGTGTCCCGTTCCTCCGCGCTGGCCTCCAAAGCCACCGGCTTCCCGATTGCGAAAGTGGCGGCGAAACTGGCGGTGGGTTATACCCTCGACGAGCTGATGAACGACATCACCGGTGGCCGCACCCCTGCGTCCTTCGAACCGTCCATCGACTACGTTGTGACTAAAATTCCTCGCTTTAACTTCGAGAAATTCGCCGGCGCCAACGACCGTCTGACCACCCAGATGAAATCCGTTGGTGAAGTCATGGCGATTGGCCGCACGCAGCAGGAATCCCTGCAAAAAGCGCTGCGCGGCCTGGAAGTGGGCGCGACCGGCTTTGACCCGAAAGTCAGCCTGGACGACCCGGAAGCACTGACCAAAATCCGCCGCGAGCTGAAAGACGCGGGCGCAGAGCGTATCTGGTACATCGCCGATGCCTTCCGCGCGGGCCTGTCCGTCGACGGCGTATTTAACCTGACTAACATTGACCGCTGGTTCCTGGTGCAGATTGAAGAGCTGGTGCGTCTGGAAGAGAAAGTGGCGGAGCTGGGCATCAACGGCCTGGACGCAGACTTCCTGCGCATGCTGAAGCGTAAAGGCTTCGCCGATGCGCGTCTGGCTAAGCTGGCGGGCGTGCGTGAAGCGGAAATCCGCAAGCTGCGCGACCAGTATGACCTGCACCCGGTTTACAAGCGTGTGGACACCTGTGCGGCAGAGTTCTCGACCGATACCGCGTACATGTACTCCACCTATGAAGACGAGTGCGAAGCGAACCCGTCCGTCGACCGCGACAAGATTATGGTGCTGGGCGGCGGTCCAAACCGTATCGGCCAGGGCATCGAGTTTGACTACTGCTGCGTACACGCCTCACTGGCGCTGCGTGAAGACGGTTACGAGACCATCATGGTCAACTGTAACCCGGAAACCGTTTCGACCGACTACGATACCTCCGACCGCCTCTACTTCGAGCCGGTTACCCTGGAAGACGTGCTGGAAATCGTGCGCATCGAGAAGCCAAAAGGCGTGATCGTGCAGTACGGCGGCCAGACTCCGCTGAAGCTGGCGCGCGCGCTGGAAGCAGCAGGTGTACCGGTTATCGGCACCAGCCCGGACGCGATTGACCGTGCGGAAGACCGCGAGCGTTTCCAGCAGGCGGTTGACCGTCTCAAGCTGAAACAGCCGGCGAACGCCACCGTGACCGCAATTGAAATGGCCGTTGAGAAAGCGAAAGAGATTGGCTACCCGCTGGTGGTGCGTCCATCCTACGTACTGGGCGGTCGCGCGATGGAAATCGTTTACGACGAAGCGGACCTGCGTCGCTACTTCCAGACGGCGGTGAGCGTTTCCAACGATGCGCCTGTGCTGCTCGACCGCTTCCTCGACGACGCGGTTGAAGTCGACGTGGATGCCATCTGCGACGGCGAAATGGTGCTGATTGGCGGCATCATGGAGCACATCGAGCAGGCGGGCGTGCACTCCGGTGACTCCGCCTGTTCTCTGCCAGCGTACACCCTGAGCCAGGAGATTCAGGACGTGATGCGCCAGCAGGTGCAGAAGCTGGCCTTCGAGCTTCAGGTTCGCGGCCTGATGAACGTTCAGTTCGCGGTTAAAGACAACGAAGTCTATCTGATTGAAGTCAACCCGCGTGCGGCGCGTACCGTGCCGTTCGTCTCTAAAGCGACCGGTATTCCGCTGGCGAAAGTGGCGGCGCGCGTGATGGCTGGCCAGACGCTGGCTCAGCAGGGCGTCACGAAAGAAATCATCCCGCCGTACTACTCGGTGAAAGAGGTGGTGCTGCCGTTCAACAAATTCCCGGGCGTTGACCCGCTGTTAGGGCCAGAGATGCGCTCTACCGGGGAAGTGATGGGCGTGGGCCGTACCTTCGCCGAAGCGTTTGCCAAAGCGCAGCTGGGCAGTAGCTCCACCATGAGAAAATCAGGCCGTGCGCTGCTCTCCGTTCGCGAAGGCGATAAAGAGCGCGTGGTTGACCTGGCCGCCAAGCTGCTGAAACAGGGCTTCGAGCTGGACGCCACTCACGGTACGGCGATTGTGCTGGGTGAAGCGGGTATCAACCCGCGTCTGGTGAACAAAGTGCATGAAGGTCGTCCGCACATTCAGGACCGCATTAAGAATGGCGAGTACACCTACATCATTAACACCACCGCAGGTCGCCAGGCGATTGAAGACTCCAAGCTGATTCGCCGCAGCGCGCTCCAGTACAAAGTGCATTACGACACCACCCTGAACGGCGGTTTCGCGACGGCCATGGCGCTGAATGCGGATGCCACCGAGAAGGTGATTTCGGTGCAGGAAATGCACGCTCAGATTAGCAAGTAATCTGCACAGGCCCGGCAAGCGTTAGCGCCGCCGGGCAAATGGCGGGTGGCGCTTCGCTTACCCGCCCTGTGGTTTTCTTTACCCATCTTAAGAACCTTCTGGTTTTTCATCCGCTTTCAGTCAGTTAGCCTAAAATGGTTAGGTCGATAACGAAAATTCAACTGAGAGCAGGGGAAAACACCATGCAAAATAAACTACTGATCGCTTCCGTTCTGGCTGCCACCGCAATGTTCACCGTGGCGGGCTGTTCGTCCAATCAGGCCGTAAAAACCACCGATGGCAAAACGATTGTTACTGACGGGAAACCGCAGGTGGATGACGATACCGGTCTGGTATCGTACAAAAACGCCGAAACCGGTCAAACTGA
This sequence comes from Enterobacter cloacae complex sp. IR5403, assembly GCF_049238705.1. Classification (NCBI taxonomy): domain Bacteria; kingdom Pseudomonadati; phylum Pseudomonadota; class Gammaproteobacteria; order Enterobacterales; family Enterobacteriaceae; genus Enterobacter; species Enterobacter cloacae complex sp. IR5403. The sequence continues at coordinate 174,388 of NZ_JBMKHP010000008.1, read as the reverse complement.
ACAGATTAACCGTGACCAGGTTAAATCAATGGGCGAGCTGGATAACTAATTCAGATTTCTGACGTTAGCCCGTCAATAATATTCACTATTAGCCTGTTGAATTACTGTCTACACTCTTCTGGTAAAAGAAAGCGGTAAAACAACAGGCTACTCAATGATTCTGATAATTTATGCGCACCCCTATCCGCAGCATTCGCATGCGAATAAGCGGATGCTTGAGCAGGCAAGGACGCTCGAAAACGTAGAGATACGTTCCCTCTATCAACTCTATCCCGATTTTAATATCGATGTCGCCGCCGAACAGGAGGCGCTCTCCCGTGCCGATCTGATCGTCTGGCAGCATCCGATGCAGTGGTACAGCACCCCTCCGCTGCTGAAATTGTGGATCGACAAAGTTTTCTCCCACGGTTGGGCATACGGACACAACGGCAACGCGCTTCATGGCAAAAGCCTGATGTGGGCTGTTACCACCGGCGGGGGGGAAAGCCACTTTGAGATTGGCACCTTCCCCGGATTTGACGTGCTGGCGCAGCCGCTCCAGGCTACTGCCCTGTACTGCGGTCTGAACTGGCTTCCGCCTTTTACGATGCACTGTACCTTTGTCTGCGACGATGAAACCTTGCAGGCGCAGGCTCGTCACTACAAACAACGCTTACTTGAGTGGCAGGAGGCGCACAATGGATAGCCATACGCTGATACAGGCGCTGATTTACCTCGGCGCGGCGGCATTAATTGTGCCCGTGGCGGTTCGTCTGGGGCTGGGCTCGGTGCTCGGCTACCTGATTGCCGGATGTGTGATTGGCCCCTGGGGCTTTCGGCTGGTGACGGACGCCGAGTCGATCCTGCATTTTGCGGAGATCGGCGTGGTGCTGATGCTGTTTGTGATTGGTCTGGAGCTGGATCCGCAGCGGCTGTGGAAACTGCGCGCCTCGGTGTTTGGCGGAGGCGCCCTGCAAATGCTGGCCTGCGGTCTGCTGTTGGGCGGGTTCTGCATTCTGCTGGGGATGGAGTGGAAAGTCGCAGAGCTGATCGGCATGACGCTGGCGCTCTCCTCGACGGCGATTGCCATGCAGGCAATGAACGAGCGTAATCTGACGGTGTCGCAAATGGGGCGCAGCACCTTCTCCGTACTGTTGTTCCAGGATATTGCCGCCATCCCGCTGGTGGCGATGATCCCGCTGCTGGCAGCCAGCGGCGCATCAACGACGCTGGGAGCATTTGCCTTATCAGCGCTGAAGGTTGCCGGTGCGCTGGCGCTGGTTGTTCTGCTTGGTCGCTACGTAACGCGTCCGCTGCTGCGCTTTGTGGCTCGCTCTGGCCTGCGCGAAGTATTCAGCGCCGTTGCGTTATTCCTGGTGTTTGGTTTTGGATTGCTGCTGGAAGAGGCCGGGCTGTCGATGGCAATGGGCGCCTTCCTCGCGGGGGTCTTACTGGCAAGCTCCGAATACCGTCACGCGCTGGAAAGCGATATCGAGCCGTTTAAAGGATTGCTGCTGGGGCTGTTTTTCATCGGCGTCGGGATGTCTATCGACTTTGGGACGCTGGTAACCCATCCGCTGCGCATCATCATTCTGCTGGTGGGTTTCCTGGTCATTAAAATGGCGATGCTGTGGCTGATTGCCCGCCCGTTAAATGTGCCAAAACCGCAACGCCGCTGGTTTGCCGTGCTGCTGGGGCAGGGGAGTGAGTTTGCTTTCGTGGTCTTTGGCGCAGCGCAGATGGCAAATGTACTTGATCCGGAATGGGCAAAAGCGCTGACGCTGGCGGTTGCGCTGTCGATGGCCGCAACGCCGATCCTGCTGGTGCTGCTGACGCGTCTGGAGAAAGCGGGAAGCGAACAGGAGCGAGAAGCCGATGAGATCGACGAGGAGCAGCCGCGGGTGATCATCGCCGGATTTGGCCGATTCGGGCAGATTACTGGCCGTTTACTGCTCTCCAGCGGAGTCAAAATGGTTATCCTCGATCACGATCCTGACCATGTCGATACGCTGCGTAAATTCGATATGAAAGTGTTTTACGGTGATGCGACCCGAGTTGATCTGCTGGAATCCGCCGGGGCGGCGAAAGCCGAGGTGTTGATTAATGCCATTGACGATCCAGAGACCAGTATGCAGATGGTTGAGCTGGTTAAAGAGCATTTTCCGCATCTGACCATTATCTCCCGTGCGCGCGATGTGGATCATTACATCCAGCTGCGTCAGGCGGGTGTGGCAGCCCCTGAACGTGAAACCTTCGAAGGGGCGCTTAAATCTGGCCGCATGGCGCTGGAAAGCCTGGGACTTGGCGCGTATGAAGCGCGTGAGCGTGCCGATCTGTTCCGCCGTTTTAATCATGAGATGGTGGAAGAGATGGTGGCGATGGCGAGCAGTACGGCAACCGAACGCGCTGCGGTGTTTAAACGCACCAGCACCATGCTGACGGAGATCATCAACGAGGATCGAAATCACCTGTCGCTGGTTCAGCGCCACGGCTGGCAAGGAACGGAAGAGGGCAAGCATACCGGTGATCCTGCGGATGAACCAGAGAGTAAACCCTCTGCGTGAAGTGGAGTTGCCAGCAATATTAAAAAATTTCTAATTCTTTACCCTGCCGCCAGTCGACGAAAGATTAAGCTTTCCGTATAGTGGCGGCAATTTTTTGCATCCGGGAAATTTTCAATGATCAGTCTGATTGCAGCGCTGGCGGTAGACCGCGTTATCGGCATGGAAAACGCCATGCCGTGGAACCTGCCTGCCGATCTCGCATGGTTTAAACGTACTACGTTAAACAAGCCGGTAGTGATGGGCCGCCTTACCTGGGAGTCGATTGGTCGTCCACTGCCGGGTCGTAAGAATATTGTGATCAGTAGCCAGCCGGGCACTGACGATCGCGTTCAGTGGGTTAAGTCCGTTGATGAAGCAATTGCCGCCTGCGGCGATGCCGAAGAGATCATGGTGATCGGCGGGGGGCGTGTGTATGAGCAGTTCCTGCCTAAAGCGCAGAAACTGTATCTGACGCACATTGATGCGGAAGTGGAAGGGGATACCCATTTCCCGGATTACGATCCGGACGAGTGGGAGTCCGTATTCAGTGAGTTTCACGATGCGGATGCGCAGAACTCGCACAGCTACTGCTTCGAAATTCTGGAACGTCGTTAATGGTTTTATCCTCTCCCGGTGGGAGAGGATAAACATCCTCAGGAAGCGACCGCTTCACCCTCACCTAAGTCCAGCTGTCGGTTGGATGGCTGCACAAAGTAAGTTTTATCTTCCCAGCGTAAGCAGGTTAAATCCCCACCCCAGCAGCATCCGGTATCCAGCGCGTAGATATTTTCCGGGGTGCCTTTTCCTTCCAGCGAGGCCCAGTGGCCAAATACCACGCTGTATTCGTCAGTCACGGGGCCAGGAATGGCAAACCACGGCTTAAGCGGCGCAGGCGCATTTTCCGGCGTATCTTTGCAATACATATCCAGCTGCCCGTTCGGGAAGCAGTAGCGCATGCGCGTAAAAGCATTGGTGATAAAACGCAGTCGTGCCAGGCCGCTGAGGTCATCACTCCAGTTATTTGGCATGTCGCCGTACATCGCATCAAGGAAGAACGGGTAGGAGTCGCTCGCCAGCACCGCTTCGGCGTCGCGCGCGCAGGTTTTTGCCGTCTCAAGATCCCACTGAGGCGTGATGCCGGCATGCGCCATCACCAGTTTTTTCTCTTCGTCAATCTGTAGCAGCGGCTGGCGACGCAGCCAGTTGAGCAACTCATCGGCATCCGGTGCTTCCAGCAGGGGGGTAATGCGATCTTTCGGCTTATTACGGCTGATCCCGGCGTATACGGCCAGCAGATGCAGATCGTGGTTGCCCAGCACCATGCGCACGCTGTCACCCAGCGATTTGACATAGCGGAGGACGTCCAGGGAACCGGGACCGCGCGCCACTAAGTCGCCCGTCAGCCAGAGCGTGTCCTGCCCGGGGGTGAAGTCGACCTGTTTTAATAATGCGATCAGTTCATCGTAGCAACCGTGAACGTCGCCAATCAGATATGTAGACATTAGATTAATGAATAAGTGTAGGTACGGCGAGACGGAATACGGGAATAGCAATGCGGAAAGCATTGCCGTCGGCATCGACCATTTCATAATGGCCTTGCATGGTACCCAGCGGCGTTTCAATTACCGCGCCGCTGGTGTACTGATACTCTTCGCCAGGGGCGATATGGGGTTGTTCACCGACCACGCCTTCGCCCTGGACTTCAATTTCACGGCCATTGCCGTTGGTGATAAGCCAGTAGCGCCCGAGCAGTTGCACAGGCATCCGCCCCAGATTGCGAATGGTTACGGTATAAGCAAAGACAAAGCGTTCTTCATCCGGTGTGGATTGGGACTCAATGTAGACGCTTTGAACCTGAACACAGACGCGGGGCGAATCAATCATGGCTTAGCTCTCCTTCGGCGGCGCATTGTCGCTGATGTAATTAGCCAGCTTGCAGTACTGCTCTACGGAAATATTTTCCGCACGCATTGCCGGGTCGATGCCCAGCTCAGCTAATACGTCAACGGTAAACAGATTGCCAAGGCTGTTACGAATCGTTTTACGGCGCTGGTTAAAGGCTTCTGTCGTGATACGGCTCAGCACGCGCAGGTCTTTGACCGGGTACGGCATCGTTTTATGTGGCACCAGGCGCACAACCGCAGAATCTACTTTTGGCGGCGGCGTGAACGCGGAAGGCGGTACTTCTAATACCGGGATCACGTTGCAGTAATATTGCGCCATCACGCTTAAACGACCATACGCTTTACTGTTCGGCCCTGCAACCAGACGGTTAACGACCTCTTTTTGCAACATGAAGTGCATGTCGGCAATGGCATCAGTATAGCTAAACAGATGGAACATCAGCGGGGTGGAGATGTTGTACGGCAGGTTACCGAACACGCGCAGCGGCTGTCCCATTTTTTCTGACAGTTCGCCGAAGTTCATGGTCATCGCATCCTGCTGATAAATCGTCAGCTTCGGCCCGAGGAACGGGTGTGTTTGCAGACGCGCGGCCAGATCGCGGTCGAGTTCGATAACGGTCAGTTCGTCGAGGCGTTCGCCTACCGGCTCGGTCAGCGCGGCAAGACCCGGGCCGATTTCGACCATGGCCTGGCCTTTCTGCGGATTAATGGCAGAAACGATACTGTCGATCACAAACTGATCGTTGAGGAAGTTTTGCCCGAAGCGTTTACGGGCTAAGTGGCCCTGATGGACTCGATTAGTCATTGAGTATTAACAATCATTTTGATGGCGAGATTAAGCGCCGTAATAAAACTGCCGACATCCGCTTTTCCCTGGCCTGCCAGATCCAGCGCAGTACCGTGGTCAACGGACGTTCGAATAAAGGGTAAACCGAGGGTGATATTCACCCCGCGGCCAAAGCCCTGGTATTTTAGCACGGGCAGACCCTGATCGTGGTACATCGCGAGTACGGCGTCGGCATTATCCAGGTATTTGGGCTGGAAAAGGGTGTCGGCAGGCAGTGGCCCGCTGAGGTTCATCCCCTTCGCCCGCATCTCCTCAAGCACCGGAATGATGGTGTCGATCTCTTCGGTGCCCATATGTCCGCCTTCACCCGCGTGCGGATTCAGGCCGCAAACCAGCACATGCGGCTGCGGAATGCCGAATTTGGTTTGCAGATCGTGATGCAAAATGCCAATGATCTCACGCAGGAGTTCAGGCGTAATGGCATCCGGAATGGCTTTGATCGGCAGGTGCGTTGTTACCAGCGCAACGCGCATTGCTTCGGTTGCCAGCATCATCACCACTTTCGGGCTGTGCGAACGCTCTTCGAAAAATTCGGTATGCCCGGTAAACGGAATGCCCGCGTCATTGATCACGCCTTTATGCACCGGACCGGTGATCAGGGCGGCAAATTCGCCCTGAAGGCAACCGTCACAGGCGCGCGCCAGCGTCTCGACAACGTAGTGGCCGTTTTCAGTGTGTAACTCACCGGGGACAACAGGCGCACGGAGCGGAACAGAAAGCAGGGTGAGAGTACCCGCCTGCTGCGGTGCGGGCTGTTGGCCTTCAACGTAAGGGAGGAGCGTTAAAGGCAGACCGAGCAAGGCTGCCCGGTCTTGTAACAGTGTTGCATCTGCGCAGACAACCAACTCTACCGGCCAGCTGCGCTGGGCGAGCTGAACCACAAGGTCAGGCCCAATCCCGGCGGGTTCGCCGGGGGTGATCACAACACGATGCGGTATCATCAGTTGCTCAACACTTTCACGTAAGCGCTGGCGCGTTGTTCCTGCATCCAGGTTGCGGCTTCTTCAGAGAACTTACGGTTAAACAGCATGCGATACGCACGGTCTTTCTGCGCCGCGTCGGTTTTATCCACGTTGCGCGTGTCCATCAGCTGGATCAGATGCCAGCCGAAGGAGGAGTGTACCGGCGCGCTCATCTGGCCTTTATTCAGCTTCATTAACGCATCGCGGAAAGCCGGATCGTAAATATCCGCTGCCGCCCAACCCAGGTCACCGCCCTGGTTTGCAGAGCCAGGATCCTGAGAGAACTCTTTTGCCGCTTTATCGAAGGTGGTTTTACCGCTCTTGATGTCTGCGGCGATCTGTTCCAGCTTCGCACGAGCCTGATCGTCAGTCATGATCGGAGACGGCTTAAGCAGGATATGACGCGCATGTACTTCGGTAACCGAAATGTTCTGGCTCTGGCCGCGCAGGTCATTCACTTTCAGAATGTGGAAGCCCACACCGGAACGGATTGGACCGACGATGTCGCCTTTCTTCGCCGTGCTCAGCGCCTGGGCAAACAGGGATGGCAGCTCCTGAATACGGCCCCAGCCCATCTGGCCGCCTTTCAGCGCCTGCTGGTCAGCGGAATAGGTGATCGCCAGCTTGCCAAAGTCATCGCCATTGCGCGCCTGCTCAACGATAGCGCGCGCCTGGCTTTCCGCCTCAGCCGCCTGATCGGAGGTTGGGTTTTCCGGCAGTGGGATCAGGATGTGGCTCAGGTTAAGCTCGGTGCTGGCATCATTCTGATTCCCCACCTGTTTTGCCAGGGCATCCACTTCCTGCGGCAGGATGGTGACGCGGCGGCGGACTTCATTGTTACGCACTTCTGAAATCAGCATCTCTTTACGGATCTGATTACGGTAGGTGGCGTAGCTGATGCCGTCATAGGCCAGGCGGCTACGCATCTGGTCCGGGGTAATGTTGTTCTGCTTTGCAATGTTGGCGATCGCCTGATCGAGCTGCTCGTCAGAGATCTTCACACCCATTTTCTGGCCCATCTGAAGAACAATCTGATCCATGATCAGACGTTCCAGGATCTGGTGGCGCAGCGTAGCGTCATCCGGAAGCTGTTGACCTGCTTCGCCCGAGTTGAGCTTTACAGATTTCATCAAACCGTCAACGTCACTTTCAAGCACGACGCCGTTGTTAACCACAGCCGCGACTTTATCGACAACCTGTGGGGCCGCGAAGCTGGTATTCGCAACCATAGCGACACCGAGTAGCAGCGTTTTCCAGTTCTTCATACTTTTTCCATTTCAATTAACCGCAAAGCGGATTACGTTGTAAATCAAGCACATTACAATGAACTACGATACGGCAGAATGTTCGAGCGCAGCATCTGCTGCGTGCCCAGACCGTAGTTAGAACTCAGGCCGCGCAATTCGATATTAAAGCCAATCACGTTATCGTATTTGCCCTGACTGTTTTGCGTATCCCAGCCGTTAAGTTTGCGTTCGTAACCGACACGTATTGCGTAACAGCAGGAGTTATATTGCAGACCCAGCATCTGGTCAGCAGGTTTTTGGGCATTCGTGTCATAGTAGTAGGCTCCGACGACTGACCAACGATCGGCAATCGGCCAGCTCGCGGCGGTACCCACCTGTGAAATACCGTCTTTGTATGGGTCGGAAGCGGAATAATTAGGCAGTGTCGCCTGAATGTATTCCGGGCTGGCGTAACGGTATGTCAACTGCAACATACGGTCCTCATCACGACGATACTCGATGGCAGCGCTGCCCGTCGCGATATTGTCCAGTCGTGTATCGTACTGAACACCACCGCGCAGACCCCAACGATCCGTCATGCGCCAGTAAGTGTCGCCCGCCCATACCAGTGAGCCCGTTTTGTTGTCTTTCTCCCACTGAATTTTATCATCGCCAGTGCGTGATTCTGTGAAATAGTAGATTTGACCAACAGAAACGTTAAAACGTTCAACGGCAGCATCATCATATATGCGCGTTGTGACGCCGGTCGTTAACTGGTTAGCTGACGCAATACGGTCAAGGCCGCCGTAGGAACGATCGCGGAACAGGCCGCTATAGTCAGATTGCAGTAAGGACGAGTCGTAGTTTTGAATCTTGCTCTGATCGCGATAAGGCACGTACAGATACTGCATACGTGGCTCAAGTGTCTGGGTATATCCATCCGCGAGCATGCCCATATCGCGTTCGAAAATGAGCTTGCCGTCCATTTTAAACTGAGGGAGTACACGGTTTACTGAATCTGCAAGATCGTTCGCGTTGTTCGGGTTCGCATTGTATTTATCAATATTTTTCTGCTGGTAGTGGGTGGCCATCATCTTGGCTTCAGTATTCAGGCTCGCCCAGTCGTTTGACCACGGAAGATTGATCGTCGGCTCGATATGCAGACGCGTAGCTTCCGGCATATCCGAGTTGGTGTTGACGAAATGGACCGCCTGAGCGTAAACGTGCGTGTCGAAAGGACCCACATCGTTCTGGTACCAGTTCACGTCCAGCTGCGGCTCTGCACCGTAGGTACTGTTTGTTTGCGTATCAAAGACCTGGAACTGTTTGGTCGACACCGTCGCGTCAAAGTTCTCAATGGCGTAGCCCACGCTGAATTTCTGCGTGGCGTAACCGTCGGTACTGGAGCCGTATTTTGAATCAAAGTCGTTGAAATAATACGGATCGCTGACTTTGGTGTAGTCGATGTTGAAGCGCCACACCTGATCCAATACCCCGGCGTGCTTCCAGTAGTACATCCAGCGGTGCTTATCACCTTCGCTCGGATGCTCGTCCTGGAACACCTTATCTGATGGCAGATAATCAAATTCCATCAGACCCGTGCCCGCCTTGGTCAGATAGCGGAATTCGTTCTCCCACATGATGTTACCGCGCTTATGGATATAGTGCGGCGTGATCGTGGCGTCCATGTTGGGCGCAATGTTCCAGTAGTACGGCAGGTAGAACTCAAAGTAGTTCGACGTGCTGTACTTGGCGTTCGGGATCAGGAAACCTGAACGACGTTTGTCACCCACAGGCAGTTGCAGGTAAGGACTATAGAAAATAGGCACCGGGCCGAGTTTAAAACGGGCGTTCCAGATCTCTGCAACCTGTTCTTCACGGTCGTGGATCACTTCACTGCCCACCACGCTCCAGGTATTTGACCCTGGCAAACAGGAGGTAAACGAGCCGTTTTCGAGAATGGTGTAGCGGTTTTCGCCGCGCTGCTTCATCAGGTCTGCGGTACCGCGCCCCTGACGACCGACCATCTGGTAATCACCTTCCCAGACGTTGGTGTCTTTGGTATTCAGATTCGACCAAGCTTTCGGACCTTTCAGGATGACCTGATTGTCGTCATAGTGCACATTACCCAGCGCATCCACCGTACGGACAGGCGCCTGAGCACCTTCCGGTTGCTTCTGGTGCAATTGCACTTCGTCAGCAAGCAGGCGACTGTTGCCCTGGTTAATATCGACATTGCCTGTAAAGGTCGCATTGTCAGGATAATTACCTTTTGCGCTGTCGGCATTAATGGTGACGGGTAAGTCATTCGTATCGCCTTTCACCAGTGGGCGATTGTAACTTGGGACGCCAAGCATACACTGCGAGGCGAGATCGGCTGCGAGCCCCTGTTGGCTATACAGGGCGGTGCCAATCATTGTGGCCAGAAGGGTGGGGATACGTTTTTTCATACGTTGTATTTTATTGTTCCGTCATCAGTGGCTACGGCTTACAAACGCTCAGAGACTATCTTACTCATCAGCGCAGTACCAGCGTTAATCCTGCCCGTTTGCGCGCCAGAGTGTTAGGCTCGCTATCGAATGACGAGTATGATAATGCAAATTATAGGCGATGTCCCTCAATTGACCGTGGCGCGACCACTGTAATGATGGCGTTGCGTCGGCCAGGAACATGACCATTCGGGGAGTATATGCAGTATTGGGGTAAAATAATCGGCGTTGCGTTCGCAATTATTATGGGTGCCGGATTCTGGGGCGTCGTTCTTGGCCTCATTATCGGCCATATGTTTGATAAAGCACGCAGCCGCAAAATGGCCTGGTTTGCCAACCAGCGCGAGCGCCAGTCACTCTTTTTCTCCACCACCTTTGAGGTGATGGGGCACTTAACCAAATCAAAAGGACGCGTAACGGAAGCCGATATTCAGGTGGCCAGCGTCTTTATGGATCGCATGAATCTGCACGGCGAATCCCGCATCGCGGCGCAGAATGCGTTTCGGATTGGTAAATCAGATCACTACCCGCTGCGTGAAAAAATGCGGCAGTTCCGTAGCATCTGTTTCGGGCGTTTTGATTTAATTCGGATGTTTCTGGAAATTCAAATCCAGGCCGCCTTCGCGGATGGCTCTCTGCATCCGAATGAACGGGACGTCCTGTATGTGATTGCTGAAGAGCTGGGCATTTCCCGCATGCAGTTCGATCAGTTCCTGCGCATGATGCAGGGCGGCGCGCACTTTGGCGGCGGTTATCAGCAGCAATCGTCCGGCGGCGGCTGGCAGCAGGCGCAGCGTGGCCCTACGCTTGAAGATGCCTGTAACGTCCTCGGCGTGAAGCCGTCTGACGATGTCACGACCATCAAACGCGCCTATCGTAAGCTGATGAGCGAGCACCATCCGGATAAGCTGGTGGCGAAAGGCCTGCCGCCAGAGATGATGGAGATGGCGAAACAAAAAGCGCAGGAAATCCAGAAAGCCTACGAGCTGATTAAAGAGCAGAAAGGTTTTAAATAAAAAAATGGCCCGACACAGTCGGGCCATTTTTTCAGAAGTCCACCGGGGCTTTGAACGTCATGGCGTTGCCGAAAGCAGGGTGGGTGATGGTGAGCGTCTGCGCATGCAGTTGCAGGCGCGGCGCTAACGCCAGCGCTTCCGGCGGCGCATAGAATCTGTCCCCCAGAATCGGATGACCCATCGCAAGCATATGCACACGCAGCTGGTGGGAGCGCCCGGTAATCGGCTTCAGCAGGACGCGCGCGGTGTTATCCGGCGCGTACTCCAGCACTTCATACTCGGTTTGCGCGGCCTTGCCGGTTTCATAACATACCTTCTGCTTTGGCCGATTCGGCCAGTCGCAAATCAGCGGTAAATCCACCAGCCCTTCCGCCTGCGCCGGATGGCCCCAGACGCGGGCGACATACTGCTTCTTCGGCTCGCGCTCGCGGAACTGACGCTTCAGCTCACGTTCTGCCGCTTTATTCAGAGCCACCACAATCACGCCGCTGGTCGCCATATCCAGACGATGGACTGACTCGGCCTGGGGATAATCACGCTGGATACGCGTCATCACGCTGTCTTTATGCTCTTCCAGACGCCCCGGCACGGACAACAAGCCGCTCGGCTTGTTAACCACCATAATGTGCTCGTCCTGATACAGAACGACCAGCCACGGATCCATCGGGGGATTGTAGGGCTCCATTACCATCTTGCGCTCCGCTTACTGATGCGTCACAACGATAAGACGCAGGGCGTCGAGACGCCACCCCGCCTGATTCAGGCTTTCCAGCACCTGCTGGCGGTTGCTCTCAATGGCGGCCAGCTCATCGTCACGAATGTTAGGGTTCACTGCTTTCAACGCTTCCAGACGCGACAGCTCGGCAGAAAGCTTCTCATCGGCTTCGCTACGCGCCGCATCGATCAGCACTCTGGCCGCTTTTTCGGCCTGGGCTTCACCCAGTTGCAGAATGGCATGCACGTCCTGCTGCACCGCATTCACCAGCTTACTGCCGGTATGGCGGTTCACCGCGCTCAGCTGACGGTTGAAGCTTTCAAACTCCACCTGGCTGGCCAGGTTCGTACCGTTTTTATCCAGCAGCAGACGCACCGGGGTTGGCGGCAGGAAGCGGTTAAGCTGAAGCTGTTTCGGCGCCTGCGCTTCCACAACGTAGATCAGCTCCACCAGCAGCGTGCCCACAGGCAAGGCTTTGTTCTTCAACAGGGAGATGGTGCTGCTGCCGGTATCGCCGGAGAGGATCAGATCCAGACCGTTGCGGATCAGCGGGTGCTCCCAGGTGATGAACTGTGCATCTTCGCGGGAAAGCGCCACATCACGCTCAAAGGTGATGGTGCAGCCGTCTTCCGGCAGGCCCGGGAAATCCGGCACCAGCATATGATCGGACGGGGTCAGCACGATCATGTTCTCGCCGCGATCGTCCTGGTTAATGCCGACGATGTCGAACAGGTTCATGGAGAAGCTGATCAGGCTGGTGTCATCGTCCTGTTCTTCGATACTTTCGGCCAGCTGCTGCGCTTTTTCACCGCCGTTGGAGTGGATCTCCAGCAGGCGATCGCGCCCCTGCTCCAGCTGAGCTTTCAGCGCGTCGTGCTTCTCTCGACAGGATTTGATCAGCTCATCAAAGCCCTCGGTGTTTTCCGGCGCCGCGAGGTAACCGATCAGATCCGCATGCACCTGATCGTAAATGGTGCGGCCCGTCGGGCAGGTATGTTCAAACGCATCCAGGCCTTCGTGGTACCAGCGAACCAGAACGGACTGGGCGGTTTTCTCCAGATACGGAACGTGGATCTGAATATCGTGCGCCTGACCGATACGATCCAGACGGCCGATACGCTGCTCCAGCAGATCCGGGTTAAACGGCAGATCGAACATCACCAGGTTGCTGGCGAACTGGAAGTTACGGCCTTCAGAACCGATTTCGGAGCACAGCAGAACCTGCGCGCCGCTGTCCTCTTCACTAAACCACGCCGCAGCGCGGTCGCGCTCGATAATAGACATGCCTTCATGGAACACGGCGGCGCGAATACCTTCGCGCTCGCGCAGCACTTGTTCAAGTTGCAGGGCGGTGGCTGCCTTGGCGCAGATCACCAGCACCTTCCGGGAACGGTGCGCGGTCAGATAACCCATCAACCACTCCACGCGCGGATCGAAGTTCCACCAGGTGCCGGTGTCGCCTTCAAATTCCTGATAAATCTGCTCAGGGTAGAGCATGTCGCGCGCGCGATCTTCCGCAGATTTACGGGTGCCCATAATGCCGGAGACTTTAATCGCCGTCTGGTACTGGGTCGGCAGCGGCAGTTTGATGGTGTGCAGCTCGCGTTTCGGGAAGCCTTTCACGCCGTTACGGGTGTTACGGAACAGCACGCGGCTGGTGCCGTGACGGTCCATCAGCATGTCGATCAGCTCTTTACGCGCGGATCCCGCATTATCGCTGTCGCTGTTCGCGGCCTGAAGCAGCGGCTCAATATCCTGCTCGCCGATCAGATCGCTGAGAGTGTTAAGCTCATCATTAGAGAGACGATTACCGGCCAGCAGCAGCGCGACGGCGTCCGCCACCGGACGGTAGTTTTTCTGCTCTTCAACAAACTGCTCAAAATCGTGGAAACGGTTCGGATCGAGCAGGCGCAGACGGGCGAAGTGGCTCTCAAGACCCAGCTGCTCCGGAGTGGCGGTCAGAAGCAGAACGCCCGGTACGCGCTCGGCAAGCTGCTCAATCGCCATGTATTCACGGCTTGGCGCATCTTCGCTCCAGACCAGGTGGTGTGCTTCGTCGACGACCAGCAGATCCCATTCTGCGTCGCACAGGTGCTCCAGGCGCTGCTTGCTGCGGCGCACGAAGTCCAGGGAACAAATGACCAGCTGTTCGGTTTCAAACGGGTTGTCCGCGTCGTGCTGGGCTTCGGCATAGCGCTCGTCGTCGAACAGGGAGAAGCGCAGGTTAAAGCGGCGCAGCATCTCGACCAGCCACTGGTGTTGCAGCGTTTCCGGCACCACAATCAGCACGCGCTCGGCAGCGCCAGAGAGCAGCTGCTGGTGCAGGATCATGCCTGCTTCGATGGTTTTACCCAGGCCCACTTCGTCAGCCAGCAGCACGCGAGGCGCATGGCGACGGCCCACGTCATGGGCGATATTCAGCTGATGGGGAATAAGGCTGGTACGCTGACCGCGCAGGCCGCTCCACGGCATGCGGTACTGTTCACTCTGGAACTTACGCGCGCGGTAGCGCAGGGAGAAGCGATCCATTCGGTCGATTTGCCCGGCAAACAGACGGTCCTGCGGCTTGCTGAAAACCAGTTTGCTGTCGAGCAGCACTTCACGCAGGATAACATTCGTCTCGTCGGTATCAAGACGCGTACCGATGTAGGCGAGCAGTCCATTCTCTTCTTTTACGTCTTCAACCTTCAGCTGCCAGCCTTCGTGGCTGGTCACGGTGTCGCCCGGATTGAACATTACGCGGGTAACAGGGGAGTCATTGCGAGCGTACAGGCGGTTTTCACCGGTAGCAGGGAAAAGGAGGGTAACCATGCGCGCATCGACGGCAACGACGGTTCCTAATCCAAGTTCGCTTTCTGTATCGCTGATCCAGCGTTGACCAAGTGTAAAAGGCATAGTTGTTCGGCTCTAATCTTTAATTGCAGGCAATAGTTCGACCCCGTCAAAAAAGACGGTCGTCGAAAAATGGGTCCGGGAATGGAAAGGGCGCTATGGTACTGGATGGCAACGGTTTCGTCACGCGTCAAAATAGCCCAAGTTGTCCTGTCACTAGTGTAGCAAAGTCGTCATTGATGAACGGTAAAATTCCCTCCGCTACCGGCTGAAGCTGGCGGGTCAGGTAGTGATCGTAATCAAGCGGAGACTGTTGGTAATCAACGGGTTCCGGGCCGTTAGTTGTCCAGACGTATTTGATCGTCCCCCGGTTTTGATACTGCGGCGCACGGCCCCGGCGAACGTTCTCTTCGTCCGCCAGCCGCGCGGCGCGTACGTGGGGGGGAACATTACGCTGATATTCCGCCAGCGGGCGGCGAAGGCGCTTGCGATACACCAGCTGGTCATCCAGCTCACCGGCCATCAGGCTGGCAATGGTTTCGCGCACGTAGTCCTGATAGGGCTCGTTGCGAAACACCCGCAGGTAGAGCGTCTGCTGGAACTGCTGCGCCAGTGGCGTCCAGTCGGTGCGCACCGTCTCCAGCCCTTTAAAGACCATCCGCTGCGTGTCACCTTCCTGAATCAGCCCGGCGTAGCGCTTCTTGCTGCCCTGGTCGGTTCCGCGAATGGTCGGCATTAAAAAGCGGGCAAAATGGGTCTCAAACTCCAGCTCTAACGCGCTGGTTAACCGCTCTTTTTGCAAATTTTCGCGCCACCAGTCGTTCACGTAGGCGACCAGCTCTTTGCCGATTTGCGCGGCGGCGTCCTCTGAATGGGCCGCTTTCAGCCAGACAAAGGTGGAGTCGGTATCGCCATAAATCACGTCATAGCCCCGGGATTCAATCAGCGCTTTGGTCTGGCGCATAATGTCGTGCCCGCGCATGGTGATGGACGACGCCAGACGGGGATCAAAGAAGCGGCAGGCGCTGGTACCCAGCACGCCGTAAAAGGCGTTCATAATGATTTTCAGCGCCTGTGATAGCGGCTTGTTGCCGTGGCGTTTCGCCTCGTCGCGGCCGTGCCAGATGTTTCCCACAATTTCGGGCAGGCAGTGTTTTTCCCGCGAGAAGCGTGCTCCAAGAAAACCTTCGGTGCTGTGCGCATCGTCTGGCTGCGCCATCCCCTCCACCAGCCCCACCGGATCAATCAGAAACGTGCGGATAATGGACGGGTACAGGCTTTTATAATCCAGCACCAGCACCGAGTCATACAGCCCGGGCCGTGAATCCATCACGTAACCGCCGGGGCTGGCCTGCGGCGGCACGTCGCCGAGGTTAGGGGCGACATAACCCGCCCGGTGCATCCGTGGGAAATAGAGGTGGCTGAAGGCCGCTACCGAGCCGCCGTGCCTGTCGACCGCAAGGCCGTTCACCGTTGCGCGTTCCAGCAGGAAGGGCATGATCTCGGTTTTGTGGAAGATATGCGTCACCAGCTCGCAATCTTTCAGGTTATAGGTGGCGAGCGCGGGTTTATCTTCATTAAAACGCCGGTCGATCTCGTCCATTCGGTCCCAGGGATTGTCGATGGATTTACCTTCGCCGAGCAGTTCCTGGGCGACCGCTTCCAGCGAGAAGGAAGAGAAGTTCCAGAAGGCGGATTTCAGCGCCTCGATGCCGTCGATAATCAGGCGACCATTGGCCTGCGCGAAGAAAACACCGTTCTTAAAGCCGTGCTCACGCCACTCCAGCTCGCTGTTGCCGCGCCCCAGAATCAGCGGGATACGGTAACGCTCGGCATGTTTTTGCAGCACGCGCAGGTCAAACTGCACGACGTTCCAGCCGATCAGCACGTCCGGATCGTGCTCGGCAAACCACTGGTTAAGCTTCTCCAGCAGCTGCGGGCGGCTGTTGACGTACTCCAGATGAAAATCCAGCGCGGACGCATCGCCGTTCGGCGGCCCGAGCATATAGACAACCCGCTGCCCGCAGCCTTCCAGACCGATGCAGTACAGTTCGCCGTGGCGGGTGGTTTCAATATCCAGCGACACCCACTTTAGCGGCGGGCGATAGTGCGGATTAGGCTTCAGGCGCGCGTTAACGATCCTGCCGTTTTGCGCGGCGCCATCTACCCAGACGGGGGCGGTGATAAACCGCTCCATCAGAAAGCGTTCAGGCGGGCGGATGTCGGCCTCGTAAAGCGTCACGCCCGCTTCACGGAGCAGTTTTTCATAGCGCATTAACTGGCGATGGGCGCGGCAGTAGAGGCCATAAACCGGCTGGCGATGGAAATCTTTCAGCTGAAGCGGCGTAAGGCGCCAGTTGTTTTCGCCGTGCAGCAGTTGCTTCACTTTCTCGACGTGAGCTTCAGGAATAAAGGCCACGGACTCCTGCGGCGGGAGCGTAACGTTTAGCGGGCCGTTGTCCGTTGCCAGCCAGAATTCAACCTCAGTACCCTGAGGGGTATCCCGCCAGTGTCTGGTCAGTAAAAAGCCTTCTTGCGCCTGCGTCACGCCGATATCCCATAAAACAAAACCAGGCCTGATTATAGCCTGGTTGAGGGGTGTTTGCTGGGGTTTTATACAGTGTCTGTTTAGCCGGATGGCGCTGCGCTTATCCGGCCTACAATCTATTGCCCGTAATACGCCTTCGCGCCGTGCTTACGCAGGTAATGCTTATCCAGCAGGGTTTGCTGCATATCCGGCAGCTGCGGCGCAAGCTGGCGGCAGAAGATCCCCATGTAGGCGACTTCCTCCAGCACGATCGCGTTGTGCACCGCGTCCTCCGCGTTTTTACCCCAGGCAAACGGGCCGTGGGAGTGCACCAGCACGCCGGGCATTTGCGCCGCGTCGATTCCCTGTTTTTCGAAGGTTTCGACAATCACGTTCCCTGTTTCCCATTCGTACTCACCGTTGATCTCCGCATCGGTCATCAGACGTGTGCAGGGAATGGTGCCGTAGAAGTAGTCCGCGTGGGTGGTGCCGGTGGCCGGAATAGGCTGGCCCGCCTGCGCCCAGATGGTCGCGTGACGCGAATGGGTATGCACAATCCCGCCGATGGTTGGGAATGAGCGGTAGAGCAGGCGATGGGTTGGCGTATCGGAGGAGGGCTTTTTATTGCCTTCAACCACTTCACCCGTTTCGATGCTGACCACCACCATATCTTCTGCGGTCATTACCGTGTAATCCACGCCGGAAGGCTTGATCACGAACACCCCTTTTTCCCGGTCAACGGCGCTGACGTTGCCCCAGGTCAGGGTTACGAGGTTATGTTTTGGCAGCGCCAGGTTGGCTTCGAGTACCTGACGTTTGAGATCTTCTAACATTGTCGTCTCCTGCCGGATGGCGCTGCGCTTATCCGGCCTACAGAACCGTAGGCCCGGTAAACGAAGTGCCACCGGGCATTCAGGGCTTAGCGTTTTGAACCGTAATAGACTTCGTTCCAGCGCAGCCCGTCTTTAAAGGCTGGCAGACGGGTGTCGTTATCAATCACGGTCAGTTCGATGTCGTGCAGCTCGGCGAACTGGCGCATATCGTTCAGGTCAAGCGCGTGGCTGAATACGGTGTGGTGCGCGCCGCCGGCCAGGATCCAGGCTTCCGACGCGGTTGGCAGGTCAGGCTGCGCTTTCCACAAAGCGTTGGCGACCGGCAGCTTCGGCAGAGAATGCGGGGTTTCAACCGCATCGACGCAGTTCACCAGCAGGCGGAACCGGTCGCCGAGGTCGATCAGGCTGGCGTTAATGGCCGGGCCGGTACGGGTGTTGAAGATCAGACGGGCCGGATCCGCTTTGCCGCCAATGCCGAGGTACTGCACGTCGAGGATCGGTTTCTCTTCCACCGCGATGGATGGACACACTTCCAGCATGTGCGAGCCGAGCACCAGATCGTTGCCGTTCTCGAAGTGGTAGGTGTAGTCCTCCATAAAAGAGGTGCCGCCCTGTAGACCGGTCGACATCACCTTCATGATGCGAAGCAGAGCGGCAGTTTTCCAGTCGCCTTCGCCCGCAAAGCCGTAGCCCTGCTGCATCAGACGTTGTACCGCCAGACCCGGGAGCTGTTTCAGGCCGTGGAGATCTTCAAAGGTGGTGGTGAAGGCATGGAAGCCGCCCTGTTCCAGAAAACGCTTCATGCCCAGCTCAATACGTGCGGCATCCAGCACGTTCTGGCGCTTGTCGCCGTTGACCTGTGCCGCAGGCGTCAGGCGGTAGCTGCTTTCGTACTCGTCCACCAGCGCGTTAACGTCGCCATCGCTGATGTCATTCACCACCTGCACCAGATCGCCCACCGCCCAGGTGTTGACGGAGAAGCCAAATTTAATCTGCGCGGCCACTTTATCACCGTCGGTGACTGCCACTTCGCGCATGTTGTCGCCGAAACGCACCACTTTCAGGTAGCGGGTGTCCTGCTTAGAGACCGCCTGACGCATCCAGGAGCCAATGCGTTTTTGTGCCTGGCCGTCCTGCCAGTGGCCGGTCACCACGGCATGCTGTTGACGCATGCGCGCGCCGATGAAGCCGAACTCGCGGCCGCCGTGCGCGGTCTGGTTCAGGTTCATGAAGTCCATGTCGATGCTGTCCCACGGCAGGGAGGCGTTGAACTGCGTGTGGAATTGCAGCAGCGGTTTGTTGAGGATAGCCAGGCCGTTGATCCACATTTTTGCTGGCGAGAAGGTGTGCAGCCACACCACCAGGCCAGCGCATTTGTCATCGTAATTGGCATCGCGGCAGATGTTAGTGATTTCGTCCGGGGTGGTACCCAGCGGCTTCAGCACCAGTTTGCACGGCAGTTTGGCTTCCGCGTTCAGCGCATTCACAACGTGCTCCGCGTGTTTCGTCACCTGCTGCAACGCTTCCGGTCCGTACAGATGCTGGCTGCCAATCACAAACCACACTTCATAATTATTAAAAATGGTCATTATCGTGTCCTTAATGTGTCAGGGTTGCCGTAGTGTCCGCGGTGCTTTTGGCCGGGGCGGCGACAGGGAGATAGTGAAGTTCGGCGCTTTTTGCCCATTGCTGGTAGCGCTGATAAAGCTGTTCAAAGCGTTGTGCCTGCTGAGTCTGCGGATGGAGCGTACTTTCGACGGCGCTCGCCATATGCTGTTGCGCGGTCGGGATATCTGCATGGACGCCTGCGGCCACGGCAGCGAAAATCGCGGCGCCCAGCGCACAGCACTGATCGGAGGCCACAATTTGCAGCGGCCGGTTCAGCACGTCGCAGCAGGCCTGCATAATCACCGGGTTTTTACGGGCGATCCCACCCAGCGCCATCACGTTGTTCACGTCAATGCCCTGGTCGATGAAGCACTCCATGATGGCGCGCGCGCCGAACGCGGTGGCAGCGATCAGGCCGCCAAACAGCGCGGGCGCGTCGGTCGCCAGGTTGAGATCGGTAATCACTCCTTTCAGACGCTGGTTGGCAAACGGCGTACGACGCCCGTTGAACCAGTCCAGCACCACCGGCAGGTGGTCGAGAGACGGATTTTTTGCCCAGGCGTCGGTGAGCTGCGGCAGGAGCTGTTTTTTGCTCGCCGTAATCTGCGTTTTCAGTTCAGGATGCGCGGCAGCCAGCTGATCCAGCGGCCAGCCGAGCACGCGGCCAAACCAGGCGTAGATATCGCCGAAGGCAGACTGGCCCGCTTCGAGGCCGATAAAATCAGGCACCACGCTGCCGTCAACCTGACCGCAGATGCCTTTCACCGCGCGGTCGCCGACGCTGGCTTTATCTGCCGTCAGAATGTCACAGGTGGAGGTGCCGATAACTTTTACCAGCGTGTTGGGCTGCGCACCCGCGCCCACGGCCCCCATATGGCAGTCGAACGCGCCGCCGGAAATGGTCACGTTTTGCGGCAGACCGAGGCGTTTCGCCCACTCTTCGCAGAGCGTGCCGACCGGAATATCGGCGGTGAAGGTGTCGGTAAACAGCGGGTATGTCAGGTTTTTGTTGATGATCGGGTCGAGTTCATCGAAGAACGCTGCCGGAGGCAGACCGCCCCAGCTTTCATGCCACAGCGATTTATGCCCGGCGCTGCAACGGCCCCGGCGAATATCCTGCGGACGCGTGGTGCCGGAGAGCAGGGCTGGAACCCAGTCGCACAGCTCAATCCATGACGCCGCTGCCTGTGCGACCGACGCATCCGCGCGGGTAACGTGCAGGATCTTGGCCCAGAACCACTCGCTGGAGTAAATCCCGCCGATATACCGTGAGTAGTCAGTTTTGCCCGGCTGATGGCATAAGCGGGTGATGGCTTCCGCCTCTTCCACGGCGGTATGGTCTTTCCACAGCACAAACATGGCGTTCGGGTTGTCGGCAAACTCCGGTCGCAGCGCCAATACGCGGCCTTCGGCATCGACAGGGGCAGGCGTTGAGCCAGTGCTGTCGACGCCAATCCCCACGACATCGGCCCGCTGGGCGTCCGTCAGCTCTGCCAGCACGGTTTTGATCGCCGCTTCCATTGATTCAATGTAATCACGCGGGTGGTGGCGGAACTGGTTGTTCGGCGCATCGCAGTAGCGCCCCTCTTGCCAGCGCGGATACCACTCAACGCTGGTTGCTATCTCCTGGCCAGTCGTACAGTCCACTGCCAGCGCGCGAACTGAGTCGCTGCCAAAATCGAGGCCAATTGCAATTGCCATGGTGTTGCTCCATCCAAAAAACAGGTATGGAAGAACATTAGAGACTGGGGACAAAAATCGTCAGGCAGGATCCGCTAATCTTATGGACTAAATTGCTGTAGCCACGCAAAGTGTGACGCCGTGCAAATATTCTATGTGGACATTTCTGCCGCACTTATAGACACTTTTGTTACTGCTTATCTGCCAGTACTGGCGGAGAAATCAGGGGAAAAGGCTGAAACATGGCGGACGTAAAAGAGGCGTGTTGCTTTTTGGATCTTTTCACGAGCCATTTTTATACTGCTTTTATCGATATGGACAATTGGTTTCCTTCAGGACCCTTGGGAGAACTGAATCTATGGCCGAACCGCAAAACGATCCCTTACTGCCGGGCTACTCATTTAACGCCCATCTGGTGGCGGGGCTGACGCCAATTGAGGCCGAGGGATATCTCGATTTTTACGTCGATCGCCCTCTTGGCATGAAGGGATATATCCTGAACCTGACCGTACGCGGAGAAGGGGTCGTCAAAAACGGGGATCAGCAGTTTATCTGCCGCCCCGGTGATATGCTGCTGTTCCCGCCGGGGGAGATCCACCACTACGGGCGCCACCCGGATGCCAAAGAGTGGTATCACCAGTGGGTCTATTTCCGTCCGCGCGCCTACTGGCAGGAGTGGCTCTCGTGGCCGGCCATTTTCGCCCATACCGGTTTATATCGCCCGGATGAGGCGCATCTGGCGCAGTTCCGTGAGCTGTTCGCACAGATTATTGAGGCAGGGCAGGCGGGCGGGCGCTACGCCGAACTGCTGGCGATCAACCTGCTTGAACAGGTGCTGCTGCGCCGCATGGAGGCCATTAACGAGTCGCTTAATCCGCCGCTGGACAACCGCGTCCGCGACGCCTGCCAGTACATCAGCGACCACCTTGCCGACAGCCAGTTTGATATTGCCAGCGTCGCCCAGCATGTGTGCCTGTCGCCGTCACGGCTCTCTCATCTGTTCCGCCAGCAGCTTGGCGTGAGCGTACTCAGCTGGCGTGAGGATCAGCGCATCAGCCAGGCGAAACTGCTGCTCAGCACCACCCGAATGCCTATCGCCACCGTCGGGCGTAACGTCGGCTTTGAAGATCAGCTCTATTTCTCTCGCGTGTTTAAGAAGTGCACCGGTGCCAGCCCGAGCGAATTCCGTGCGGGATGTGAATAATCGGTAAACATTCAGGTGAACTTCAGGCGCATCTTGTAAACTATTCAGACAATTGATGCCTTGACGCGGTGCAGGGCGCTAAGCAGAATCGCTGATTCGTTTTCTGACCGGAATAGTTATGCAGGCATTGCTGGAACATTTTATTACCCAGTCCGTTATGTATTCGCTCATCGCCGTGGCGCTGGTGGCGTTTCTGGAGTCGCTGGCGCTGGTCGGGCTGATCCTGCCCGGCACCGTGATGATGGCGGGGCTTGGGGCGCTTATCGGCAGCGGAGAGGTCAATTTCTGGCAGGCGTGGATGGCCGGTATCATCGGTTGTTTGCTTGGGGACTGGATCTCCTTCTGGCTGGGCTGGCGCTTTAAGAAGCCGCTGCACCGCTGGTCGTTCATGAAAAAGAACAAAGCACTGCTGGATAAAACCGAGCACGCGCTGCACCAGCACAGCATGTTCACTATCCTTGTGGGGCGCTTTGTTGGCCCAACACGCCCGCTGGTGCCGATGGTGGCCGGGATGCTGGATCTGCCCGTCGCGAAGTTTGTGGTGCCGAACATCATCGGCTGTGTCTTCTGGCCGCCGTTCTACTTCCTGCCGGGGATCCTCGCAGGCGCGGCCATCGATATTCCTGACGGTATGCAAAGCGGTGAGTTCAAGTGGCTGCTGCTGGGCACGGCGGTGCTGCTGTGGCTGGCGGTCTGGCTCTGCTGGCGCCTGTGGCGCAGCGCGAAAGCCAGTGTTGATCGCCTGACGCGCTATCTTCCGCGCTCTCGCCTGCTCTGGCTGGCCCCGCTGACGCTGGGGGTGGCTGTCGTGGCGCTGGTGGCGCTGATTCGCCACCCGCTGATGCCGGTGTACGGTGAGATCCTGTTGAAGGTGGTGAGCCGTTAAGGTGTTTTCCCTCTCCCTGTGGGAGAGGGCCAGGGTGAGGGCATCAGACCGCACGAATACCCAACAATGAAGACGCCCCCGCCTTACCACTCAGAAGTTCTTCTGTTTCCCCATCCCACAAAATACGTCCCTCCGCGATCACCACCGATCGCGGCGCGATGCGTGCGGCATCTTCGATGCTATGCGAAACCATCAGCATCGTCAGTTGCTCGCGCTCGCAAACCTCCTCAACCAGCGAGAGCATCTCCTGACGCAGGGCCGGGTCGAGCGCCGAAAAGGGTTCGTCGAGCAGCAGCAGCGGCTGCTTGCGCACCAGACAGCGCGCCAGCGCCACGCGCTGGCGCTGGCCGCCGGAAAGCTCACCCGGTAGTCTGTTGATAAACGCAGCCAGGCCCATTTGTTCGGCGATCGCCTCCAGCGTCTGACGCTGCGCAACACTGAGTTTTAACCCCGGATCCATACCCAGCGCGATGTTCTGCCACACCGTAAGATGATTGAACAGATTGTTTTCCTGAAACAGCATCGACACCGGGCGCTTAGCCGGCGGAGCGTAGGTATATTCGCCATTATCAATGACGATCGACCCGCTGGCAGGCTGCAAAAAACCGGCAATCAGATTGAGCAGGGTACTTTTTCCGGCCCCGCTGGGGCCAAGCACTGCGATTCGCTCTCCCTGACGAACGGAGAGGGTAAAACGCATTGGCAGGTGCTCATAAAGCCAGGTTACATCAGTCAGTTTTAACATCACGCCCCGGAAGTTTTTCGATAACGGTAAATAACGCAAAGCACAGCACCAGCAGTAAAAGTGCCGTGACGGCGCCGTCCTGGCTACGATAGGAGCCAATTTGCTGATAAAGCCAGAACGGCAGCGTGCGGAAATCCTCGTTGCCAAAGAGGGCCACAACGCCAAAATCGCCAATCGACAGCACGCAGGCAAACGCCAGCGCCTGGGCCAGCGGACGCTTTAGCGCGCGCAGTTCGACCACCTTCAGACGCTGCCAGCCCTGCATGCCCAGCGACTGACACAGCAAACTGTAGCGGCTGTTGACGTCGCGCATCGGGTTTTCCAGCACCTTGAGCGCGTAAGGGATGGCCATCAGTGCGTTGGTAAAAATGACGATGCCGTCGGCGCTTTCCGGCAGGCCGATGGTGCTGTTGAACAGTAAAAAGAATCCGGTCGCCAGCACAATGCCCGGCATCGCCAGGATCAGCATACCCGTCAGCTCCAGCGCGTGTGCGGCTTTACGGGCATGACGCGCGTACAGCTCGCGGCTGCTCCAGAGCAGCATCATGGTCAGGATCACGCACAGGATCCCGGCTGCCAGCGCGATGCGCAATGAGGTCCACGTCGCCTGCCACAGGACAGGCTGTTGCAGTACCGACAACACATTGCGATTCAGGCCATCAACGATAACGGCCAGCAGCGGGGGCAACAGAAGCAGGAGTGCCAGTGCGATTAGCATAAAATCCGCGATGCGGCTGTGCAGGCTGTCCTGCGGATCGCGCCAGCCCGTCAAGTTGTTGCTGCCTGTGGGGATCGCTTTACTTAGCCGCTGGCAGAGTAACACCAGCGCCAGACAGCAGACCATCTGCACCATCGCCAGCAGCGCGGCGCGGCCCGGATCATAGTCGTAACTTAAGGCCTGATAGATCGCCAGCTCAATGGTGGTAGCCTGCGGCCCGCCGCCGAGAGAAAGCACGGTCGCGAAGCTGGCGAAGCAGAGCATAAAGATTAGCGCGGCCACCGGGGCAATCTGGCGTCGCAGCCACGGCCATTCGACAAAGCGGAAGAACGACCAGCCGCGCATGCCAAGCTGGGCGGCAATCTGGCGCTGCTCACCGGGAATGTTTTCCAGCGCCTGTAAAAAGAGGCGCGTCGCCATCGGCATATTGAAAAAAATATGCGCCAGCAGAATGCCTTTCAGGCCGTAAGGGGAGAAGGTCCATTCCAGACCAAGCAGGTTGAAGAGGGATGCCAGCCAGCCCTGCCGACCGTAGACGCTCAGAATGCCGAACACCGCCACCAGTACGGGCAGGATCAGCGTCATCGCGCACAGCCGCAGCAGGGCAAGCCTGCCGGGGAAACGTCTGCGATAGAGGGCGCGCGCGAGGAAAATGGCCGGGATCGCCGACAGCAGCGCGGAGAGAAACGCCTGCCAGAAGGAGAAACGGATGACGTGCCAGAGATAGCTGTCGTGCCAGAGGGCAAGCAGATCGCTCTCGGGCGCGTTAAACCACAGCGCAAGGAATGCACCCAGGCTGACGACCACCATCAGTATGGCGGCGAGCAGCCCGGGAATTAACCAGCCGGGGATCAGCGGCTGACGGCGCGTTGCCATTCACTTATCCATGCGGCACGCTGGGCGGCAACCTGCTGCGGCGTAAATTCCAGAGAGGTTTGCGGTTTGTTTAGCTGCTCAAAGCCCGCCGGCAGCGCAACGTCAGTGACCGGGTACATCCAGTTGCCTGTCGGAATAGCGTTCTGGAAAGCCGGGGAGATCATAAATTTCAGGAATTTTTCGGCAAGCTCCGGCTGTTTGCTCGCAGCGGTGCGGGCGGCCACTTCCACCTGCAAATAATGCCCTTCAGCAAAGTTCGCGGCGGCGTAGTTGTCTTTCTTCTCGGCGATAATGTGGTAGGCCGGAGAGGTCGTGTAGCTCAGCACCAGATCGCTTTCGCCTTTCAGGAACAGGCCGTAGGCTTCGCTCCAGCCTTTGGTGACGGTAACGGTTTTGGCGGCCAGCTTCTGCCACGCTTCCGGCGCTTTATCCCCGTAGACTTTCTGCATCCACAGCAGCAGCCCCAGACCCGGCGTGCTGGTGCGCGGATCTTCGTAAATCACGCGCCACTTCTGGTCACTTTCAACCAGATCTTTCAGGCTTTTAGGCGGATTCTTCAGCTTGTTTTTATCGTAGACAAACGCAAAGTAACCGTAATCAAAGGGAACGAAGGTGTCGTTCTTCCAGCCGCCCGGTACGTTGACGGCATCTGCCGCCACGCCGCTTTTGGCGAACAGTCTGGTTTGGGTGGCGGCTTCCAGCAGGTTGTTATCCAGCCCGAGCACCACGTCGGCTTTGCTGTTTTTGCCTTCCATGCGCAGACGGTTGAGCAGCGAGACGCCATCTTCCAGCGCCACGAATTTCAGCTCGCAGTTGCAGTCGGCTTCAAAGGCTTTTTTTACCACCGGGCCGGGGCCCCAGTCGGCGGAGAAGGAGTCGTAGGTGTAGACCGTCAGAACAGGCTTTGCAAAAACAGGCAGCGCAACCAGCGCCAGCAGAGGAAGAACGTTCTTTAACACTTTGCACCTCAGGGTTGAGTGGCAAAGGATTTTGAGAGACAGCCTCAAATCCCTTCGCCGGCGTTATCCGGATCAGGTTCGACGGGTATTATCTCAGCGCACATCAGTGATGCAGCACCCCGTTGAGAACGGCGCTATTGTAATGATTTGGTGAATATTACGAAAGGGTTATGGCTCCGGCGGCGCAAACCAGGCGGATTTAAAATCAAACCAGCCGAGGGTATTCATCCGCAGACCGCGCATGCTGCGCTGCCCCTGGATCAGCAGCCAGTGGTGAATCAGCGGTACGATCGTCTGCCCGGTCAGTAATTCCTGACACCAGGCGGCCAGATCCATTTCTCCCGCCCGCCACCGCGCGGCGTCCTGTTGCCAGTCCCGGTTGATACAGTGCTGAATCAGGGGCACTTCGTACAGGTGAGAAAAGAGCGAGAAATCCAGCGGCAGCGTAAAATTCGCGCTGTTGAGCCAGATATCGCTGATGACGTCTCCGCGATGCCATTCATCATAATCGACTTCCTGTATCGCCAGCGTCACGCCTTCGGCTGCCAGCAGCGTGCTCATGATCCTCGCCAGAAAACGGTGCTCAATGTGGTCGCGATAGTAGCTGAGGGTGATGGTCTCCAGTCCGGCAGGCTTTTCGCTGCGGACGGGCTGCGCATGGTGCCAGCGTGGGAGCAGGCCATAGGCCGGGAACCACCAGGTCTGGTATTGCTCCTCTGCGTGATAAATCAGGTTAGCGGGCGCCAGAATATGGCTTATCCACCTGCGGACGTCGTGGTTTGCGCCGCGATGGCTGCGGCTATCAAAGAGCAGGTAGTAGCAACCCTCCTCCAGGCGGCTTTCGAACGCCTTTTCACCGGCTGTTGGCCCTTCCAGGGTCAGGCCTGCGCTCAGCTCTTCGTTGAGATCCGGTAACACCCAGACGTTCACTTCGTCGATCAACGCCCGATAGCCAAAATAGTCATCAAAGGCGCGGATCTTCAGTTGATTACTGTTATTTCGTGTAACGGAGTAGGGGCCCGTACCAATCGGCTGGCTGGAAAAATTGTTCAGGGATCGCCACTCGGCAGGCAGGATCATTGAGGGGACGTAGCCCAGAAGCCACGGAAGCCATTTGTCCGGCTGCGATAGCTCAATATCCAGCGTCCAGGCCGTTGGGGAGTGGATCCGCGCGATATGCGAATAGAGCGGCAGCGTGCGGGCGCGCTCTAAAGAATCGATAACGTCGCGCATCTCCAGCTCGCGTCCATGGTGGAAATGAATGCCGGGGCGTAAAAAGAAGCGCCAGTGCAGCGGGGATACCTGCTGCCAGTGATGGGCAATATCCGCTTCCAGTTCCCCGTTTTCCTCATTTATCCGCGTCAGGCCGCTGAAAATCTGCCGGGCCATGTGGGTTTCAGAGCGACGTAACGCCGTACCGGGCAACAGATTTTTCATTGGGCGGTAGTAAAGCACCCGCAGAATGTGGCGTCCCTGACGAAAGCTGCGTCCCAGATGCGAGACCAGCATCTGGCGCACGGCGGCTTTGTCGCCCACCAGCTGGACCAGCTGATCGATGCGGTCCTGCTCCAGCAGATCCTCCGCCCGCTGTTGCTGTAGCGCCAGGCCGGTATAAAGGAAAGTCAGGCGCGAACGCTTGCCGCGTCCGGCTTCGGCCTCCCAGTTTAACCAGCCCTGCTGCTGCATGGTATTAAGGAGCGTGCGCATATGACGCCGGGAGCAGTTGAGGAGCTCAGCCAGCTCGTTCAGCGTGGTCTCCTGCGATTGCCCCTCGCAGCACTGCCAGAGGCGGATAAATTGTTGTTGCAGACGACCGGAAGGCATAAAAGGGGAACTCCTGACAAAAAATCAGCAATTTATTAATCCCTATATTAAGCCAATAATCCTTATCGATGAAGCGAGGAGGTAAATTATGAAGAGGTCTACCGCACGTCAGTTTTATCAGCACTATTTTTCAGCGACAAAGGGAGTGTCCTGGCTGGCCCGCCAGTGCGCAGAGCAGCGGCTGAGAATACTGGAAGATCTGATGCAGTGGGACGTTACGAAATCGACCTCTTCTCGCTAACTCGCCTCGATCATGTGTGACTGAGTATTGGTGCTAATCACCCGCCAGCAAAATGTTTTTTGCTGGCTTTTTTCGTTTACTATTTCACCCAATTTCGATTCGCTTTCATAAGGACTTGCGCATGCTCTGGTTGATGACGATGGGGCGACGCCTGAACGGCGTGTACGCCGCTTTTATGCTGGTGGCCTTCATGATGGGCGTAGCCGGCGCGCTACAGGCGCCGACGCTGAGCCTGTTTCTCAGCCGCGAGGTGGGGGCGCAGCCGTTTTGGGTGGGCCTGTTCTACACCGTCAACGCCATTGCCGGGATCCTCGTCAGCCTGTGGCTGGCGAAACGATCCGACAGCCAGGGCGATCGCCGCAAGCTGATCCTCTTTTGTTGCGCCATGGCCGTGGGCAACGCGTTATTGTTTGCCTTCAACCGCCATTACCTGACGCTCATTACCTGCGGCGTGCTGCTGGCCTCTCTGGCGAACACCGCCATGCCGCAACTGTTCGCCCTGGCCCGGGAGTACGCCGACAGCTCGGCGAGGGAAGTGGTGATGTTCAGCTCGGTGATGCGTGCGCAGCTCTCTCTCGCGTGGGTCATCGGTCCGCCGCTGGCGTTTATGCTGGCGCTGAACTACGGCTTCACCACCATGTTTTCCATCGCGGCGGGGATTTTTGTCATCAGCCTGGCGCTGATAGCCTTTGCGCTGCCATCGGTGGCGCGCGTAGAGCAGGTGACGGACAAGCCCATCACCCAGGTGAGCGGCTGGCAGGATAAAAACGTCCGCATGTTGTTTATCGCCTCCACGCTGATGTGGACATGCAACACCATGTACATCATCGATATGCCGCTGTGGATCAGCAGCGATCTGGGGCTGCCCGACAAGCTCGCGGGGATCCTGATGGGCACCGCTGCCGGGCTGGAGATCCCGGCGATGATTCTGGCGGGTTACTACGTAAAACGTTTCGGAAAGCGTCGGATGATGGTCGTCGCCGTGGCGGCTGGGGTGGCGTTCTACGCGGGGCTGATCCTGTTCCATTCGCGTGAAGCTTTGCTGGCGTTACAGCTGTTTAACGCGGTATTTATCGGCATCGTTGCCGGGATAGGCATGCTCTGGTTCCAGGATTTAATGCCGGGGCGCGCAGGCTCCGCGACCACGCTGTTTACCAACAGTATCTCTACCGGCGTGATTCTGGCAGGGGTAATTCAGGGGGCGCTGTCGCAAAGCTATGGGCATCCATCCGTGTACTGGGTGATCGCAGCGATTTCGCTTGTCACGCTGATACTGACGTGCCGGGTAAAAGACGTTTGATTCTGGAAGGCGGCTTCACGAAATGAAACGACTTTCTGACAGGCGCCGAGAAGGCGCATAGAGTGCGTGACGGGTGCTTGAGGCTGTTTGCCTCAGGCTTTCGCAAGAGGCAAACAGTGGAGAGTCCCACATCAAAAAAACTGATGGGGAGATTAACTTCACAACCCACATTGCGAGGTTAGTCTCTTCATTGCCGAAAAGCAATAAGGAGGCTGGAATGCCAAAACGTACTCTGCTGTTAGGTTTGTTTCTGATCTGTACGACGCTGTTGATCTTCACCTGGATGGTGCGCGACTCGCTGTGTGAGCTGCACTTCAGACAGGAGAAAACAGAGCTGGCGGCAGTGTTGGCTTACGAAGCGAAACGTTAGCGGTATTGGCGGGGAAAGTTTCCCCGCCTCTCCAGAGTGGTTGAGCCTCAACGCACCCTTATCAATGGCCCGCGCCCTGCGGGCCATTGCCTTTAGCCCATAAACGCAGGCTGTTTTTTCTCGTAGGCGGAGATAGCCTCTTCGTGTTGCAGCGTCAGGCCAATGCTGTCCAGACCGTTCAGCATGCAGTGGCGACGGAACGCATCAATGCTGAAGCGGTAGGACTTGTCACCGGCTTTCACCACTTCTGCTTCCAGATCCACCTCAAATGAAATCCCCGGATTTGCCTGCACTAGCGCAAACAGTTCATCGACCTGTTCGTCACTCAGCGTCACCGGCAGCAGCTGGTTGTTGAAGCTGTTGCCGTAGAAGATATCCGCGAAGCTTGGGGCGATAACCACCTTAAAGCCGTAGTCGGTCAATGCCCATGGCGCATGTTCACGCGACGATCCGCAGCCAAAGTTTTCCCGCGCCAGCAAAATGGAGGCGCCTTTGTATTCCGGAAAGTTCAGGACGAATTCCGGGTTCGGCACTTCGCCTTTATCGTCGAGGAAACGCCAGTCGTTGAACAGATGCGCACCAAAACCCGTGCGCGTCACTTTCTGCAAAAACTGCTTAGGAATGATCGCGTCGGTATCGACGTTAGCGGCGTCCAGCGGGACAACCCGGCCCGTATGTTGGGTAAATTTCTCTGCCATGATTGTCTCCTTATTTCAGGCTGCGAATATCGGCGAAATGACCGGTGACTGCCGCAGCGGCGGCCATTGCCGGGCTGACCAGGTGGGTGCGCCCACCGCGGCCCTGACGGCCTTCAAAGTTACGGTTGCTGGTGGAAGCACAGCGCTCACCCGGATTCAGGCGGTCGTTGTTCATCGCCAGGCACATGGAGCAACCCGGCAGGCGCCACTCGAAGCCTGCGTCGATAAAGATCTTATCCAGACCTTCCGCTTCCGCCTGGGCTTTCACCGGGCCGGAGCCCGGCACAACCAGCGCCTGCACGCCCGGCGCCACTTTGCGGCCTTTAGCGATTTCTGCCGCAGCGCGTAAATCTTCGATACGGGAGTTGGTGCAGGAGCCGATGAACACTTTATCAATGCTCACGTCGGTCAGCGGTACGCCGGGTTTCAGCCCCATGTAAGCCAGCGCTTTTTCCGCACTGGCGCGCTCGACCGGATCGGCGAAGGAAGCCGGGTCAGGAATGCTGTCGTTAACCGAAATTACCTGACCCGGGTTGGTGCCCCAGGTGACCTGCGGGGCGATCTCTTCCGCCTGCAACGTCACAACGGTATCAAAAATTGCCCCCTCGTCCGTTTTCAGGGTTTTCCAGTACGCTACCGCGTCGTCAAAATTCTGACCTTTCGGCGCATGCAGACGCCCCTTCACATAGTTGAAGGTGGTTTCGTCTGGGGCCACCAGGCCTGCTTTGGCGCCCATCTCAATGGCCATGTTGCACAGGGTCATACGACCTTCCATGCTCAGCGCCTGGATAGCGTCGCCGCAGAACTCAACGACGTGACCGGTGCCGCCTGCGCTGCCGGTTTTGCCGATAATCGCCAGCACGATATCTTTCGCGGTGATACCCGGCGCGGCTTTACCCTTCACTTCAATCTTCATGGTTTTTGCGCGGCCCTGCTTCAGGGTCTGCGTCGCCAGAACGTGTTCAACTTCAGAGGTGCCAATCCCGAACGCCAGGGCGCCAAATGCGCCGTGCGTCGCGGTGTGGGAGTCGCCGCAGACGATGGTCATGCCCGGCAGCGTAATCCCCTGCTCAGGCCCCATCACGTGGACGATGCCCTGATACGGGTGGTTCAGATCGTACAGCTCCACGCCAAACTCGTTACAGTTCTTAATCAGCTCCTGCATCTGGATACGCGCCATCTCGCCAGATGCATTGATGTCTTTGGTCTGGGTGGAAACGTTGTGATCCATCGTGGCAAAGGTTTTACCCGGCTGACGCACCGGGCGCTTATGCGCGCGCAGGCCGTCAAATGCCTGAGGAGAGGTCACTTCATGTACCAGATGACGGTCGATGTACAACAGTGGGGTTTCGTTTGGTGCTTCGTAAACAACGTGCGCATCAAACAACTTCTCATATAACGTCTTAGCCATGATTACACCCCTTCAGCGACATAGCGGGCAATGATGTCGCCCATTTCATCGGTACTGACTGCTGCCGTGCCGCGTGCTAAATCACCGGTACGGACGCCTTCTTCTAACGCCCGGTTAATGGCGTTTTCAATTGCGGTTGCTGCATCGCCTGCATCCAGGCTGTAGCGCAGCAGCAGAGCCAGGGAGAGGATCTGTGCAATCGGGTTGGCGATGTTCTTGCCGGCGATATCCGGCGCGGAGCCGCCCGCAGGCTCGTACAGACCAAAGCCTTCTTCGTTCAGGCTGGCGGATGGCAGCATCCCCATGGAGCCGGTGATCATCGCGCATTCATCCGAGAGAATATCGCCGAACAGGTTGGAGCACAGCAGCACGTCAAACTGGGACGGATCTTTAATCAACTGCATCGTTGCGTTGTCGATATACATATGCGACAGCGCAACGTCCGGGTACTGCTTAGCAACTTCACTGACGATTTCGCGCCACAAAATGGACGACTGGAGCACGTTCGCTTTATCAATAGAGGTCACTTTACGGCGGCGTTTGCGCGCTGACTCAAACGCGATATGGGCGATACGTTCAATTTCAAAACGGTGATAAACCTCAGTATCAAACGCTTTCTCATGCTGACCGCTGCCTTCGCGACCTTTTGGCTGACCGAAGTAGATGCCGCCGGTCAGCTCACGCACGCACAGGATGTCGAAACCGTTGGCCGCAATATCCGCGCGCAGCGGGCAAAACTCTTCCAGCCCCGGGTACAGCTTCGCCGGACGCAGGTTGCTGAACAGTTTGAAGTGTTTACGCAGCGGCAGCAGCGCGCCGCGCTCCGGCTGCTCTGCTGGCGGCAGATGTTCCCATTTTGGGCCGCCGACGGAGCCAAACAGCACGGCATCGGCATTTTCGCAGCCTTCTACAGTCCCTTTCGGCAGGGGAGTACCGTGGTTATCAATCGCAATACCGCCCACGTCGTAGTGGCTGGTGGTAATTTTCATCGCAAAACGCGAACGAACGGCTTCCAGTACTTTCAGCGCCTGTGCCATCACTTCCGGGCCAATACCGTCACCCGGCAACACAGCAATATGGTAATTCTTCGACATCACACGGTTTCCTTGTTGTTCTCTTTATTCTGAGCTTTGCGTTGCAACTCTTTTTCGACTTCGGCGGCGCGCCAGATGTTGTTCAGGACATGCACCATCGCTTTCGCGGAGGATTCGACGATATCTGTCGCCAGACCCACACCGTGGAAGCGGCGACCGTTGTAGTTGACGACGATATCAACCTGGCCCAGGGCGTCTTTACCGTGTCCTTTTGCCGTCAGGTCGTATTTCACCAGCTCTACGTCGTACTCAGTGACGCGGTTAATCGCCTGGTAAATGGCATCAACAGGGCCGTTACCGTTGGCGGCTTCCGCTTTAATTTCATCGCCGCAGGCCAGCTTGACGGAGGCGGTAGCGATATCACTTGAGCCTGACTGAACGGTGAAGTAGTCGAGACGGAAGTGTTCTGGCTCTTCCTGCTGTTTGTTGATGAATGCCAGCGCTTCCAGGTCGTAATCGAAGACCTGGCCTTTCTTGTCAGCCAGTTTCAGGAATGCGTCGTACAGCTGATCCATGTTGTAATCGCTGTCCTGATACCCCATCTCTTCCATACGGTGTTTCACCGCCGCGCGGCCAGAGCGCGAGGTCAGGTTCAGCTGAACCTGGTTCAGACCGATGGATTCCGGAGTCATGATTTCGTAGTTTTCACGGTTCTTCAGCACGCCATCCTGGTGAATACCGGAGGAGTGAGCGAACGCGCCAGTACCAACAATCGCCTTGTTCGCCGGGATCGGCATATTGCAAATCTGGCTCACGGTCTGGCTGGTGCGCCAGATTTCGTTGTGATTGATGCGAGTATGTACGTTCATAATGTCTTTGCGCACCTTGATCGCCATGATCACTTCTTCCAGCGAACAGTTGCCCGCGCGTTCGCCGATGCCGTTCATCGCGCCTTCAACCTGACGCGCCCCAGCGTGCACCGCGGCGATGGCATTGCCCACGGCCAGACCCAAATCGTCATGGGTATGCACGGAGATGATGGCTTTATCAATGTTAGGTACGCGCTCATACAGGCCGGTGATGATGCTGGAGAACTCAAACGGCATGGTATAGCCGACGGTGTCCGGGATGTTGATGGTTCTGGCTCCGGCATTAATCGCGGCTTCTACCACACGGGCCAAATCGTCAATCGGTGTGCGGCCCGCATCTTCACAGGAGAATTCGACGTCATCAGTGTAGTTACGCGCGCGTTTGACCATATACACCGCACGTTCGATCACTTCATCCAGCGTACTGCGCAGCTTGGTGGCAATGTGCATGGGGGAGGTGGCAATGAATGTATGAATACGGAAGGCTTCTGCAACTTTCAGAGATTCTGCGGCCACATCAATATCTTTCTCAACGCAGCGAGCCAGACCGCACACGCGGCTGTTTTTGATGGTGCGGGCGATGGTCTGTACTGACTCGAAATCACCCGGTGAGGAGACGGGAAAGCCGACTTCCATTACGTCTACACCCATGCGTTCGAGGGCCAGCGCAATTTGCAGTTTTTCTTTAACACTCAGGCTCGCCTGTAATGCCTGTTCACCGTCACGTAAAGTAGTATCGAAAATAACGACTTGCTGGCTCATGGGTTAGGTCCTTGTCAGTCTTAGGGCGCCTTGCTACGAGCATAAAAAAACCCGCGCAGTGGCGCGGGTTTTTAGTTTTACTGAAGACGATTCAACGCTGAATTTCGCCCGCCAGTCTACCGCGCACAGTGGATGCGTTTAGTAGTAGTAGACCGGTGAAACGAAGGGTGCGAATCATGAATCGTGCTCCAGATGAATGCGATATGCTTTTAGTGGTACTGGATACGCCGACGCATGTCAACCCCTCTCAGGCAAAACGGCCACTCAGCACAGGATAAACACATTAGCTAATTGTGCTGGTTTTTACGTAGCTAACCGCTTTAATTGTCTATTATTGGACTGGCGATTCATCTCTGGAATAATTTGAATATAATTGGTAGCAATTGAACACAGTATTTTTACCGATATGCCGTGAAATGGAATGTGTTTCATTTCATTGAGTTATAAGTTTCATGAATGAGTTGCGGGTGGGAAAGTTATCAATATTGATATCATTTTGTTAATGAAATCGCGGTGTCTGCCCTTCATAGTTTAATAATACTTAAGTTATTATTAACGAAGGCGGTGATTGTATATTTCCCTGGTTTATGGTTTCATGCCTGCATTAAAGTTATAGATATCATTTGAACGATTTTTAGCTCTTCATTTATGGGATGCGTAATGCTATCTCTTGAATGAGGGTTCTTTATATATTCCGAATTTTAAATAATTCCCTTTCGCTTGTTGTATATGCATGGTAAATCATATTTTTCGAAGTTATTACTGTACTTTGACAAAGGGAATTTAGCGTGACAGTGGAGTCAGAAATGCCAGAAAATAATATTAACCAACCACAGCCTTATGATGGGGTTAAGCCTCAGTTACGCACAGTGGATCTCAACCTGTTAACTGTATTTGATGCAGTTATGCAGGAGCAGAATATTACGCGAGCAGCGCAATCTCTGGGAATGTCTCAACCTGCCGTGAGTAATGCCGTAGCCAGGCTTAAGGTGATGTTTAACGATGAGTTATTCGTCCGGTATGGAAGAGGTATCCAGCCCACGGCGCGTGCATTCCAGCTATTCGGTTCGATTCGTCAGGCGCTACAGCTGGTACAAAATGAGCTTCCCGGCTCGGGTTTTGAACCTTTAAGCAGTGAACGGGTTTTCCATCTCTGTGTTTGCAGTCCGTTAGACAATTATTTGACGTCTGTTATATATAATAAAGTTGAACAGATTGCTCCTAATATTCATCTCGTTTTTAAATCATCCTTAAATCAAAACACTGAGCACCAGCTTCGTTATCAGGAAACAGAGTTCGTTCTGGGCTACGAAGAGTTTCGCCGTCCAGAGTTTGCCTGTGTTCCGTTGTTTAAAGATGAAATGGTGTTAGTCGCCAGCAAAAAACATCCACGCATGAATTCACCGCTGCGTGAAAGTGATGTTTACAGCGAGCAGCATGCCGTTGTTGCTCTTGACAGATATGCCTCATTCAGTCTGCCGTGGTATGACACAGCCGATAAACAAGCCAGCGTGGCCTATCAGGGGATGGCGATGGTCAGCGTTTTAAATGTCGTTTCTCAGACGCAGCTAGTCGCTATTGCACCGCGCTGGCTTGCTGAAGAGTTCTCCGATTCGCTGAACCTGCAAATTTTACCTCTGCCGCTCAAGCTGAATAGCCGTACCTGTTATCTTTCCTGGCATGAAGCGGCGGGGCGGGATAAAGGGCATCAGTGGATGGAAGAGCTGCTGATCAATATTTGTCGTCGATAAGTCAGGGTGAATAAACCGCATGGTGCCATGCGGTTTATTCTGTGATTTTTTATGCGGGCAATATTTTGTTCTGTACGCATTTTTTCAGACGCTCAGGGCGGCTTAAAAATAGATGATTTCCTGATCCATCCTCTTTTTAAGAGATGAATTATTAGCATCTCCCCTCATGCCAGACGAATTCACCATATTCGTGCCTGACAGCTGTTTTTTCTGCTTTTATTGCCCATTCCCGCATTCCGTTTGCTAATTGCCTGCCTCATAACGAGCGGTTAAGGTATTCATCACTCTGCAAATTATAAGATGGGTTCACCCTGTCAGAAGACGGCGCGGAAATGAATTCTGTTGACCGTCTATAACAAAAGCCTGGAGGCAAAGCATGGAGATGTTGTCTGGCGCGGAAATGGTCGTCCGATCGCTTATCGATCAGGGCGTGAAACAAGTGTTCGGCTACCCCGGAGGCGCGGTTCTCGATATTTATGACGCGCTGCACACGGTAGGCGGTATTGATCATGTTCTTGTTCGTCATGAACAGGCTGCTGTGCATATGGCTGACGGCCTGGCCCGCGCCACGGGCGAGGTGGGTGTTGTGCTGGTCACTTCCGGACCGGGAGCGACCAATGCCATCACCGGCATAGCGACTGCGTATATGGACTCCATTCCACTGGTCATTCTCTCCGGACAGGTGGCGACGTCACTGATTGGCTATGATGCGTTTCAGGAATGCGACATGGTGGGGATCTCACGCCCCGTGGTGAAGCACAGCTTTCTGGTTAAGCAAACGGAAGACATCCCGGGCGTACTGAAAAAAGCCTTCTGGCTGGCCGCCAGCGGTCGTCCTGGGCCAGTGGTTGTCGATCTGCCAAAAGATATTCTCAATCCGGCGAATAAACTGCCTTACCTGTGGCCTGAGTCGGTGAGCATGCGTTCATATAATCCGACGACGCAAGGGCACAAAGGCCAGATTAAGCGTGCGCTGCAAACGCTGCTGGCTGCGAAAAAGCCCGTAGTCTACGTAGGGGGCGGCGCCGTCAATGCAGCCTGTGAAACGCAACTGCGTGAACTGATTGAGAAGCTGAATCTTCCTGTCGCGTCATCGCTGATGGGGCTGGGGGCATTTCCGGCTACCCACCGTCAGGCGCTGGGCATGCTGGGCATGCATGGCACCTATGAAGCCAATATGACGATGCACCATTCTGATGTGATTTTTGCCGTCGGCGTGCGTTTTGACGATCGCACCACCAATAACCTGGCGAAATACTGTCCGAATGCGACGGTGCTGCACATTGATATCGATCCGACTTCAATCTCTAAAACGGTGCCGGCGGATGTGCCGATCGTGGGGGACGCACGACAGGTGCTGGATCAAATGTTGGATCTGCTGGCGCAGGAGACCGCGTCTCAACCGCTGGACGAGATCCGCGACTGGTGGCAGCAAATCGAACAATGGCGTGGCCGACAGTGCCTTAAATACGACACGCAGAGTGAGAACATCAAGCCGCAGGCGGTGATCGAGACGATCTGGCGTCTGACCAATGGCGAGGCGTATGTCACTTCTGACGTGGGCCAGCATCAGATGTTCGCTGCGTTGTATTACCCGTTTGATAAACCGCGTCGCTGGATCAACTCAGGCGGGCTTGGCACGATGGGCTTTGGTCTGCCCGCCGCGCTGGGGGTGAAGCTGGCGTTGCCGAACGAAACGGTTATCTGCGTAACGGGTGATGGCAGTATACAGATGAATATTCAGGAGCTTTCTACTGCGCTGCAATATGAGTTGCCAGTGCTGGTGCTGAACCTGAATAACGGTTACCTCGGTATGGTGAAGCAGTGGCAGGATATGATTTATTCCGGCCGTCACTCTCAGTCTTATATGAAGTCACTTCCGGACTTTGTCCGTCTGGCTGAAGCCTATGGTCATATTGGCATGCGGGTAACCGATCCGTCAGAGCTGGAAGCGAAGCTCGGCGAAGCGCTTGAGCACGTTAAAAACAATCGCCTCGTCTTCATGGATGTCATCGTCGACGGCACAGAGCACGTTTATCCGATGCATATCCGTGGCGGCGGTATGGATGAAATGTGGTTAAGCAAAACGGAGAGAACCTGATATGCGCCGGATATTATCTGTATTACTGGAAAATGAGTCGGGCGCACTGTCACGCGTCATTGGGCTTTTTGCGCAGCGCGGATACAACATTGAAAGCCTGACCGTTGCGCCGACCGATGATCCAACGCTCTCCCGCATGACGATCCAGACTGTCGGCGATGCGAAAGTGCTTGAGCAGATCGAAAAACAGTTGCACAAGCTGGTGGACGTGTTGCGCGTCAGCGAGCTGGGGCAGGGGGCTTACGTCGAACGTGAAGTGATGCTGGTGAAAATTCAGGCCAGCGGTTACGGCCGTGAAGAGGTCAAGCGCAACACGGATATCTTCCGTGGGCAGATCATTGACGTCACGCCTTCTATATATACTGTGCAGCTTGCCGGAACGAGCGATAAGCTGGATGCGTTCCTGGCCTCCGTCAGGGATGTGGCAAAAATTGTTGAAGTTGCGCGCTCTGGCGTTGTTGGCCTCTCGCGCGGCGATAAAATCATGCGTTAGTTGCGCAAAAGGTTCGCCTCTTTCAGCCCGGTAGCCAAAGCCGGGCTTTTTTTTGCGTAATCCACCGACAACGCGGACAAAAGCGGTTGCCGTGAAAGCTATTCTGCGTTTAGATGTTAAAATATTTAACCAAAACCTTGACAGGGCCATGGACTTTTTTCTTTTTTTGAGGGGCAATTGTGAAACTGGATGAAATCGCCCGGCTCGCCGGCGTGTCGAGAACCACGGCCAGCTATGTGATTAACGGTAAAGCAAAGCAGTATCGTGTCAGCGATAAGACCGTTGAGAAAGTGATGGCAGTCGTTCGTGAGCATAATTACCATCCGAATGCTGTCGCCGCTGGTTTACGTGCCGGGCGCACCCGCTCGATTGGCCTGGTGATCCCGGATCTGGAAAACACCAGCTATACCCGCATCGCCAACTATCTGGAACGTCAGGCGCGTCAGCGGGGCTATCAGCTGTTGATTGCCTGCTCCGAGGATCAGCCCGACAACGAGATGCGCTGCATTGAGCATCTGCTGCAACGTCAGGTTGACGCCATCATCGTGTCGACCTCTTTACCACCCGAGCATCCTTTCTATCAGCGCTGGGCGAACGATCCGTTCCCGATTGTGGCGCTGGATCGTGCGCTGGATCGTGAACATTTCACCAGTGTCGTCGGTGCCGATCAGGACGATGCAGAAATGCTGGCTGCCGAGTTGCGTACCTTCCCGGCGGAAACGGTGCTCTATCTTGGCGCTTTGCCTGAACTGTCCGTAAGCTTCCTGCGTGAACAGGGGTTCCGTACGGCGTGGAAAGACGATCCGCGTGACGTTCATTATCTGTATGCCAACAGCTATGAGCGCGAAGCGGCTGCTCAGCTGTTCGAGAAATGGCTGGAAACGCACCCGATGCCGCAGGCGTTGTTTACCACCTCGTTTGCCCTGTTGCAGGGGGTGATGGATGTGACGTTACGTCGCGATGGCAAACTGCCATCCGATCTGGCGATTGCGACCTTCGGCGATAACGAACTGCTCGACTTCCTGCAATGTCCGGTGCTGGCCGTGGCTCAGCGTCACCGCGACGTCGCCGAGCGCGTGCTTGAGATTGTTCTGGCAAGCCTGGATGAACCCCGCAAACCGAAACCCGGGCTTACGCGTATCAAACGTAATCTCTATCGGCGCGGGATTTTGAGCCGCCATTAATATTTCCACAGGGGCGGTAAAACTGCCCCTTTTGCGGCGCATTTATTGCGGGAAATAATTCCCGGATAAAAATTAGGATTTATCTCTAAGATTCGTAGCTGGCTATTTTTCTGAATCCGTTTTGGCGTTAAAAAGCGCAATTATAATTTTTAACGGGCATTTCTTTGTATTGTTTTGTTACAAACAGCCGCCTGCCGATGAATATTCAGCCATTTTTTACTCCCCCCTTCAGACCTCAATGCACACGAACGAATCCATATTGCCTTGCGCTTAATCTGGTGCTGTTATCCCCCGGCGATATGCCTTAAAATGCTGCCCGCGTCGCAAACTGACACTTTATATTTCCCTGCGATAATATTGAGTGAGTCTTAACGCTCGTGTGCATATTCGGTTTTTTTCTTACAAATATTCATAACGTTAATTTTGCCTCGCCAGTTGTGTAGTTATTAGCCAGGTCACTCTTGCTCTGTAAATACGGTGCTTTCGCGTCGGTATAGAGAGAGTCCTGGCTTGACAAGCTTTTCCCTCGCTCCGTAAACTCCTTCAGGTGGGAATTTGTGGGTTAAAGTGGTGAGGAGGGGTGAGGCTGGCATGTTCCGTGGAGCAACGTTAGTCAATCTCGACAGCAAAGGGCGTTTATCGGTACCAACCCGATACCGCGACCAGCTGATTGAGAACGCTTCGGGTCAACTGGTTTGCACCATTGACATCAACTCCCCCTGCCTGCTGCTTTACCCTTTGCCTGAATGGGAAATCATTGAGCAAAAGCTGTCGCGACTGTCGAGCATGAATCCGCAAGAACGCCGCGTGCAGCGGTTGTTATTGGGACATGCCAGTGAATGTCAGATGGATAGCGCCGGGCGATTATTGATTGCGCCTGTGTTGCGACAACATGCCGGTCTGACTAAAGAAGTGATGCTGGTCGGGCAGTTCAACAAGTTTGAACTGTGGGACGAAACGACCTGGTATCAACAGGTCAAGGAAGATATCGACGCTGAGCAGTCTGATTCCGCAACATTATCGGAACGGCTGCGGGACTTGTCTCTATAAATATGATGGAAAATTATAAACATACAACGGTGCTGCTGGATGAGGCCGTTAACGGCCTGAATATTCGTCCAGACGGCATCTATATTGATGGCACTTTTGGTCGCGGTGGTCACTCGCGTTTGATCCTCTCCCAGCTTGGAGCGGAAGGACGCCTGCTGGCAATTGACCGCGATCCGCAGGCGATTGCCGTTGCGCAAACCATCGATGATCCTCGCTTTTCCATCGTGCATGGACCTTTCTCTGCGCTTGCGGATTATGTCGCTGAGCGCGGCCTGACCGGCAAGATCGACGGGATTCTCCTTGATCTTGGCGTCTCTTCACCACAGCTTGATGATGCAGAACGCGGCTTCTCCTTTATGCGAGATGGACCGCTGGATATGCGTATGGACCCCACTCGCGGCCAGTCTGCCGCTGAATGGTTACAAACTGCTGACGAAGCGGATATCGCCTGGGTAATCAAAACCTTCGGCGAAGAACGCTTTGGCAAACGTATTGCGCGCGCCATCGTGGAGCGCAACCGCGTTGAGCCAATGACCCGTACCAAAGAGCTGGCAGAAGTCATCGCGGCGGCAACGCCGGTGAAGGACAAGCACAAACATCCTGCGACCCGTACCTTCCAGGCGGTTCGTATTTGGGTAAACAGTGAACTGGAGGAAATAGAGCTGGCGCTAAAAAGCTCGCTCGACGTGCTGGCCCCGGGTGGGCGGTTATCCATCATCAGCTTCCATTCGCTGGAAGATCGCATCGTAAAACGCTTTATGCGTGAACAGAGCCGCGGTCCGCAGGTTCCAGCTGGGTTGCCGATGACGGAAGAACAACTCAGAAAGCTGGGAGGCCGTCAGTTGCGAGCATTAGGCAAGTTGATGCCGGGCGAAGAAGAGGTGGCAGAGAATCCACGTGCCCGTAGTTCAGTGCTGCGTATTGCAGAGAGGACGAACGCATGATCAGCAGAGTGACAGAGACCCTAAGCAAAGTTAAGGGATCGTTAGGAAGCAACGAGCGCCATGCCTTGCCTGGCGTGATCGGCGACGATCTTTTGCGGTTTGGGAAGCTGCCACTCTGCTTGTTCATTTGCATCATTGTGACGGCAGTCATGGTGGTCACCACCGCTCACCATACCCGTTTATTAACTGCGCAGCGCGAACAGATGGTACTGGAACGCGATGCGCTGGATATTGAATGGCGAAATCTGATCCTTGAAGAAAACGCGCTCGGCGATCACAGCCGGGTTGAACGGATCGCAACGGAAAAACTGCAATTACAGCATGTTGATCCTTCGCAGGAAAATATCGTAGTACAAAAATAAGGGAAAACGCGACGCATGAAAGCAGCGGCAAAAACGCTAAAACCAAAACGCCAGGAAGAACAGGCCAACTTTGTCAGTTGGCGTTTTGCGTTGCTTTGCGGCTGCATTTTACTGGCGCTGGGTTTCCTGCTGGGACGCGTGGCGTGGCTGCAAATCATCGCGCCTGACATGCTGGTGCGTCAGGGGGATATGCGTTCTCTGCGCGTGCAGGAAGTTTCCACCTCTCGTGGGATGATCACCGATCGCTCCGGCCGTCCGCTGGCGGTGAGCGTGCCGGTGAAGGCGATCTGGGCCGATCCGAAAGAACTGCACGACGCAGGCGGGATCACGCTTGATAACCGCTGGAAGGCGCTGTCAGACGCGTTGAAAATGCCGCTGGATCAGCTGGCGTCACGCGTTAACGCCAACCCGAAAGGGCGCTTCATCTACCTTGCCCGTCAGGTGAATCCTGACATGGCTGACTACATAAAGAAACTGAAGCTGCCGGGCATTCATCTGCGGGAAGAATCCCGCCGTTACTATCCTTCGGGCGAAGTCACCGCGCA
Organism: Enterobacter cloacae complex sp. IR5403; assembly: GCF_049238705.1. Lineage (NCBI taxonomy): Bacteria > Pseudomonadati > Pseudomonadota > Gammaproteobacteria > Enterobacterales > Enterobacteriaceae > Enterobacter > Enterobacter cloacae complex sp. IR5403. The sequence goes on along the minus strand of NZ_JBMKHP010000008.1, from coordinate 130,900 downwards.
CCTGATTGGTTTTACCAACGTGGATAGCCAGGGGATTGAGGGCGTTGAAAAAAGCTTCGACAAGTGGCTTACCGGCCAGCCTGGCGAGCGAATCGTGCGTAAAGACCGCTATGGTCGCGTTATTGAAGACATTTCCTCGACAGACAGCCAGGCCGCGCACAATCTGGCCCTGAGTATTGATGAACGCTTGCAGGCGCTGGTCTATCGTGAACTGAACAACGCCGTCGCGTTTAACAAGGCGGAATCGGGCAGTGCCGTGCTGGTGGATGTGGCAACAGGTGAAGTGCTGGCGATGGCCAGTAGCCCCTCATACAACCCGAATAATTTTGCCGGTACAGCAAAAGATGCAATGCGTAACCGCTCCATCACCGATGTGTTTGAACCCGGTTCGACCGTAAAACCTATGGTGGTGATGACGGCTCTACAGCGAGGCATCGTCAACGAAAATACCGTTCTGAATACGATCCCTTATCGAATTAACGGTCACGAAATCAAAGACGTGGCACGTTACAGCGAACTGACCCTGACCGGGGTCTTACAGAAGTCGAGTAACGTCGGTGTGTCAAAACTGGCGTTAGCGATGCCGTCCTCAGCGTTAGTAGATACTTACTCACGTTTTGGGCTGGGAAAGGCGACCAATTTGGGGTTGGTCGGAGAACGCAGTGGCTTATATCCTCAAAAACAACGGTGGTCTGACATAGAGAGGGCCACCTTCTCTTTCGGCTACGGGCTAATGGTAACTCCCTTACAGTTAGCGCGAGTCTACGCAACGATTGGCAGCTATGGCATTTATCGTCCGCTGTCGATCACCAAAGTTGATCCACCGGTTCCGGGGGAACGTGTTTTCCCGGAATCTATCGTTCGTACCGTCGTGCATATGATGGAAAGCGTCGCGTTACCTGGCGGTGGCGGCGTGAAGGCCGCAATTAAGGGCTATCGTATCGCCATTAAAACCGGTACAGCGAAAAAAGTGGGGCCGGACGGCCGCTATATCAACAAATACATTGCCTATACCGCAGGCGTAGCGCCTGCAAGCAATCCGCGTTTTGCGCTGGTGGTCGTCATCAACGATCCGCAGGCGGGTAAATACTACGGCGGCGCCGTCTCCGCGCCTGTGTTCGGGGCTATTATGGGCGGCGTGTTGCGCACCATGAACATTGAACCGGATGCGCTGGCGACGGGCGAAAAAAGTGAATTTGTAATTAATCAAGGCGAGGGAACAGGTGGCAGATCGTAATTTGCGCGACCTTCTTGCTCCGTGGGTGCCTATGCTACCTGCGCGAGCACTGCGAGAGATGGTACTGGACAGCCGCGTAGCGGCTGCTGGCGATCTTTTTGTGGCAGTGGTAGGTCATCAGGCGGACGGGCGTCGTTATATCCCGCAGGCGATTGCGCAAGGTGTTGCTGCCATTATTGCTGAGGCTAAAGATGAGGCAACAGACGGTGAGATCCGTGAAATGCACGGCGTGCCGGTCATCTATCTCAGCCAGCTAAATGAGCGTCTCTCCGCGCTGGCAGGACGTTTTTACAACGAACCTTCCGACCAGTTAAAGCTGGTTGGCGTGACAGGAACCAACGGAAAAACCACCACCACTCAGCTGATGGCGCAGTGGGCGCAGTTGCTGGGCGAAACCGGTGCCGTCATGGGCACGGTGGGGAACGGTCTTCTGGGCAAAGTAAGCCCGACGGAAAACACCACAGGCTCTGCGGTTGACGTGCAGCGTGTGCTGGCAGGCCTCGCTGAGCAGGGTGCGACCTTCGCTGCGATGGAAGTCTCTTCCCATGGTCTGGTACAACATCGCGTGGCGGCCCTGAAATTTGCTGCCTCTGTCTTTACTAACCTGAGCCGCGATCACCTTGATTATCATGGTGATATGGAGCACTACGAAGCGGCGAAATGGCTGCTTTATTCCACTCACCACCATGGGCAGGCGATCATTAACGCCGACGATGAAGTCGGTCGTCGCTGGCTGGAAAAACTGCCAGATGCGGTGGCGGTGTCGATGGAAGATCATATCAACCCGAACTGCCGCGGCCGCTGGCTGAAGGCGGTCGAGGTGAACTACCACGATAGTGGGGCGACGATCCGCTTTGCTTCCACCTGGGGCGAAGGTGAAATTGAAAGCCGCCTGATGGGGGCCTTTAACGTCAGTAACCTGCTGCTGGCGCTGGCGACGCTGCTGGCGCTGGGCTACCCGATGGCGGATCTGCTGAAAACGTCTGAGCGTTTGCAACCGGTCTGTGGCCGCATGGAAGTGTTCAGCGCGCCGGGCAAGCCGACGGTGGTTGTGGATTATGCCCACACGCCGGATGCGCTGGAAAAAGCGCTGGAAGCGGCGCGTCTGCACTGCGCAGGCAAGCTCTGGTGCGTGTTTGGCTGCGGTGGCGATCGCGACAAGGGCAAACGTCCGCTGATGGGCGCCATCGCTGAGCAGTTCGCGGATATTCCCGTGGTAACCGATGACAACCCGCGTACCGAAGAGCCGCGGGCCATTATCAATGACATTCTGGCAGGCATGCTGGATGCGGGTCGTGCGCGCGTGGTTGAAGGCCGTGCGGAGGCCGTGACTAACGCCATTATGCAGGCTCAGGAGAACGATGTGGTTCTGCTGGCCGGTAAAGGTCATGAAGATTATCAGATCGTCGGCAATCGTCGTCTGGATTACTCCGACCGCGTGACGGCAGCGCGTTTGCTGGGAGTGGTGGCATGATTAGCATTACGTTAAGCCAGGCCGCTGCGGTATTGCAGGGGATGCTGCATGGTCAGGATCTGACCATCGAGGCTGTAACCACCGACACCCGTAAGGTGACGGCGGGCTGCCTGTTTGTGGCGCTGAAGGGCGAACGTTTTGACGCCCACGATTTTGCGCAACAGGCTAAAGATAACGGCGCGTGTGCGCTGCTGGTCAGTCGTAAGCTCGATATCGATTTGCCGCAGATTGTGGTGAAAGATACGCGCCTGGCGTTTGGCGAGCTGGCGGCATGGGTTCGCCAGCAGGTGCCAACACGCGTCGTGGCGCTGACGGGCTCGTCGGGCAAAACCTCCGTTAAAGAGATGACGGCGGCGATCCTTAGCCAGTGCGGTAACACGCTTTATACGGCGGGCAACCTTAATAATGACATCGGTGTACCGATGACGCTGCTGCGCCTGACCCACGAGCATGAATATGCGGTGATTGAGTTAGGGGCTAACCATCAGGGCGAAATCGCCTGGACCGTGAGCCTGACGCGTCCGGAAGCGGCGCTGGTGAATAACCTGGCGGCGGCACATCTTGAAGGTTTTGGTTCGCTGGCCGGTGTGGCGAAAGCGAAAGGTGAAATTTATACCGGCCTGCCGGATGACGGCATCGCCATTATGAACGCCGATAACAACGACTGGCTGAACTGGCAGAGCATCATTGGTTCACGCAAAACCTGGCGCTTCTCACCGAATGCGGCAAACAGTGATTTTTCGGCGACCAACATTCATGTGACGTCATACGGCACCGAGTTCACCCTCACGACCCCAACGGGCGACATCGAGGTGCTGCTGCCCCTGCCCGGTCGTCATAACATCGCCAATGCGCTTGCTGCGGCAGCGCTCTCAATGGCGGTAGGTGCCTCACACGCGGCGATCAAAGCAGGTCTGGCAAATTTAAAAGCCGTGCCGGGGCGTCTTTTCCCGATCCAGCTGGCTGAAAACAAACTTCTGCTGGATGACTCCTACAACGCTAACGTCGGCTCCATGACGGCGGCGGTGCAGGTCTTGTCTGAGATGCCGGGCTATCGCGTGATGGTTGTGGGCGATATGGCTGAGCTGGGTGATGAAAGCGAAGCCTGCCATGTTCAGGTGGGTGAAGCGGCGAAAGCCGCCGGGCTTGACCGCGTATTGAGCGCAGGCACGCTGAGCAAGGCCATTTCCGATGCCAGTGAAGTTGGCGAACATTTTGCCGATAAATCTGCTCTGATCGAACGCCTGAAGGCATTGATTACAGAAAAACAGATTGTGACTGTTTTAGTTAAAGGTTCACGTAGTGCCGCCATGGAAGAGGTTGTGCACGCATTACAGGAGAACGGGACATGTTAGTTTGGCTGGCCGAACATTTGGTCAAATATTACTCAGGCTTTAACGTCTTTTCCTATCTGACGTTTCGCGCCATCGTCAGCCTGCTGACTGCGCTGTTCATCTCGCTGTGGATGGGCCCGCGCATGATTGCCCGTCTGCAAAAACTCTCTTTCGGCCAGGTTGTACGCAACGATGGTCCGGAATCGCACTTCAGCAAGCGCGGTACGCCGACCATGGGCGGGATCATGATCCTGACCGCGATTGTGGTGTCCGTTCTGCTGTGGGCCTATCCGTCTAACCCCTACGTCTGGTGCGTGCTGACCGTTCTGGTGGGCTACGGGATCATCGGTTTTGTTGATGACTATCGCAAAGTCGTGCGCAAAGACACTAAAGGTTTGATCGCCCGCTGGAAGTATTTCTGGATGTCGGTGATTGCGCTGGGCGTGGCCTTCGCCCTTTACCTGGCAGGAAAAGACACCCCGGCCACCGAGCTGGTGGTGCCCTTCTTCAAAGACGTGATGCCGCAACTGGGGCTGTTCTACATTTTGCTGGCTTACTTTGTGATCGTCGGCACCGGCAACGCCGTCAACCTGACCGATGGTCTGGATGGTCTGGCGATTATGCCAACCGTGTTTGTCGCGGGCGGTTTCGCGCTGGTGGCGTGGGCAACCGGTAACATGAACTTTGCAAACTACCTGCACATCCCGTACCTGCGACACGCGGGTGAACTGGTGATCGTCTGTACGGCGATTGTCGGGGCGGGGCTGGGCTTCCTGTGGTTCAACACCTATCCGGCGCAGGTCTTTATGGGCGACGTCGGTTCACTGGCGCTGGGCGGCGCGCTGGGCATTATCGCCGTGCTGCTGCGTCAGGAGTTCCTGCTGGTGATCATGGGCGGTGTGTTTGTGGTTGAGACGCTGTCGGTGATTTTGCAGGTCGGTTCCTTCAAGCTGCGTGGTCAGCGCATCTTCCGTATGGCACCGATTCACCACCACTATGAACTGAAAGGCTGGCCGGAGCCGCGCGTCATTGTGCGCTTCTGGATTATTTCGCTGATGCTGGTGCTGATTGGCCTGGCAACGCTGAAGGTACGTTAATCATGGCAGATTACCAGGGCAAAAAAGTCGTTATCATCGGGTTGGGCCTCACCGGCCTCTCCTGCGTGGACTTTTTCCTTGCGCGTGGCGTGACGCCGCGCGTGATGGATACGCGCGTCTCTCCACCGGGTCTGGACAAGCTGCCGGAGCAGGTTGAACGCCACCTGGGTGGTCTGAATGATGAGTGGCTGCTGGCCGCCGATCTGATTGTTGCCAGCCCCGGTATGGCACTGGCGCATCCTTCCCTGAGCGCCGCCGCGGATGCAGGCGTTGAGATTGTCGGCGATATCGAACTGTTCTGCCGGGAGGCGCAGGCCCCGATCGTCGCCATTACCGGTTCAAACGGTAAAAGCACCGTCACCACGCTGGTGGGGGAAATGGCGAAGGCGGCGGGCAAAAATGTCGGCGTGGGCGGTAACATTGGTCTGCCCGCTTTGATGCTGCTTGATAAAGGGTGTGAGCTGTTCGTCCTTGAGCTTTCCAGCTTCCAGCTGGAAACCACTTCAAGCCTGCAAGCGGCGGCGGCGACGATCCTAAACGTCACCGAAGATCATATGGACAGATACCCGTTCGGCTTGCAGCAGTACCGTGCGGCCAAACTGCGCGTTTATGAAAATGCCAAAGTTTGCGTGGTGAATGCCGATGATGCACTCACCATGCCGGTGCGCGGCGCAGACGATCGCTGCATTAGCTTCGGTATTAATATGGGTGACTATCACCTTAACCGTCAGCAGGGCGAAACCTGGCTACGCGTGAAAGGTGAGAAGGTGCTGAACGTGAAAGAGATGATGCTCTCCGGCCAGCATAACTACACCAATGCCCTGGCGGCGCTGGCGCTGGCGGATGCCGTTGGCCTGCCGCGATCTTCAAGCCTGAAGGCGCTCACCACCTTTACCGGCCTGGCGCATCGCTTCCAGCTGGCGCTGGAGCACAACGGCGTACGCTGGATTAACGATTCCAAAGCGACCAACGTGGGGAGCACCGAGGCGGCACTGAACGGTCTGCACGTTGATGGCACGCTGCACCTGCTGCTGGGCGGCGACGGTAAATCGGCTGACTTCTCCTCGCTGAAGCAGTACCTCAACGGTGATAACGTGCGCCTGTATTGCTTTGGCCGCGATGGTAGCGAGCTGGCGGCGTTGCGTCCTGAGGTCGCCGAGCAAACCGAGACCATGGAGCAGGCGATGCGCCTCATCGCCCCACGCGTGAAGCCCGGCGATATGGTATTGCTCTCACCAGCCTGTGCCAGCCTCGATCAATTCAAGAGTTTCGAACAGCGGGGTGATGTCTTTACCCGCCTGGCGAAGGAGTTAGGCTGATGCGTTTATCTCTCCCTCGCCTGAAAATGCCGCGCCTGCCAGGATTTGGTATCCTGGTATGGCTGTTTACGGCGCTGAAAGGCTGGGTGATGGCTTCACGGGATAAAGATTCCGACAGCCTGATCATGTACGACCGCACGCTGTTCTGGCTCACGCTGGGGCTGGCGGCGATCGGCTTTATTATGGTCACCTCGGCGTCAATGCCTGTCGGACAGCGTCTGGCAAACGACCCGTTCCTGTTTGCCAAGCGTGACGGGCTGTACATCATTCTCGCGTTCTGCCTGGCAATGATCACCTTACGCCTGCCGATGTCGTTCTGGCAGCGGCACAGTACGGCCATGCTCATCGCCTCAATCATCATGCTGTTGATCGTGCTGGTCGTCGGGAGCTCCGTTAACGGGGCATCACGCTGGATTGCCTTTGGCCCACTGCGTATTCAGCCGGCGGAGTTCACCAAACTGTCGTTGTTCTGCTACCTGGCTAACTACCTGGTGCGTAAAGTTGACGAAGTTCGTAACAACCTTCGCGGCTTCTTAAAACCGATGGGCGTGATTCTGGTCCTCGCGATCCTGCTGCTGGCGCAGCCCGACCTCGGTACGGTAGTCGTACTGTTTGTCACTACGCTGGCGATGCTGTTCCTGGCGGGCGCAAAACTGTGGCAGTTCATTGCCATCATCGGGATGGGGATTTCGGCGGTGGTGCTGCTGATCCTCGCCGAACCCTACCGTATCCGCCGTGTGACCTCGTTCTGGAACCCATGGGAAGATCCGTTCGGCAGCGGTTACCAGCTGACGCAGTCGCTGATGGCGTTTGGCCGCGGCGAAGTCTGGGGTCAAGGCCTGGGCAACTCGGTGCAAAAACTGGAGTATTTACCGGAGGCGCACACCGACTTCATCTTCTCCATTATTGGGGAAGAACTGGGTTATATCGGTGTGGTATTGGCGCTATTAATGGTATTCTTCGTCGCTTTCCGCGCCATGTCGATTGGCCGGAAAGCGCTGGAGATCGATCACCGCTTCTCCGGTTTCCTGGCCTGCTCAATTGGTATCTGGTTTAGCTTCCAGGCGCTGGTAAACGTTGGGGCGGCAGCGGGTATGCTGCCGACCAAAGGTCTGACGTTGCCGTTGATCAGTTATGGTGGTTCGAGTCTGTTGATCATGTCGACGGCCATCATGTTTTTGTTACGCATAGATTATGAAACGCGTCTGGAGAAAGCTCAGGCGTTTACACGAGGTTCACGATGAATCAACCGAAGCGGTTAATGGTGATGGCAGGCGGGACCGGCGGACACGTGTTCCCGGGACTGGCGGTTGCGCACCATTTAATGGAACAGGGCTGGCAGGTACGCTGGCTGGGAACCGCAGACCGCATGGAAGCCGACCTGGTACCTAAACACGGTATCGAGATCGACTTTATTCGTATTTCTGGCCTTCGTGGCAAAGGGATCAAGGCGCTGCTGCTGGCGCCGGTGCGCATTTTCAATGCCTGGCGTCAGGCGCGCGCCATTATGAAGCGTTTTAAGCCTGACGTCGTTCTGGGCATGGGCGGTTACGTTTCCGGTCCTGGCGGACTGGCGGCGTGGTCACTGGGCATCCCCGTTGTTCTGCATGAGCAGAACGGTATTGCCGGGTTGACCAACAAATGGCTGGCAAAAATCGCCACCAAAGTTATGCAGGCCTTCCCCGGGGCATTCCCGAAAGCGGATGTCGTAGGGAATCCGGTACGTGTGGACGTGCTGGCGCTGCCGCTGCCAGGTACGCGTCTGGCGGGTCGCGAAGGGCCGGTGCGCGTGCTGGTCGTCGGCGGTTCCCAGGGCGCACGTATTTTAAACCAGACGATGCCGCAGGTTGCGGCAAAACTGGGTGATTCGGTGACCATCTGGCACCAGAGCGGGAAGGGCGCTCAGCAGACCGTTGAGCAGGCCTACGCGCAGGAAGGTCAGCCGCAGCATAAAGTGACTGAATTTATTGATGATATGGCCGCAGCCTATGCCTGGGCCGATGTCGTGGTCTGTCGCTCGGGCGCGCTGACGGTGAGCGAAATCGCCGCCGCCGGTTTGCCGGCGCTGTTTGTGCCGTTCCAGCACAAAGACCGACAGCAGTACTGGAATGCGCTGCCGCTTGAGAAAGCGGGGGCCGCGAAGATTTTTGAGCAGCCACAATTTACCGCTGATGCGGTCGCCACTACCCTGGCGGGCTGGAACCGGGATGTATTACTGGAGATGGCGCAACGCGCACGCGCGACCGCTATCCCGGATGCAACGGAACGGGTGGCAAAAGAAGTGAGCCTGGCAGCCCAGGCATAATTCTCGCAGCGCGTGTTGCGCTGCACGATTTTTTTGAAGTAGTCGATGGCGTTTAGAGAATGAATACACAACAACTGGCAAAACTGCGTTCTATCGTGCCCGAGATGCGTCGCGTCCGGCACATTCACTTTGTCGGCATCGGTGGTGCTGGCATGGGCGGTATTGCCGAAGTGTTAGCTAACGAAGGCTATCAGATCAGCGGGTCTGACCTGGCGCCAAACCCTGTTACGCAGCAGCTGGCGTCGCTGGGGGCGACTATCTATTTCAATCATCGCCCGGAAAACGTGAGCGATGCGAGCGTGGTTGTGGTGTCCAGCGCTATCTCCGCAGATAACCCGGAAATCGTTGCGGCGCATGAGGCGCGCATTCCGGTGATCCGTCGCGCGGAAATGCTGGCGGAACTGATGCGTTTCCGTCACGGCATTGCGGTGGCCGGTACGCACGGTAAAACCACCACAACAGCGATGGTCTCCAGCATTTATGCGGAAGCGGGTCTCGACCCGACGTTCGTTAACGGTGGTCTGGTGAAAGCCGCTGGCGTGCATGCGCGTCTGGGCCACAGCCGTTATCTGATTGCGGAAGCGGATGAGAGCGATGCGTCGTTCCTGCATCTACAGCCGATGGTGGCGATCGTCACCAACATCGAAGCTGACCATATGGACACTTACCAGGGCGACTTCGAGAACTTAAAGCAGACCTTTATTAACTTCCTGCACAACCTGCCGTTCTATGGCCGTGCGGTGATGTGCGTGGACGATCCGGTTATTCGCGAACTGCTGCCGCGCGTCGGGCGTCAAATTACGACCTACGGCTTCAGCGAAGACGCGGATGTACGCGTAGAAGATTACAAGCAGATTGGTGCGCAGGGGCATTTCACCCTGGCGCGTCAGGATAAAGACCTGCTGCATGTCACCCTGAACGCGCCGGGACGTCACAACGCCCTGAATGCGGCGGCGGCGGTGGCTGTAGCGACAGAAGAAGGCATTGACGATGAGGCGATCCTGCGCGCACTGGAGAGCTTCCAGGGGACGGGTCGTCGCTTCGACTTCCTCGGTGAATTCCCACTGGAGCCGGTAAACGGTAAGCCAGGGTCAGCGATGCTGGTGGACGACTACGGTCACCATCCGACGGAAGTGGACGCAACCATTAAAGCGGCACGCGCGGGTTGGCCGGAAAAGAATCTGGTCATGATTTTCCAGCCGCACCGTTACACGCGTACCCGCGATCTGTATGACGATTTTGCCAACGTCCTTTCGCAGGTCGATACCCTGCTGATGCTGGATGTGTATGCTGCGGGTGAAACGCCGATTCCGGGTGCGGACAGTCGTTCTTTATGTCGTACCATCCGTGGACGCGGTAAAGTGGATCCTATTCTGGTTCCCGACCCGGCGCAGGTAGCTGAGATGCTTGCCCCGGTCCTGACGGGTAACGATCTGATCCTGATTCAGGGCGCGGGAAATATCGGCAAAATCGCCCGTACCTTAGCTGAAATCAAACTGAAGCCGCAAACTCAGGAGGACGAGCGTCATGGCTGATAAGATTGCTGTCCTGTTTGGCGGCACTTCCGCCGAACGCGAGGTTTCTCTGAATTCGGGCGCTGCCGTGCTGGCAGGCCTGCGTGAAGGCGGCGTGGACGCGCATCCGGTTGATCCGAAAGAGGTGGACGTCACGCAGCTGAAAGCGATGGGCTTCGATAAAGCCTTTATCGCGTTGCACGGTCGCGGCGGTGAAGACGGCACGTTGCAGGGGCTGCTGGAGCTGATCGGCATGCCATACACCGGCAGCGGCGTGATGGCATCCGCCATCTCCATGGATAAACTGCGCAGCAAACTGCTGTGGCAGGGGGCGGGTCTGCCCGTTGCGCCATGGGTTGCACTGACGCGTCGTGAATATGAATTGGGCCTGTCGGACAGCGTTAATACACGCATTGCGGCACTGGGCTTACCGGTTATTGTTAAGCCGAGCCGTGAAGGGTCGAGCGTGGGAATGTCCAAAGTCGATAATGCTGTAGATTTGGCTGACGCTTTAGCACTGGCATTTCAACATGATGAAGAAGTTCTGATTGAAAAATGGCTTAGCGGGCCGGAATTTACCGTCGCGATGCTTGGCGAAGAAATTTTACCGTCAATTCGCATCCAACCCGCCGGAGTCTTCTATGATTATGAGGCGAAGTATCTCTCTGATGAGACGCAATATTTCTGCCCAGCGGGTCTTGAAGCAGAGCGTGAAGCCGAATTACAGTCTCTGGTGCTTAAAGCCTGGAATGTTCTGGGATGTCGTGGCTGGGGACGCATTGACGTGATGCTTGACGGTGACGGGCAATTTTATCTGCTGGAAGCAAACACGTCTCCGGGTATGACCAGCCATAGTCTTGTGCCGATGGCGGCGCGTCAGGCGGGAATGAGCTTCTCGCAATTAGTCGTACGTATTCTGGACCAGGCGGGCTGATATGTCTCAGGCTGCATTGAACACGCGCAACCGCGATGACGAAGAAGAATATTCCTCTTCGCGCCGGAGTAATGGAACGCGTCTTGCAGGGATCATCTTCCTGCTCGGGGTGCTGTGCACCGTGTTTATCAGCGGCTGGATGGTGCTGGGCTGGATGGAAGACGCGCAGCGGTTGCCGCTGTCGAAGCTGGTGGTGACCGGGGAGCGACACTACACGCGTAACGATGACATTCGCCAGTCGATTCTGGCGCTTGGGTCGCCTGGCACCTTTATGACGCAGGACGTCAACATTATTCAGAGTCAGATTGAACGTCTGCCGTGGATAAAACAGGCGAGTGTCAGAAAGCAATGGCCTGATGAATTGAAGATTCATCTGGTTGAATATGTGCCGATTGCGCGTTGGAATGATCAGCATATGGTTGACGTAGACGGAAATTCGTTCAGCGTCCCGAGCGATCGTGTCAACAAGCAGAATTTACCGATGTTGTATGGCCCGGAAGGCAGCGAAAACGAAGTATTGCAGGGTTTTCGTGAGATGGGGCAGGTGCTGGCTAAGAATCGCTTTACGTTAAAAGATGCTGCGATGACGGCGCGCCGTTCCTGGCAGTTGACCTTAACGAATGGCATTAAGCTCAATCTTGGCCGCGGCGACACAATGAAACGTCTGGCGCGTTTTGTAGAACTTTACCCGGTTTTACAGCAGCAGGCGCAGACGGATGGCAAACGGATAAGCTACGTTGATTTGCGCTATGACTCAGGCGCAGCAGTCGGTTGGGAGCCGGCTCCGGTCGAGGAACCTAATCAGCAACAAAATCAGGCACAGGTACAGGCAGAACAACAATGATCAAGTCGACGGACAGAAAATTGGTAGTAGGACTGGAGATTGGCACCGCGAAGGTTGCCGCTTTGGTAGGGGAAGTTCTGCCCGACGGTATGGTCAATATCATTGGCGTGGGCAGCTGCCCCTCCCGTGGTATGGATAAAGGTGGGGTAAACGACCTTGAGTCGGTGGTGAAATGCGTTCAGCGCGCCATCGACCAGGCTGAATTGATGGCAGATTGCCAGATTTCCTCTGTCTATCTGGCCCTGTCTGGTAAGCACATCAGCTGCCAGAATGAAATCGGTATGGTGCCGATTTCCGAAGAAGAAGTGACGCAGGAAGACGTTGAGAACGTTGTCCACACGGCGAAATCCGTGCGTGTTCGCGACGAGCACCGTGTGCTGCATGTGATCCCGCAGGAATACGCGATCGATTACCAGGAAGGCATCAAGAATCCGGTCGGTCTGTCGGGCGTGCGTATGCAGGCAAAAGTGCACCTGATCACATGTCACAACGATATGGCGAAGAACATTGTAAAAGCCGTTGAACGTTGTGGCCTGAAAGTTGACCAACTTATTTTCGCCGGTCTTGCCGCGAGCTATTCCGTGCTGACCGAAGACGAACGTGAACTGGGCGTCTGTGTGGTCGATATTGGTGGTGGTACAATGGACATGGCTGTCTATACCGGCGGTGCGTTACGCCACACCAAAGTAATCCCGTACGCCGGGAATGTGGTAACCAGCGATATCGCTTACGCCTTTGGTACGCCACCGAGCGATGCAGAGGCGATTAAAGTGCGCCATGGTTGCGCGCTGGGCTCTATCGTCGGCAAAGACGAGAGCGTTGAAGTGCCGAGCGTAGGCGGGCGACCGCCGCGCAGCCTGCAACGCCAGACGCTGGCAGAGGTGATTGAGCCGCGTTATACCGAGCTGCTCAACCTGGTCAACGAAGAGATTTTGCAGTTACAGGAACAGCTTCGCCAGCAGGGTGTGAAACATCATCTCGCGGCGGGGATTGTATTAACCGGCGGGGCAGCGCAAATTGAAGGTCTTGCGGCCTGCGCTCAGCGCGTGTTCCATACGCAGGTGCGTATTGGTGCGCCGCTGAATATCACCGGTTTAACGGATTATGCTCAGGAGCCGTACTATTCAACGGCGGTGGGCCTGCTGCACTACGGGAAAGAGTCCCATTTAAGTGGTGAGGCAGAGGTGGAAAAACGCGTCTCGGTGGGGTCGTGGGTCAAACGACTTAACACCTGGCTGCGAAAAGAATTTTAATTTTTTTAAGAGACCGGAGAGAATTAGCGGTCTCGGGCGACAGGCACAACGGAGAGAGAGATTATGTTTGAACCTATGGAATTAACCAACGACGCGGTGATTAAAGTCATCGGCGTCGGTGGCGGCGGCGGCAACGCCGTAGAGCACATGGTGCGCGAGCGCATCGAAGGTGTTGAATTCTTCGCGGTGAACACCGATGCGCAGGCGCTGCGTAAAACGGCTGTTGGCCAGACGATTCAGATCGGTGGTGGCATCACCAAAGGTCTGGGAGCAGGGGCTAACCCGGAAGTGGGCCGCAACGCGGCTGAAGAAGATCGTGAAGCGCTGCGCGCTGCACTGGACGGTGCAGACATGGTCTTCATCGCAGCGGGTATGGGCGGCGGTACAGGTACCGGTGCAGCACCCGTTGTGGCGGAAGTCGCTAAAGATTTAGGTATTCTGACCGTTGCTGTCGTGACTAAACCCTTCAACTTTGAAGGTAAGAAGCGTATGGCTTTCGCGGAGCAGGGTATCACCGAGCTGTCCAAGCACGTGGACTCTCTGATTACCATCCCGAACGACAAGCTGCTGAAAGTGCTGGGTCGCGGTATCTCTCTGCTGGACGCTTTTGGCGCGGCAAACGACGTGCTGAAAGGCGCGGTTCAGGGTATCGCTGAACTGATTACCCGTCCTGGCCTGATGAACGTTGACTTTGCAGACGTTCGCACCGTGATGTCCGAGATGGGCTACGCGATGATGGGCTCTGGCGTGGCGAGCGGTGAAGACCGCGCGGAAGAAGCCGCTGAAATGGCGATCTCTTCTCCGCTGCTGGAAGATATCGATCTGTCTGGCGCGCGCGGCGTGCTGGTCAACATTACCGCTGGCTTTGATCTGCGTCTGGATGAGTTCGAAACCGTGGGTAACACCATCCGTGCATTCGCCTCTGACAACGCGACCGTCGTTATCGGTACGTCCCTTGACCCGGAAATGAACGACGAACTGCGTGTGACCGTTGTGGCCACCGGTATCGGTATGGACAAGCGTCCTGAGATCACCCTGGTAACCAACAAACAGACTCAGCAGCCGGTGATGGATCGTTACCAGCAGCACGGTATGGCGCCTCTGACTCAGGAGCAAAAACCCGCTGCGAAAGTGGTGAACGACTCGACTCCACAAACGGCAAAAGAGCCAGATTATCTGGATATCCCGGCGTTCCTGCGTAAGCAAGCTGACTAAGAATTGGCTGGAATTTGGGGATTTGCGCTCTTTGTGCTAAACTGGCCCACCGTTAGTGATATACACTCTCGGTTGGATAGTTAATTTGGCGAGATTATACGATGATCAAACAAAGGACACTTAAACGTATCGTTCAGGCGACGGGTGTCGGTTTACATACCGGCAAGAAAGTCACACTGACGTTACGCCCTGCGCCGGCCAATACCGGGGTCATCTATCGTCGCACCGACTTGAATCCACCGGTAGATTTTCCGGCCGATGCCAAATCTGTGCGTGATACTATGCTCTGTACTTGTCTGGTGAACGAGCATGACGTGCGGATTTCTACCGTAGAGCACCTGAACGCCGCCCTGGCCGGTCTGGGTATCGACAACATTATGGTTGAAGTCGATGCGCCAGAAATCCCGATCATGGACGGGAGTGCTGCTCCGTTCGTTTATTTGTTGCTGGATGCCGGCATCGAAGAACTGAACTGCGCGAAGAAATTTGTTCGCATTAAAGAGACCGTTCGCGTCGAAGATGGCGACAAATGGGCTGAATTCAAACCGTACAATGGTTTCTCGTTGGACTTCACCATCGATTTTAACCATCCGGCGATTGACTCCAGCACCCAGCGCTATGCGATGAACTTCTCTGCGGATGCGTTCATGCGTCAGATCAGCCGAGCACGTACCTTCGGCTTTATGCGTGATATCGAATATCTGCAATCCCGCGGCCTGTGCCTGGGCGGCAGCTTCGATTGTGCCATCGTTGTTGACGATTATCGCGTACTGAACGAAGACGGCCTGCGTTTTGAAGATGAATTTGTTCGTCACAAAATGCTGGACGCGATCGGCGACCTCTTCATGTGTGGTCACAACATCATTGGTGCCTTTACCGCGTTTAAATCCGGTCATGCACTGAACAACAAACTGTTGCAGGCCGTCCTGGCAAAACAGGAAGCCTGGGAATATGTGACCTTCGAAGACGAAGCTGAACTGCCGCTGGCGTTCAAAGCCCCGACTATGGTCCTGGCGTAACGGTTAAAGCCGTTTCGTAAGAAAAGCGACTGGTTCACCTGGTACTCTCTCCGACCAGGGAAGCCAGTCGTTTTTATTTCTGCCCTTCTTTAATTTGTCCCTCTCACCCCTGGCCTGTGTCGGGTGCCGAATAACGGTGTGTTCGCTGCATTATTGACCGTTTTTACCTGCTGCAAGGTGTCATTCCTGCTGCCGTGTATTGGCTTTAGTGGTAATATCTGGGCGCTAAAAAAGAATAACTGAACTCAGCCTGCACTGGCGGGCGAACGTGGTGGAGCAAGTGAGCGGAATACTGACGCGCTGGCGACAATTTGGCAGACGTTACTTCTGGCCGCATCTCTTATTAGGGATGGTCGCGGCGAGTCTCGGCTTGCCTGCGCTCAGCAACAGCGCAGACGCGGCGACGCCAGCACGTTCCACGACGACCAAACACGATCTCACCACACGGGTTAACTTCACTAATCTCGCATGGCTTGAAGCCAGCCGTCGTCCCAATTTCTACGTTGATTACTGGCAGCAGCACGCGATTCGCACGGTTATCCGCCATCTGTCGTTCGCGATGGCGCCGCAGACGATGCCTGTTGCGGAGGAAACGCTGCCGGTTCAGGCTCAGCATCTTGCCCTGCTCGATACGCTTAATGCGCTTCTGACGCAGGACAACCAGCCGCCAGTGACCGTAAATCAGACGGCGCAAACGGATTTTGTTTCCCCTGCATCCTTCTCTGTTTCGACATGGATTAGCCAGGTTCACGGCATCCGTGCCGGGCCTCAACGCCTCAGCTAAATTAACCTTTTTCAATACCTTAATTTATCTGCCCGACTGGGGCGTTTGAGAATTTATTATGCTAATCAAATTGTTAACCAAAGTTTTTGGTAGTCGTAACGATCGTACCCTGCGCCGCATGCGCAAAGCTGTGAACGTCATCAACGGTATGGAACCGGCGATGGAAAAGCTCACTGATGATGAGCTGAAAGCGAAAACCGCGGAGTTCCGTGCGCGTCTGGAGAAAGGTGAAACCTTAGAAAGCCTGATCCCGGAAGCCTTCGCCGTTGTACGTGAGGCCAGTAAACGCGTGTTCGGCATGCGTCACTTCGACGTGCAGCTGCTGGGCGGGATGGTGCTCAACGAGCGCTGCATCGCGGAAATGCGTACCGGTGAAGGTAAAACCCTGACTGCAACGCTGCCGGCTTACCTGAATGCGCTGACGGGTAAGGGCGTTCACGTTGTTACCGTCAACGACTATCTGGCGCAGCGCGACGCCGAAAACAACCGTCCGCTGTTCGAATTCCTCGGCATGACCGTGGGCATTAACATGTCCGGCCTGCCGGCACCTGCCAAGCGTGAAGCGTATAACGCGGATATCACCTACGGCACCAACAACGAATACGGCTTCGACTACCTGCGTGACAACATGGCGTTCAGCCCGGAAGAGCGTGTCCAGCGTAAGCTGCACTATGCGCTGGTGGATGAGGTTGACTCCATTCTGATCGATGAAGCGCGTACCCCGCTGATCATCTCCGGCCCGGCTGAAGACAGCTCCGAGATGTACCGTAAAGTTGACAAAATCATTCCTCACCTGCTGCGTCAGGAGAAAGAAGACTCCGATACCTTCCAGGGTGAAGGTCACTTCTCCGTGGATGAAAAAGCGCGTCAGGTCAACCTGACCGAACGCGGCCTGGTGAAAATCGAAGAGCTGCTGGTGGCTGAAGGCATTATGGAAGAGGGCGAGTCTCTGTACTCCCCGAGCAACATCATGCTGATGCACCACGTAACGGCTGCACTGCGCGCGCACGCCCTGTTCACCCGCGACGTCGACTACATCGTTAAAGACGGCGAAGTCATCATCGTCGATGAACACACCGGCCGTACCATGCAGGGACGTCGCTGGTCCGATGGCCTGCACCAGGCCGTGGAAGCGAAAGAAGGCGTGGATATTCAAAATGAAAACCAGACGCTGGCATCCATCACCTTCCAGAACTACTTCCGTCTGTACGAGAAGCTGGCGGGGATGACCGGTACCGCCGATACCGAAGCGTTTGAGTTCAGCTCCATCTATAAGCTTGATACCGTGGTAGTACCTACCAACCGTCCGATGATCCGTAAGGATATGCCGGACCTGGTATACATGACCGAAGCGGAAAAAATTCAGGCGATCATCGAAGATATTCGCGAACGTACCGCGAAGGGCCAGCCGGTACTGGTGGGGACTATCTCCATCGAGAAATCCGAAGTGGTTTCTAACGAGCTGACCAAAGCAGGCATCAAACACAACGTTCTGAACGCCAAGTTCCACGCCAAAGAAGCCGATATCGTTGCGCAGGCAGGTTACCCGGCTGCCGTAACCATCGCCACCAACATGGCGGGTCGTGGTACCGATATTATGCTCGGCGGTAGCTGGCAGGCCGAAGTGGCGGAGCTGGAAAACCCAACCCCAGAGCAAATCGCGCAGATCAAAGCCGACTGGCAGGTGCGTCACGACGCGGTGCTGGCATCCGGTGGTCTGCACATCATTGGTACCGAGCGTCATGAATCTCGTCGTATCGATAACCAGCTGCGCGGTCGTGCGGGCCGTCAGGGTGATGCCGGTTCTTCCCGCTTCTATCTGTCTATGGAAGATGCGCTGATGCGTATTTTCGCCTCTGACCGTGTGTCCGGCATGATGCGTAAACTGGGCATGAAACCTGGCGAAGCGATCGAGCACCCGTGGGTTACCAAAGCGATTGCCAACGCCCAGCGTAAAGTGGAAAGCCGCAACTTCGATATTCGTAAGCAGCTGCTGGAATATGATGACGTTGCCAACGACCAGCGTCGTGCGATCTACACCCAACGTAACGAACTGCTGGACGTGTCCGACGTGAGCGAAACCATCAACAGCATTCGCGAAGATGTGTTCAAGGCCACTATCGACGCGCACATTCCGCCGCAGTCTCTGGAAGAGATGTGGGATATCGAAGGTTTGCAGGAACGTCTGAAAAACGACTTCGATCTCGAACTGCCAATCAAAGAGTGGCTGGACAAAGAGCCTGAGCTGCACGAAGAGACCCTGCGCGAGCGTATCTACGAAACCGCGCTGGAGGTCTACAAGCGTAAGGAAGAAGTGGTTGGCGCAGAGATGATGCGTCACTTCGAGAAAGGCGTAATGTTGCAGACCCTGGACTCCCTGTGGAAAGAGCACCTGGCGGCAATGGACTACCTGCGTCAGGGTATCCACCTGCGTGGTTATGCGCAGAAAGATCCTAAGCAGGAGTACAAGCGTGAATCCTTCTCCATGTTTGCCGCCATGCTGGAGTCGCTGAAGTATGAAGTCATCAGCACCCTGAGCAAAGTTCAGGTGCGTATGCCGGAAGAAGTGGAAGCGATGGAGCAGCAGCGTCGTGAAGAAGCTGAGCGTCTGGCACAGATGCAGCAGCTGAGCCATCAGACCGATGAAAGCGAAGCCGCAGCGGCAATCGCAGCGCAGACGGGCGATCGTAAAGTCGGTCGTAACGATCCGTGCCCATGCGGTTCCGGCAAAAAATACAAGGCGTGCCACGGCCGTCTGAGCTAAGAACATAACAAACTGAAAAGGCGCAGATATCTGCGCCTTTTTTATGGAAGTGACATGATGAAAACACTGCAAATTGCTGTCGGGATCATTCGCAACCCGCAAAATCAGATCTTTATAACCCAACGCGCCGCCGATGCGCATATGGCCAACAAATGGGAATTCCCCGGCGGGAAAATCGAATCAGGTGAAACGCCGGAACAGGCGCTGGTGCGTGAGCTTCAGGAAGAGGTGGGGATCACCCCGATTGGCGCAACGCTGTTCGATAAGCTGGAGTACCAGTTTCCGGATCGTCATATAACGCTGTGGTTCTGGCTGGTGGAAAGCTGGGAAGGTGAACCGTGGGGTAAAGAGGGGCAACCGGGGGGCTGGGTTACGCTTCACGCGAGTGATGCCGAAAAATTTCCTCCGGCAAATGCGCCCGTCATATCCCGGCTAACGGGCAACCTGTAGGCCTGCTAAGCGAAGCGCCAGCAGGCTTCAAAGGTTACTGCTGGTTTTCGCTCCAGTCATCGCTATCCGAGAGATCGCCTTCGCTCGGAATGCGCTTCTCTTCCGCCGCCCATTCACCCAGGTCTATAAGCTGACAGCGCTTACAGCAGAATGGGCGAAATGGACTCACTTCTCCCCAGACGACAGTTTTCCCACAGGTTGGGCAGTTTACGGTGGTTACGTCAGACATTGGCACTCCTTAACAACAGGCCAGTTCAAAATCGAGGCGTTCCGGCACGGTGCCATGTTCACTGTCCAGCGGCATAAAGCGGATCGCGAAACGGCTTTTATGTCCGGAAATTTGCGGGTAAAGCTGCTCGCCAAGAGACAGATTCAGGCGCAGAAGATCGGCATCGTCGCCGTTATCCTGATAGAAACCGTTGAGACTGGTTTGTTTGCGGAACGGGGCCGAGTTACGCACAAGATCGAGGATCAGCGATAACGTCTGATTCATCGGCTCCAGGCTGCCCAGCCAGCTGTTCACCTGGCGATCGCGCTGTTCCTGCGGCATGTGCAGCCACATATGCAGCGTCGGCAGGTCAAAACTACAGCACCCGCCCGGTATGCTCAGGCGCTGGCGCACCAGCGCAATCAGACGATCCTCTCGTAAAAACTGGCCAACGCGCGGCGCGGCCATCAGCGTCGTGCTGCTGTTTTTCAGCTGCTGGCGTAAAGCGTCAATTCGACTTTGATCCACGCCCGGTACTTCGGCCCAGGCCTGTAATTTTCGCTGCTGGCGCTCCAGCTCTTTCAACAGCTCAGTGCGGACGTCGCCGCGTTCAATCACATCAAGCAGATCGCCCACGTTGCGGAAAAAATGCAGCGCGGTGGCGTGATCGTTGACAGGCAGATGTTGTGAAAGCTGTTGAATAAGAAATTCTATGCGTAGCCAGGTACGCATTTTTTCGTTAAGCGGGTGCTCAAAAAGGATATGAGTCGACATTATGGTTTTTCCTGTGCAACGGCCTGCGCGGCGAAGGTCAGATACTGCGCGTGCAGACGAGCAACATCCGATGCAATGGCATCTTGTGCGCCGTTATTATCAATAACATCATCCGCAACGGCGAGGCGCGCTTCGCGCGTGGCCTGTGCGGCAAGAATTTGTTCAGCATGCTCGCGTGAAACATGGTCACGCGCCATGGTTCTCTGGATTTGCGTTTCGCGGGAAACGTCAATCACCAGCGTTCTGTCTGCTTTATGCTGAAGCTGATTTTCCACCAGTAACGGGACTACCCACAACACATAGGGCGAACGGGCTGCGGCAATCTGACGCTGTGTTTCCTGGTGGATAATGGGGTGGAGCAGGGCATTAAGCCAGGCTTTTTCCGAAGAATCAGAAAATATGCACTCACGCAGCTGCCGACGATTCAGGGTGCCGTCAGCCTGTATCACACGGCGACCAAAATGCGCTTCGATGGCGTTTAAGGCGGGTGTATTGGGTTCTACCACCTGACGGGCAATGATATCGGCGTCGATAATCGTGATGCCGAGACGAGCAAACGCGTGCGCAACGGTGCTTTTACCACTACCGATGCCGCCGGTTAATGCGACGATATACCCCATTAAATCAGATCCTGGGAATTATTCAGTTTTAAAATCAGTTGCTTAAAATTCAAACTTACAACAGCCAATGTTTAGCTCTCTTTACCCGCTTTTTACCAGGTAAATTTATAGGATTGTAGCGTAAAAAAAGAGAATTTCGCAGTCTTGCGGAGCAGGTATTAGTGCGTATGATAGCGTCACTGGAGTTGTGCTTTTAATATATTTGCCTCTAACCCCAGGAATCCGCACATGCGTATCGAAGAAGATCTGAAGTTAGGTTTCAAAGACGTTCTTATCCGCCCTAAACGCTCTACACTGAAAAGTCGCTCAGACGTTGAACTCGAACGTCAATTCACCTTTAAGCATTCCGGTCAGACATGGTCTGGCGTGCCGATTATCGCGGCCAACATGGACACCGTCGGGACCTTTGAGATGGCGACCGCACTGGCGCAATTCGACATCCTTACTGCGGTACACAAACATTACAGCGCTGAAGAGTGGGATGCGTTTGTCGCCTCCGCCTCGGCTGACGTGGTGAAGCATGTGATGGTCTCGACCGGTACTTCTGATGCAGATTTCGAGAAAACCAAACAGATCCTGAACGCCAATCCGGCGCTGAATTTTGTCTGCATTGACGTGGCAAATGGTTATTCCGAGCATTTCGTCCAGTTCGTCAGCAAGGCGCGTGAAGCCTGGCCAACCAAAACCATCATCGCGGGCAACGTGGTGACCGGTGAAATGTGTGAAGAGCTGATCCTCTCCGGGGCCGACATTGTGAAAGTGGGCATTGGTCCGGGGTCCGTTTGCACCACGCGCGTGAAAACCGGTGTGGGTTATCCGCAGCTGTCTGCGGTCATTGAATGCGCTGACGCTGCGCACGGTCTGGGCGGCCAGATCATCAGCGACGGTGGCTGCACCATGCCAGGCGATGTCGCGAAAGCCTTCGGCGGCGGCGCGGACTTCGTGATGCTCGGCGGCATGCTGGCAGGCCACGAAGAGAGCGGCGGTACCGTGGTGGAAGAGAACGGCGAGAAATTCATGCTGTTCTACGGAATGAGCTCTGAATCCGCGATGACCCGTCACGTGGGCGGTGTCGCGAAATACCGTGCGGCGGAAGGCAAAACCGTTAAGCTGCCACTGCGTGGTCCGGTCGAAAACACGGCGCGCGATATCCTCGGCGGTCTGCGTTCTGCCTGCACCTACGTTGGTGCTTCCCGCCTGAAAGAGCTGACGAAACGCACGACGTTTATCCGCGTTCAGGAGCAGGAAAACCGCGTATTCAATAGCCTCTGACGGCTACGGCTGGCGCGCGTCCGTGCGCCAGCGTTACCCCGCGCTCATTGCATCCCCCAGATGGAAAATCGGCAGATACATTGCCACCACCAGCGTACCGATAATCAGACCCGTCACGACCAGTAGCAAAGGCTCAAGAAGCGCCGCCAGATTGTCTGCCTGCTGAAATGTCTGTTCCGTATGGTGGCGGGCCAGATTCATCAGCATGACATCCAGTGAACCCGACACTTCTCCGGTGCGAATGAGCTGAATACACAGTGGCGTAAAAACAGAGGCCTTCTGGAAGCAGGACCACACGGGCGTCCCCTGTTCGATATCGCTGCGTATCTCACGGATTTTCTCCTGCCAGTAGCCCCTCTCAACGGTCTCTTCCACACTCTCCAGTCCTTGTAAAAAGGCAATTCCGGCCTGCTGGGTTAATGACAGCACGGTAAAAATCTGCCCCAGTTTTTGCCCGCGCGTCAGCGTGCCCATCACCGGTACGTGTAACAAGACATACTGCCAGCGTGGATGCCGCCGCAGCTTACAGGCGATGACAACCATTGCCACGAGCAGGGTCAAAAGGGTGAGGATATGCGCCTGAACCAGGGCCGCCAGCCCCATGACTGCCTGCGTGAGCAAAGGGAGCGGGGTGTTGAACGTTTTGTAGATTGCAGCAAACTCAGGCAACACCAGCGTGACCATCGCCAGCACCACGAAAACGGCCAGCGTCAGGATGATCAGCGGATAGCGCAGCGCTTTCTTCACCTTCGCACTGAGCTGCTGCTGGGATTTTTGTTGCTGCGCAAGCTGACGGCAGCAGGCTTCGAGCTTACCCGTCAGCTCACCCGTCTTCACCATTGAGACATAAAGAGGGCTAAACACCTCTGGCCATTTCTTCATGGCCTCTGACAGGGCGCAACCTTCGCTCAGGTCATCCGCAAGACTATGCAGCAGCGCCTGCCAGTGCTGCAAAGGATGCTGTTCCGCCAGCATGTGCAGGCTTTGGGACAGCGTGAGTCCGGCCTGTAGCAGCGTGGCGAGCTGGCGAAAAATATCGTAGCAGTGCTGCACCTGCCATCGGTGGCGCTGCTGGCAGCGTTTCAGCGCCAGCGGGTGCAGCTGTTTAAGCACCAGAGCCGTGTAAGCTGCGTTACGGTCGATGGCCCAGAGGGTGCCGGTTTGCACCTCCCCCTCGGTGGTCAGGGCACGCCAGCGCCAGAGTGAATTAGCAGCCATCGGGCATTCCCAGGACGCGCAACAGCTCTTCGAGCGTGGTCAGCCCTTGCTCTACGGCCATGCAGCCATGCTCAAACAAAGAGGTCATTCCCGCCTGACGAGCGCTGGACCCAATCACCTCCGTGCTTGCTCCGCTGGCGATGGCCTGCCGCAGCGTGTCGTCGATGACGAGCACTTCAAAAATGGCTACGCGACCATAAAAACCGTGGTAGCAGCGATCGCAGCCGGTGGGTTGCCAGCGAGGAAGCGGCCGGGGCCACAGCGTGCGGGGTAATTCGGTGTGGCGGCTGGCTTCCTGTCGGCAGTGCGGGCATAAACGGCGCACCAGCCGCTGGGCAATGACCATTGAGAGTGCCGAAGAGATCATCCAGCGCGCGACGCCCATCTGTTGCAACCGTACCAGCGTTTCAGTCGTCGAGTTAGTATGCAGGGTGGACAGCACCAGATGTCCGGTTTGCGCCGCCTTAATGGCAATTTCTGCCGTTTCGCCGTCACGAATTTCACCCACCATAATGATGTCAGGATCCTGCCTGAGCAGGGCGCGCAGCACGCTCTGGAAGGTCAGCCCCGCGCGCGGATTAATCTGCGTCTGGTTTAAGCCTGCAAGCGGGATTTCAACGGGATCTTCCACGCTGCAAATATTAACGTCAGGGGTATTTCGCGCCTGTAACGCGCTGTACAGCGTCACCGTTTTCCCGCTACCGGTCGGGCCGGTGACCAGAATCAACCCCTGCGGGCTGTTAAGCGCCGCGGCAAAACGGGCCTGCTGGTCTGCGCTCATCCCTAGCTGTTCAAGCTCCAGCGCCTGCTGTACCTGGTGAAGCAGACGAAGTACGATTTTTTCTCCACCGCTACAGGGAAGGGTTGCGATACGAAAAGAGACGGGGACGCTTGTCAGCTCCACCGTAAACTGACCGTCCTGCGGCAGGCGGCGCTCCGCAATATCCAGCTGGCCCAGCACCTTCAGGCGTGCGGCAAGCGTCGTTCCGAGGGCGGTGGAAATCGGCGGTTGCGGGTAGAGAACACCGTCGATTCGCAAACGGATTTGGTAGCCGTGCTCCGTCGGTTCAATATGGATGTCAGAAGCCCGCTGGTTCACTGCCTGCTGCAACGTTGTACTGAGCACGTCAGCGGCTGAGTTTGGCGCTATGCCCGGCAGGTGTGATGATGAGAGGGACTGAAGCCGTTTTTCCATCCGTTCGGCCGTCCAGCACTCAATATCAATACGTTTCTGCGTGGCGAAGCGTAACGCTTCCATCAGCTCAGAGGCAGGATTACCCACTACCGCAATGCTGATCATGTCGGTGTCGCTTGCGAGTAGCAGTGCGTGATGGCGCTGACAGAGCGTCATAAGCTGTTCGGTATTCATTGTCCACTCCTGTCAGTTGTTATCGAAGCGGAAAACATCTTCACAGGCTTGTCTGAGCGCCGTGTCGGACGCAATTTTGCAGTCACGCGTCCAGCCCGTCATACCGTTACCGTCGCTCCATATCGGTGTCATGAGCACTTCAAGTCCGTTAAGGCTTTCCTGCCCTGTTAACGATACGACCCCCTTCGCCACGCTCATCGCTGAAACGTAACGTGTGGTTGTCGGGGAGGGGATGCCATTAGTGCCTGCGTCGCAGCTATCCACACCACCACGATCCAGGGCGCAAAGCTCAATGGCGGTGCGGTAGGGGATGAACGCTTGCAGCATATCGGTGAGCGCGGCTTTTCGTAGGTAGTTCTGATAGGCCGGGACGCCAATCGCGCTCAGGATGGCAATAATGCCAATGACCACCATTAGCTCAATCAGGGTAAATCCTTGTTGTCTGTTCATGTCTGCTCCTTACGTTAAGTGGCGCTACTGTGGCAGTCCCAGCATGCAGAAACGAGGGGCAAAAGCGTGAACGTGAAGGGGCTTTCAGGGAAATGATTCAGTGTTGCAGAGAAGGACAGCGTAACTGCGAGCGGTTTCGTATTTCCCCTCTCCGGGCGAAGAGGGGAAGATAATTTATTTGAAGCGCATCGAGAGGTCGAGGGCGCGGACGTGCTTGGTCAGGGCGCCAACGGAGATGTAATCGACGCCGGTTTCAGCAAATTCGCGGATGGTGTCGAACGTCACGTTGCCGGACACCTCAAGCTGCGCCTGGCCGTTTGTGCGTTTGACCGCTTCACGCATCTGCTCCGTGTCGAAGTTATCGAGCATGATGATGTCAGCCCCCGCTTTAATGGCCTCGTCCAGCTCCTCCAGCGTTTCCACTTCCACTTCGACCGGCACATCCGGATGCAGCCAGAAGGCTTTTTCCACGGCCTGACGCACCGAGCCAGAGGCAATAATGTGGTTCTCTTTGATCAGGAAGGCATCGGAGAGCCCCAGACGATGGTTGGCGCCGCCACCGCAGAGTACCGCGTATTTCAGCGCGGTGCGCAGGCCCGGCAGGGTTTTACGGGTATCCAGCAGCTGCGTGCGGGTGCCTGCCAGCAGGTCAACGTAGCGGCGTACTTCACTGGCAACGCCAGAGAGCGTTTGCACAAAATTGAGCGCGGTACGTTCGCCGGTCAGCAAGACGCGGGACGGGCCGTCCAGCTCGAACAGTGGCTGATTCGCCGTGACCGCATCACCGTCTTCAACGTGCCATGTTACCTGCACCTCGTCGCCTGCCAGCTGGGTAAAGACCTCCTCAACCCAGCGTTTGCCGCAGAAAACCCCCGCTTCGCGGGTGATGATCACCGCATGCGAGCGTGTCTCTTTTGGCAACAATTGGGCGGTAATATCGTTATCGGCGCTGACGTCGCCACCGAGATCTTCTCTCAGGGCATGGGCAACGCTTGCCGGGATATCACTATTAATACGTTCCAGAAGCGCGTCACGTCGGTGGTCGGGGTTATAGCGGCGAGGCGGCATGATAAAACTCCAAATTGGTAACGAATCATAATATTGAAACATGCTACTCTGAACCGAGTAACAGCACCATAGATAAGGAGTTCCAGCATGTTGTTAGAAAACGGATGGCTGGTGGACGCGCGGCATGTACCGTCGCCGCACCACGACTGCCGCCCGGAGGATGAAAAGCCCACACTGCTGGTGGTTCATAATATTAGTCTCCCGCCGGGTGAGTTTGGCGGTCCGTGGATCGATGCGTTATTCACTGGAACGATAGATCCCGATGCCCACCCCTTCTTTGCTGAGATTGCGAATCTGCGCGTATCGGCGCACTGTCTGATCCGTCGTGATGGCGAAGTGGTTCAGTATGTTCCTTTTGATAAGCGTGCCTGGCATGCCGGCGTGTCGATGTATCAGGGGCGCGAGCGGTGCAATGATTTCTCCATTGGAATTGAACTGGAAGGAACGGACACCACGCCTTACACCGATGCGCAATATGAGAAACTGGTTGCTGTAACGCAAACGTTAATCGGGCGCTATCCCGCCATTGCAGACAATATTACAGGGCACAGCGACATCGCCCCTGAAAGAAAACCCGACCCCGGCCCGGCGTTTGACTGGTCCCGGTTTCACGCCATGCTTACCACATCGTCAGATAAGGAGATAACATGACGTTGTTTACCATGCTGCTGGTTATGATCGCTGAACGCCTGTTTAAGCTCGGCGAGCACTGGCATCTGGATCATCGGCTGGAGGTGTTATTCCGCCGCATCAGGCATTTTTCCATGCTGCGCACGCTGCTGATGGCGGCAGGCGTGATGGCGATTACGTTCCTGTTGCTGCGCTCGCTTTACGGCCTCTTTTTCAACGTGCCGCTGCTGGTGGTGTGGATCCTGCTCGGCGTGCTGTGTATTGGCGCGGGCAAGGTGCGTTTGCACTATCACGCGTATCTGAAAGCCGCTTCCCGGGATGATGCCCACGCGCGTGGCGCGATGGCGAGCGAGCTGACGATGATCCATGGCGTACCGCCGGACTGCGATGAACGCGAGTTTCTGCGGGAGCTGCAAAACGCGCTGCTGTGGATCAACTTCCGTTACTACCTGGCGCCGCTGTTCTGGTTTGTGGTGGGCGGTCCGTGGGGGCCAGTACTGCTGATGGGGTACGCGTTCCTGCGCGCCTGGCAGACTTGGCTTGCCCGCTATCTTACGCCGCATGAACGTCTACAGTCCGGCATTGATGCCATCCTGCACGTGCTCGACTGGCTTCCGGTGCGTCTGGTAGGCGTGGTCTATGCCCTCATCGGTCACGGTGAAAAGGCGTTGCCCGCGTGGTTTGTCTCCCTTGCAGACCGCCATACCTCGCAGTATCAGGTTTTAACCCGACTTGCACAGTTCTCGCTGGCGCGTGAGCCGCACACGGATAAAGTCGCAACGCCAAAAGCTGCCGTCTCGATGGCAAAGAAAACGTCGTTTGTGGTGGTGGTGATTGTGGCGCTGCTGACGATTTACGGCACGCTGGTTTAAGCCAGCGCGCCGAAGCCGTTATAGCGTATCTGCGGGCGGGATGCCGAAATCAGGCATCCCGTTTTCGTTCCAGCGGATGAGTTTCAGGCGAGTATGGCGATTGGGATCGTAAAGCGGATCGCCTTCAATTTCAGTGTAGTTTCGCGCGTGGTAGACCAGCACATCTTCGCCTTCCGGCGTCTGCGTAAAGCTGTTATGGCCTGGCCCATACTGACGGTTTTCGTAGCTGGTGACGAACACCGGGCGCGGGGATTTATGCCAGTTAGCCGGGTTTTGCGGATCGGCATTCAGGTCTGCCCACAGTAATCCCATGCAGTAGTTCTCGTCGGTGGCGCTGGCGGAATAGCTGATAAACAGCTTATCGCCATGGAACAGCACCGCCGGGCCTTCGTTGACCCAGAACCCACGACACTCCCAGTCATATTCCGGTTTACTGAGCATCACCGGCTCGCCTTTCAGCGTCCACGGATTTTCCATTTCACACAGGTAAAGATTGGAGTTACCGGAAATATCCGGGGCTTTTTGCGCCCACAGATACCAGCGTTTACCCTGATGAACAAAGGTGGTGGCATCCAGTGCGAAGGTGTCAAACGGGGTTTTGATTTGCCCTTTTTCCACCCACGTACCGGTGAGCGGATCGCCGTCAGCGCATTCAATGGCAAACATGCGATGCTGGAACATCCCGAGCTGATCGAGCGCCTGGGTATGCGTGGCGGCAAAATAGATGTACCACCTGCCGTCGATATGATGCAGTTCCGGTGCCCAGATCAGCTGGCTCATTGGGCCGGTGTCGGGCTTGCGCCAGACAACCACCTCTTCGGCATCGCGTAAACCTTCCAGCGAGTGCGCGCGGCGGATCGCCAGCCGATCGTATTCCGGCACGGAGGCGATAAAGTAATATTGCCCATCGTGACGCAGGATATACGGGTCGGCGCGTTGTTCAATAAACGGGTTTGGCCAGGTTTGCATTCGGCTTTCCTTATTTAGTCTCAGCGGCTTTGAGTTCCTGATAATCGTTTAGCTCGCGATAGTTGGTGCGACGCTTTTCCAGATCGGACTGGATCTGCTTCATGGTCTCACGGTCCACTTTCAGCAGACGTACTACGCCCGCGGTAATTAAGTATCCAATGCCGGGAATGACGGTAAACAGCAGCACGATGCCGTTAATGGCGTCCGCGCTCTGCGCTTTTGCGCCCGCGTCGTAGCCGTACCAGGAGAGCAGGAAGCCGACCATTGCCCCGGCAATCGCCAGACCCAGTTTCAGGAAGAAGATGTTGCCGGAGAAGCTGATCCCGGTGATGCGTTTCCCGGTTTTCCATTCACCGTAGTCGTCCACGTCGGCCATCAGGGACCAGTGCAGCGGGGATGGGATCTGGTGCAGGATGTTCAGCAGGACGTAGAGCACGACAATGGTTGTCGTCGCTTTCGGGTCGAAGAAGTAGAAGACGCAGGAGAAAATCGCCAGCACGATGTTGGTCCAGAAGAAGACCTTCAGCTTACACCAGCGGTCGGTCAGCACTTTCGCCAGCATACTGCCGAACATCATGCCGACCACGCCCAGGCTGATAAACAGCGTGGCGAAATGGGTGCTTTGCCCCATGACCCAGGTAACGTAATACATGGTGGCCGCCATGCGGATAAAGCCAGGACAGACGTTGCACAGGGTTAACAGCAGGATCCGCACCCACTGGTCGTTCTTCCACACGTCTTTCAGGTCGTTTTTCAGTTCGTCATGGGTTTGCACCGCCGGACGTACGCGCTCGCGCACCGTGGCGAAGCAGAACAGGAACATGCAGGTACCAATCAGCGCCAGCACGGTCATCGCCATCTGGTAGCCTTTGGCTTTGTTATCCCCACCGAACCAGTCGGCCATCGGCAGGAGCGTTAGCGACAGCAGCAGCGTGGCGATACCAACCATAACAAAACGGTAGGACTGGCAGGCAACGCGCTCTTTCGGGTCGTTGGTGATCACGCCGCCGAGCGAGCAGTACGGAATGTTGATGGCGGTATAGGTCAGCGACAGCAGGAAGTAGGTGACAAAGGCATAGATAACTTTGCTGTTATAGCTCCACTCCGGCGTGGTGAACATCAGAATGCTGAACAGCGCATAGGGGAAGGCAATCCACAGTAGCCATGGACGAAACCGGCCATATTTGCTGCGGGTACGGTCGGCAATCGCGCCCATGATCGGGTCCGTTACGGCATCAATGACGCGTACGGACAGGAGTAAAACGCCAACCAGTGCAGGAGCCAGACCAAAAATATCCGTATAAAAATAGTTAACAAATAACATGATGGCGCCAAAGATAATGTTGCATCCGGCGTCACCCATGCCATAGCCGATCTTTTCTTTTACTGACAGTTTGTTGTTATTCATCGACAGCTCTCCGGGTTTCGGTATGGAGAGAATTATTCGCTGGCAAACGAATATATGCGTTGCAATATAAAGGCGGTGATATGGAGGATTTTGCTGTTGGCGCGAATTTGTGAGGAAGGTAACAAGACGCTGTACCCGCAACCGCGAGTACAGCGAGAAAACACTTAGTGCGCTTTCACCGTTTTGGCATTTTTCTGTTTCACCATATAACCCACGCCGAGGATCGCAATCCAGACCGGGATCAGGTAGACGGAAATCGCCATGCCTGGGGTGATGAGCATGATGACCAGCACAGCCGCCATGAACAGCAGGCAAACCCAGTTCCCCAGCGGATAGAGCAGGGCAGGGAAGCGCGTGGTTACGCCCTGCTGCTGCTTGGCACGGCGGAACTTGATATGCGCGAGGCTAATCATCGCCCAGTTAATCACCAGAGCGGAAACCACCAGCGCCATCAGCAGGCCGAAGGCAGATTCCGGTGCCAGGTAGTTAATCAGAACGCACAGCGCCGTCACGACCGCCGACACGATGATGGTATTAACCGGTACGCCACGCTTATCAACGGTAAGCAGCGCTTTCGGTGCGTTGCCCTGTTGCGCCAGGCCGAACAGCATACGGCTGTTGCAGTAAACGCAGCTGTTATAAACGGAGAGCGCGGCGGTCAGCACCACGACGTTGAGCGCGTTCGCCACGAAGGTGTCGCCCAGCTCGTGGAAGATAAGCACAAACGGGCTGGTATCCGCCGTCACGCGCGTCCATGGCAGCAGGGAGAGCAGGACCGCCAGGGAGCCCACATAGAAGATCAGAATACGGTAGATAACCTGGTTAGTGGCTTTCGGGATGCTCTGCTCCG
This sequence comes from Enterobacter cloacae complex sp. IR5403, assembly GCF_049238705.1. Lineage (NCBI taxonomy): Bacteria > Pseudomonadati > Pseudomonadota > Gammaproteobacteria > Enterobacterales > Enterobacteriaceae > Enterobacter > Enterobacter cloacae complex sp. IR5403. The sequence goes on along the minus strand of NZ_JBMKHP010000008.1, from coordinate 99,649 downwards.
GGTTGTCGGCTTCCGCGGCGGTGATACCCACCAGCTCCAGACCGCCGAAGGAGAACATAATGATCGCCATCATCATCACCAGGCCGGTCATGCCGTGAGGCAGGAACCCGCCTTGCTCCCAAAGGTTGCGCACGGTGGCCTGCGGGCCGCCGTTGCCGCTGAACAGCAGCCAGCCGCCGAAGATGATCATCGCTACAACGGCAATCACTTTGATGATGGCAAACCAGAACTCCATTTCACCGAACACTTTTACGTTGGTGAGGTTAATGGCGTTAATCAGGACGAAGAAGGCCGCAGCAGATGCCCAGGTGGGGATCTCCGGGTACCAGAACTGAATGTATTTCCCGACGGCGGTCAGCTCGGCCATGGCAACCAGAACGTACAGAACCCAGTAGTTCCAGCCGGAGGCGAAGCCTGCGAAGCTGCCCCAGTATTTATAGGCGAAGTGGCTGAATGAGCCTGCGACCGGCTCCTCAACAACCATTTCCCCTAACTGACGCATAATCAGAAACGCAATAAAACCCGCAATCGCGTACCCCAGAATAATGCCCGGACCGGCCGACTGGATAACCGATGCACTGCCCAGAAACAGGCCAGTACCAATAGCACCGCCCAGGGCGATGAGCTGAATATGGCGGTTTTTAAGGCCGCGCTTTAGCTGATCGCCATGCTGTTGAGCTTCCATTTGAAACCTCGTGTGTGGTTGTTATGTTCACGCTGTGCGTGTGTAATTATGAAAGTCCATATTCTGTATTTATTTCTTTACGGTTAACGATACCGAAAAAAGCGGAGATGGCTTCCGTTAGCGCAAGAATAGTGGTAAGCGCCAGCGAATGCACCTGCTTTATGAAGGGATGAAGACGACTTGAATAAAAAGAAACCAATTGTAAATCGGTACGTTAACCCCTCCTACCCCAACCTATAGAATAGAAATGCGTCAGAAGAGGGCGAATTTTCATTTTTTGCCTTGTTGAATCGCTTCAGATTGCAAAAACCCTCGTTTCATTATGGTTAAAACTGCCTCTTTGGTAGTAACCATTTCATTTGTGCAAAGTTACATTCCTGAAACGTTAGTTCTGTAAGGTTGTTAAAATGTGCCGGGTTTACTGATTTCAATCAAAACCAATATGGACAGAAGGTGAATACTTTGTTACTTTAGCGATACGAACATGAAATTGGTAAGACCAATTGACTCCGGGCAAAAAGGCGTAAGACAGGGAATATGGCCTACAGCAAAATTCGCCAACCAAAACTTTCCGATGTGATTGAGCAGCAGCTGGAGTTTTTGATTCTCGAAGGGACACTGCGCCCGGGCGAGAAACTCCCGCCAGAACGCGAGCTGGCAAAACAGTTCGACGTTTCACGCCCCTCTCTGCGTGAGGCGATTCAACGTCTCGAAGCAAAGGGCCTGTTGCTCCGTCGCCAGGGTGGCGGAACCTTTGTGCAAAACAGCCTGTGGCAGAGCTTCAGCGACCCGCTGGTAGAACTTCTCTCTGACCACCCAGAATCCCAGTTTGATCTGCTTGAGACCCGTCACGCGCTGGAAGGTATCGCGGCCTATTACGCCGCCCTTCGCAGCACTGATGAAGACCGCGTACGTATTCGCGAGCTGCATCAGGCCATTGAACGGGCACAGCAGTCCGGCGATTTAGACGCCGAGTCCAATGCCGTCGTCCAGTATCAAATTGCCGTCACCGAAGCGGCGCACAACGTGGTGCTCCTCCATCTGCTACGCTGCATGGAGCCGATGCTGGCCCAGAACGTTCGTCAGAATTTTGAATTGTTGTATGCCCGTCGGGAGATGCTCCCGCTGGTAAGCAACCATCGCACCCGAGTATTCGAGGCGATAATGGCCGGGGAACCGGAGCAGGCGCGCGAAGCGTCGCACCGCCATCTGGCTTTCATTGAGGAAATCTTGCTGGACCGCAGCCGTGAACAATCGCGTCGCGAACGTTCATTACGCCGCATACAGCAACGAAAGGATTAAGCGCCAGGTACTTTTAGAGCGCGGCAACTAAACGCAGAACCTGTCTTATTGTGTTTTCTGGCGAAAATACAATGGGACAGGTTCCAGACAAATCAACGTATTAGATAGATAAGGAATACCCCCATGTCAGAACGTCTCCAAAATGACGTGGATCCGATCGAAACTCGCGACTGGCTACAGGCGATCGAATCGGTCATCCGTGAAGAAGGTGTTGAGCGCGCTCAGTATCTGATTGATCAGCTGCTTTCAGAAGCACGCAAAGGCGGCGTGAAAGTGGCTTCAGGTGCAGGGGCTAGCAACTACGTAAACACGATTGCCGTCGAAGACGAACCGGAATACCCGGGCAATCTGGATCTGGAACGCCGTATCCGTTCTGCTATCCGCTGGAACGCCATCATGACCGTTCTGCGCGCATCCAAGAAAGACCTGGAACTGGGGGGCCACATGGCGTCCTTCCAGTCTTCTGCGACCATTTACGAAGTGTGCTTCAACCACTTCTTCCGTGCAGCGAACGAGAAAGATGGCGGCGATCTGGTGTACTTCCAGGGCCACATCTCTCCGGGCATCTATGCACGTGCCTTCCTGGAAGGTCGTCTGACTGAAGAGCAGATGAACAACTTCCGTCAGGAAGTTCACGGTAAAGGTCTGTCTTCTTACCCGCACCCTAAACTGATGCCTGAGTTCTGGCAGTTCCCGACCGTATCTATGGGCCTGGGTCCAATCGGTGCGATCTATCAGGCTAAATTCCTGAAGTACCTGGAACACCGTGGTCTGAAAGACACCTCTGAGCAGACCGTTTACGCCTTCCTGGGCGACGGTGAAATGGATGAGCCAGAATCTAAAGGCGCGATCACCATCGCGACCCGTGAGAAGCTGGACAACCTGTGCTTCATCATCAACTGTAACCTGCAACGTCTGGATGGTCCGGTAACCGGTAACGGCAAGATCATCAACGAACTGGAAGGCATCTTCGCGGGTGCAGGCTGGAACGTGATCAAAGTGATGTGGGGCGGTCGTTGGGATGAGCTGCTGCGTAAAGACACCAGCGGTAAACTGATCCAGCTGATGAACGAAACCGTTGACGGCGACTACCAGACCTTCAAATCTAAAGACGGTGCCTACGTACGTGAGCACTTCTTCGGCAAATATCCTGAAACCGCAGCCCTGGTTGCAGACTGGACTGACGAGCAGATTTGGGCGTTGAACCGCGGTGGTCACGATCCGAAGAAAGTTTACGCTGCACTGAAAAAAGCGCGTGAAACCAAAGGTAAAGCGACTGTGATCCTGGCCCACACCATCAAAGGTTACGGCATGGGTGATACCGCAGAAGGTAAAAACATCGCTCACCAGGTTAAGAAAATGAACATGGACGGCGTGCGTTATATCCGCGACCGTTTCAACGTTCCAGTGACCGATGAGCAGGTAGAAAACCTGTCTTACATCACTTTCCCGGAAGGGTCTGAAGAGCACAAGTACCTGCACGAACGTCGTCAGGCGCTGAAAGGCTACCTGCCTGCTCGTCAGCCTAACTTCACCGAGAAGCTGGAACTGCCAGCGCTGGAAGATTTCTCTCAGCTGCTGGAAGAGCAGAACAAAGAGATCTCAACCACCATCGCTTTCGTTCGTGCCCTGAACGTGATGCTGAAGAACAAGTCGATCAAAGATCGTCTGGTTCCAATCATCGCCGACGAAGCGCGTACTTTCGGTATGGAAGGTCTGTTCCGTCAGATCGGTATCTACAGCCCGAACGGCCAGCAGTACACCCCGCAGGACCGTGAGCAGGTTGCATACTACAAAGAAGACGAGAAAGGTCAGATCCTTCAGGAAGGTATCAACGAACTGGGTGCAGGCGCATCCTGGCTGGCTGCTGCGACCTCTTACAGCACCAACAACCTGCCGATGATCCCGTTCTACATCTACTACTCCATGTTCGGGTTCCAGCGTATCGGTGACCTGTGCTGGCAGGCAGGCGACCAGCAGGCTCGCGGCTTCCTGATCGGGGGTACTTCTGGTCGTACGACCCTGAACGGTGAAGGCTTACAGCACGAAGATGGTCACAGCCACATTCAGTCTCTGACTATCCCTAACTGTATCTCTTACGACCCGTCTTACGCGTACGAAGTGGCAGTCATCATGCATGACGGCTTGCAGCGCATGTACGGTGAAGCGCAAGAGAACATTTACTACTACATCACCACCCTGAACGAAAACTACCACATGCCGGCAATGCCAGCAGGTGCCGAGGAAGGTATCCGTAAAGGTATCTACAAACTCGAAACCATCGAAGGTAGCAAAGGTAAAGTTCAGCTGCTGGGCTCTGGTTCTATCCTGCGTCACGTTCGTGAAGCAGCGCAGATCCTGGCGAAAGACTACGGTGTGGGTTCCGATGTGTACTCTGTTACCTCCTTCACTGAACTGGCGCGTGATGGCCAGGATTGTGAGCGCTGGAACATGCTGCACCCAATGGAAACCCCACGCGTTCCGTACATCGCTCAGGTGATGAACGACGCGCCAGCGGTGGCGTCTACTGACTATATGAAACTGTTCGCTGAGCAGGTTCGTACTTACGTTCCAGCTGATGATTATCGCGTACTGGGTACTGACGGCTTCGGTCGTTCTGACAGCCGCGAAAACCTGCGTCACCACTTCGAAGTTGATGCTTCCTACGTGGTAGTAGCAGCACTGGGCGAACTGGCTAAACGTGGCGAAATCGATAAGAAAGTGGTTGCAGACGCAATTACCAAATTCAACATCGATGCAGATAAAGTTAACCCGCGTCTGGCGTAAGAGGTAAAAGAATAATGGCTATCGAAATCAATGTACCGGACATCGGGGCTGATGAAGTTGAAATCACCGAGATCCTGGTCAAAGTGGGCGACAAAGTTGAAGCTGAACAGTCGCTGATCACCGTAGAAGGCGACAAAGCTTCTATGGAAGTCCCGTCTCCTCAGGCTGGCATCGTTAAAGAGATCAAAGTCTCTGTTGGCGATAAAACCGAGACCGGTAAACTGATCATGATTTTCGATTCCGCCGACGGTGCAGCAGCTGCTGCACCTGCGCAGGAAGAGAAGAAAGAAGCCGCTCCTGCTGCTGCTCCAGCAGCGGCCGCGGCAGCGAAAGAAGTGAACGTGCCTGACATCGGCGGTGACGAAGTTGAAGTCACTGAAATCCTGGTGAAAGTGGGCGATACCGTTGCGGCTGAGCAGTCACTGATCACCGTAGAAGGCGACAAAGCCTCTATGGAAGTGCCTGCACCGTTCGCGGGTACCGTTAAAGAGATCAAGATCAACACCGGTGACAAAGTGTCTACCGGGTCGCTTATCATGATCTTCGAAGTGGCGGGCGCTGAAGGCGCTGCGGCTCCAGCGAAAGCGGACGCTGCTCCGGCTCCGGCTGCTGCACCAGCGGCTGCTGGCGGCGTGAAAGACGTTAACGTACCGGACATCGGCGGTGACGAAGTTGAAGTGACCGAAGTGATGGTAAAAGTGGGCGACAAAGTTGCCGCTGAACAGTCACTGATCACCGTTGAAGGCGACAAAGCTTCTATGGAAGTGCCTGCGCCGTTCGCCGGTACCGTTAAAGAGATCAAAATCAACACCGGCGACAAAGTATCTACCGGCTCTCTGATCATGGTCTTCGAAGTGGAAGGCGCAGCACCTGCCGCCGCTCCAGCTGCCGCGGCTGCTCCGGCACCGTCTGCTGCACCGGCTCAGGCTGCTAAACCGGCTGCTGCCCCTGCTGCTAAAACAGAAAAATCTGAGTTCGCTGAAAACGACGCTTACGTCCACGCGACTCCGCTGATTCGTCGCCTGGCGCGCGAATTCGGTGTGAACCTGGCGAAAGTGAAGGGCACCGGCCGTAAAGGGCGTATCCTGCGCGAAGACGTTCAGGCTTACGTGAAAGACGCGGTGAAACGCGCCGAAGCTGCACCTGCGGCAGCCGCTGGCGGCGGTATCCCGGGCATGCTGCCATGGCCGAAAGTGGACTTCAGCAAGTTCGGCGAAATCGAAGAAGTGGAACTGGGCCGTATCCAGAAAATCTCCGGTGCGAACCTGAGCCGTAACTGGGTGATGATCCCGCACGTTACCCACTTCGATAAGACTGATATCACCGATCTGGAAGCGTTCCGTAAACAGCAGAACGCCGAAGCTGAGAAGCGTAAGCTGGACGTGAAATTCACCCCAGTGGTCTTCATCATGAAAGCGGTTGCGGCGGCGCTGGAACAGATGCCACGCTTCAACAGCTCCCTGTCCGAAGACGGTCAGAAGCTGACGCTGAAGAAATACATCAACATCGGTGTTGCGGTTGATACGCCAAATGGTCTGGTTGTTCCGGTCTTCAAAGACGTGAACAAGAAGAGCGTCACTGAGCTGTCCCGTGAACTGACCACCATCTCCAAAAAAGCGCGTGATGGTAAGCTGACTGCCGGCGAAATGCAGGGCGGCTGCTTCACTATCTCCAGCATCGGCGGCCTGGGTACCACCCACTTCGCGCCGATTGTGAACGCGCCGGAAGTGGCTATCCTCGGTGTGTCCAAGTCCGCGATGGAGCCGGTGTGGAATGGCAAAGAGTTCGTGCCGCGTCTGATGATGCCAATCTCTCTGTCCTTCGACCACCGCGTGATCGACGGGGCTGATGGTGCGCGTTTCATCACCATCATCAACAACATGCTGAGCGACATTCGCCGCCTGGTGATGTAATTGAAAAGCCGGCCAGTCGGCCGGCTTTTTTCTGATAATCTCATGGGGTTTTTGAGGTTATTGGTGAAAGCGATAATTCGTGAGCCGTTTGTTGTTTCAAAATTGTTAACAATTTTGTAAAATACGGGCGGATAGAACGACCCGGTGGACGACGGGTATACATTAAGAGGTCATGATGAGCACAGAAATCAAAACTCAGGTCGTAGTACTTGGGGCAGGCCCGGCAGGTTACTCCGCAGCATTTCGCGCCGCGGATTTAGGTCTGGAAACCGTCATCGTAGAACGTTACAGCACCCTCGGCGGTGTTTGTCTGAACGTCGGCTGTATCCCTTCTAAAGCGCTGCTGCACGTAGCGAAAGTTATCGAAGAAGCCAAAGCGCTGGCTGAACACGGTATCGTCTTCGGCGAGCCGAAAACCGATATCGACAAAATTCGTACCTGGAAAGAGAAAGTTATCACTCAGCTGACCGGCGGTCTGGCGGGTATGGCCAAAGGCCGTAAAGTGAAAGTGGTAAACGGTCTGGGTAAATTCACCGGTGCGAACACCCTGGAAGTGGAAGGCGAAAACGGCAAAACCGTGATCAACTTCGACAACGCGATCATCGCGGCAGGCTCTCGCCCAATCGAACTGCCATTCATTCCACATGAAGATCCACGCGTGTGGGATTCCACCGATGCGCTGGAGCTGAAAACCGTTCCTAAGCGCCTGCTGGTTATGGGCGGCGGTATCATCGGTCTGGAAATGGGTACCGTGTACCATGCGCTGGGTTCAGAGATCGACGTGGTTGAAATGTTCGACCAGGTTATCCCGGCTGCCGACAAAGACATCGTTAAAGTCTTCACCAAACGCATCAGCAAGAAATTCAACCTGATGCTGGAAACCAAAGTGACTGCCGTTGAAGCGAAAGAAGACGGTATTTACGTTTCCATGGAAGGCAAAAAAGCCCCATCCGAACCACAGCGTTACGACGCCGTGCTGGTGGCTATCGGCCGTGTGCCGAACGGTAAAAACCTCGACGCGGGCAAAGCTGGCGTGGAAGTGGACGACCGTGGCTTCATCCGCGTTGACAAACAGCTGCGCACCAACGTGCCGCACATCTTTGCTATCGGCGATATCGTCGGTCAGCCAATGCTGGCGCACAAAGGTGTTCACGAAGGTCACGTTGCCGCTGAAGTTATCGCCGGCATGAAGCACTACTTCGATCCGAAAGTGATCCCATCTATCGCCTACACCGAGCCAGAAGTGGCATGGGTCGGTCTGACTGAGAAAGAAGCGAAAGAGAAAGGCATCAGCTATGAAACCGCCACCTTCCCGTGGGCTGCTTCTGGCCGTGCTATCGCGTCCGACTGCGCAGACGGTATGACCAAACTGATCTTCGACAAAGAAACTCACCGTGTAATCGGTGGTGCGATTGTCGGTACCAACGGCGGCGAGCTGCTGGGTGAAATCGGTCTGGCTATCGAAATGGGCTGTGACGCGGAAGACATCGCGCTGACCATCCACGCTCACCCGACTCTGCACGAGTCCGTGGGCCTGGCGGCAGAAGTGTTTGAAGGTAGCATCACCGACCTGCCAAACGCGAAAGCGAAGAAGAAATAAGTTTCTTCAGATGAAAAAAGCGGCCTGAGGCCGCTTTTTTTATGCGCCGCGTTCAGGGGGTGACAGGCTGCCAGGTTTTATCCGGGTGGTATGCAGCGAGCGCCTGCGCTTTCTGCGCCGAATCGTTGCCGAGATTTGCCTGATAAACTTTGTCATCCTGATTAACGACAAAGCTCATTACCCCCGTCTGACCATAGCTCACGGGCCAGGCAACCATCGCAAAGCCATTTTTATCCGGCAGAATGCGGAACCGATAACCGTGATAGCCCATACCTGGCTCCGGCGGGCTGAAGGCGGGACCCAGCGGGCTTGGCGCTTCGCCCGGCGAGATGGGCCAGTACAGGCCGTCTTTTAGCCCTGGCGTGCTGACAATCTTCTGCGCATAGCGGTGGTTCATGGCGTAGTAGCTGTGCTGTGCGTCGACGTAGGCGTGCAGCGCTTCGATAGCCGCGAGTTCGTTGCGGCCGATTTCGCGGGTCAGGATCTCATCCGCTGCTTTCTGCATATCAAATTGCCAGCCCTCTTTTTTCTTCACTACCGGTATGGGGAGTTGCCAGCCGTTATCGCCAACTGACAGATGGGCAATATCGCCGCTGATTTCGGTACGATGGTTTATCTTCCAGTCACGCAGGAATCGAGCCACCGCCTCCGGATCAACTCCTTCAGGTGGCAGATAGTCGCGCCAGTTATCCCCCAGCAGGTCGGCCATCGCGCGCTCATTCTGCTCGCTTATGGCCTTCGTCAGGGCATTGGCTGCCTGCTCAGGCGTGGAGAAGGATTGCTGGGCGCAGGCGAAGGTGGATACCATCAACAACAGCATTCCACCGATCGGTTTCATGTTCATAGCGGCTCCCTTAACGACGGTGGAATTCACGGTGTTCGGTATGGTGTTCGGACAGCTGCTGGCGGAAGCTGGCACGCTGCTCACTGTTCAGCGACGCGTGCTGGCGGCTTTGCAGCCCGCGCTGGTGCTGGGCCTGCCAGCTGGCCGAACGGCTGTCGTTGCCGCTCAGGGCGTTTGCCCGCAGCGGCTGATGCTGAACCTGCGTCGGGCGTCTGGTTTGCGCAAGAGTATTATTCATCTGTTGTGCGTGTGGCCGCGCGCTGTCGTAGCCGCGATAGTTGCTGCGCTGAGAGAGCTGCTTCAGCTGCTGCGCGGACGCTGCATGTTGCGGGAAATGCGCGTCGCCATGCTGTAGCTGTGTGAGGGTTTTGCCCGTCGACTGCTGTACCTGCGCCATCGCAGCCTGCCGCTGGCTATCGCGGTTGACCGGCTGCTGCCGGGTAGCGCTCAACCCGCCCGGCACTGAAGTCTGATGATAGCGGCTGGCAAGCTGGCTATTGGCGTAGGGCACGCCGTTGCGGTAGGCCGGATTATGCTGCCAGACCTGATGATTATCGGTAAGGTGCTCGCCGGTGATCTTATTGAAGTTATTAACATTAATATTAATGTTATCGCCGTTATGCGAATAACCGCCGTGGTGATCGTCATCATGATCGTGATGGTGATCGTCGTCATCGTCCCAGTCGATGTTACTGAACAGCGCATAGGTGGTGGCTACGCCGAGGCTATAGCCAAAGCCTCTGACAAAACTATTGGTAAACTGCTGGCCGGGAGACGGGGGCAGATACACCGGCGGATAGCTGGCGTTTGGCCACGTACCGTAAACGGTGGAAGGGTTGTAGGTAGGGACATAAACCACCTGTGGATCGGCTGGCTCAATTTTAATCACCGTCGGACTAGCCGATGTTGACGTCGCGGCTGTACTGGTGGAGGCTGGCGCAGATTTTTTCACGGTGGTGACGGTCTGCTGCGGGGTGGATTGCAACGTGCCTGTCTGCTGCGCCAGCAGGCGCAGACGCTGCACGGAATCCATCACATCCTTTGGCTGGGCCAGAAAGGCGTCGCCGAGGCTCTGTACCCACGACGGGTTTTCCCCCATCAGCGACATTAACTGCGGAAAGGCGACCAGCGATTTTACGCTGGCATCCCATGGCTGCCCGCTGACCGCCTGAATGGCGGCATCGCCCTGCATTTTTGGGTTGTTCTTTGACCACTGGGCGGCCTGAATCACGCTCGCCGGATAGGTTGAGGCCATCAGAATTTGCGACAGCAGCGCGTCGGGGTAGAGCGCAATGGGCGCGGTCCACTGATCGATCTGCGCGGCGGTATAGGCCGGAGTCGCCACCGGGGCAGGTTGTGCTGTTGGTACGGGGAGCTGCGGGGCTACCGGCGCGGGAGCGGGTTCCGTTGCGAGGCTTTTAACGAACATGACGCCCGAGGCGGCAAACAGCCCCGCACTGCAAAGCAGAACAAGAAGATGTGGTTTAAAAGGCAACTTCATAGATTGACTCCAACGAGACGAGTGCAGTGCCGTGAGGCGTTGCTGTTGCCGCGAGTATCATTCACCCGTGTTTTACAGTTTTGACTTTTATTGGGAAACCTTCCGAAGCGTCCGGATAAAGAGTGTGAGTATTTATTACACAATTATATCGGATGGCTGAACAGGCGACGGAAATTCAGAAGGCCGCTCTTGCGAGCGGCCAGCAGCTAGTTGCCGAGGTTGACGACAAACAGCACCGTGATGTCGGATATATTCCAGCCACCGTGCAGTGCGGTTAGCAGTAAACCGGTCACAACGATCAGCGCAGTGATTCGCATCTCCATTGCGTGCGTTCCTGTACAGGCTACGCGGGTTCATTCTTCACCGGGAAAGGCAGAACCAGGCAAGTTGGCGTTGCCGCGTAGGTTACGGAACTGCTCCCGGGCCCGGTGACTGGTTGCTACACCAGCGAAGCAGGCCGAGAAGAAGAGTAATCGACTCAGTGGGAATTCAGAAGGCGATAAATGAAGTTAACCGTTTTTTCATTCGAAACAGGAAGGCGCCACGCAAAATTGACATAATGGCTTGCAAGCCAGTGGGGCGTGATGCAAAATTCATTGCGTTGGGGTTGCCGCAAATCTGCCAGCACGGTGTGCTACCACCGCAAGGCAACAAATAAACCGCTATCAGGCGGTTTTTTTGTGCCCAAAATTCGTCTCGTCTCCCCGTTACACCATGCTTAACGATTCAGCAAATTTTTTAATGTTGCTTTTTTGTAAACAGATTAACACTGTGCAGAAATCCTGCTATGCTGCCCGACGCGGTATCGGGCATTTACCCTACAAACTGCTGTCTCACAGGAGCGTGAAGAGAACGCCCGCCGCATATGACAATGAGAGCGAGGAGAACCGTCGTGCTAGAAGAATACCGTAAGCACGTAGCAGAACGTGCCGCCGAGGGAATTGTACCCAAACCGTTAGATGCAACCCAAATGGCCGCGCTCGTCGAGCTGCTTAAGAACCCGCCTGAGGGCGAAGAAGAATTCCTGTTAGATCTGCTGATCAACCGTGTACCGCCTGGCGTAGATGAAGCTGCCTACGTAAAAGCCGGATTCCTTGCCGCCGTTGCCAAAGGCGAAGCCACCTCCCCACTGGTTACTCCTGAAAAAGCGATTGAACTGCTCGGCACCATGCAGGGCGGCTATAACATTCATCCGCTGATTGACGCGCTGGATAACGACAAGCTGGCGCCAATTGCTGCCAAAGCGCTCTCTTCAACGCTACTGATGTTCGATAACTTCTACGATGTGGAAGAAAAAGCCAAAGCAAGCAACGTTTACGCGAAGCAGGTGATGCAGTCCTGGGCCGATGCCGAATGGTTCCTGAACCGCCCTCAGCTTGCTGAAAAAATTACCGTTACCGTCTTTAAAGTGACCGGTGAAACCAACACCGATGACCTTTCTCCGGCGCCGGATGCATGGTCTCGCCCGGATATCCCCCTGCACGCCCTGGCGATGCTGAAAAACGCCCGTGAAGGCATTGAGCCGGATCAGCCTGGCGTGGTTGGTCCGATCAAACAGATCGAAGCCCTGCAACAAAAAGGTTTCCCGCTGGCTTACGTCGGTGACGTGGTCGGTACCGGTTCTTCCCGTAAATCCGCCACCAACTCCGTGCTGTGGTTCATGGGCGACGACATTCCGCACGTGCCGAACAAGCGCGGCGGCGGCCTGTGCCTCGGCGGCAAAATTGCGCCAATCTTCTTCAACACCATGGAAGATGCGGGCGCGCTGCCAATTGAAGTGGACGTGAGCAACCTGAATATGGGCGACGTGATTGACGTTTACCCGTATAAAGGCGAAGTGCGCAACCACGAAACCAACGAACTTCTGGCCAGCTTTGAGCTGAAAACCGACGTGCTGATCGACGAAGTGCGTGCCGGTGGCCGTATTCCGCTGATCATCGGCCGTGGCCTGACCACCAAAGCGCTTGAAGCGCTGGGTCTGCCGCACAGTGACGTATTCCGTCAGGCGAAAGACGTGGCCGAGAGCAACCGCGGTTACTCTCTGGCGCAGAAAATGGTGGGTCGCGCCTGCGGCGTCGCCGGTATCCGTCCTGGCGCGTACTGCGAACCGAAAATGACCTCCGTGGGGTCTCAGGACACCACTGGCCCAATGACCCGTGATGAACTGAAAGACCTGGCGTGCCTGGGCTTCTCTTCCGATCTGGTGATGCAGTCCTTCTGCCACACCGCGGCGTATCCTAAGCCGGTTGACGTAACCACGCACCACACGCTGCCTGATTTCATTATGAACCGTGGCGGTGTCTCCCTGCGTCCGGGGGACGGCGTTATCCACTCCTGGCTGAACCGCATGCTGCTGCCGGATACCGTCGGTACCGGCGGTGACTCCCATACCCGTTTCCCAATCGGGATCTCCTTCCCGGCGGGTTCCGGTCTGGTGGCGTTTGCCGCAGCGACCGGCGTGATGCCGCTGGATATGCCGGAATCGGTGCTGGTGCGCTTCAAAGGCAAAATGCAGCCGGGCATTACCCTGCGCGATCTGGTGCACGCGATCCCGCTGTATGCCATCAAACAGGGTCTGCTGACCGTTGAGAAGAAAGGCAAGAAAAACATCTTCTCTGGCCGCATTCTGGAAATTGAAGGTCTGCCGGATCTGAAAGTGGAACAGGCGTTCGAGCTGACCGATGCCTCCGCCGAGCGTTCTGCGGCGGGCTGTACCATCAAGCTGAACAAAGAGCCGATCATTGAGTATCTGACCTCCAACATCGTGCTGCTGAAGTGGATGATTGCGGAAGGCTACGGCGACCGTCGTACGCTGGAGCGTCGTATTCAGGGCATGGAAAAATGGCTGGCGGATCCGCAGCTGCTGGAAGCCGATGCAGACGCAGAGTACGCGGCGGTGATTGAGATCGATCTGGCGGATATCAAAGAGCCAATCCTGTGTGCGCCGAACGATCCGGACGATGCGCGTCTGCTCTCTGACGTGCAGGGCGATAAGATCGACGAAGTGTTCATCGGCTCCTGTATGACCAACATCGGCCACTTCCGTGCTGCCGGTAAGCTGCTGGATACCCACAAAGGCCAGCTGCCAACCCGTCTGTGGGTGGCGCCGCCAACCCGTATGGATGCGGCGCAGCTGACCGAAGAGGGCTACTACAGCGTGTTTGGTAAGAGCGGGGCGCGTATCGAAATCCCTGGCTGCTCCCTGTGCATGGGCAACCAGGCGCGCGTGGCCGACGGTGCGACGGTGGTGTCCACCTCAACCCGTAACTTCCCGAACCGTTTAGGTACCGGGGCGAACGTTTACCTGGCCTCTGCGGAGCTGGCGGCGGTTGCGGCGCTGATTGGCAAACTGCCAACGCCGGAAGAGTACCAGACCTTTGTGGCTCAGGTAGATAAGACGGCGGTGGATACCTATCGCTATCTGAACTTCGACCAGCTCTCTCAGTACACCGAGAAGGCTGACGGGGTGATCTTCCAGACGGCGGTATAAACAGCAAAACCGTCTCTACGAGACGGTTTTTAGTGTTTGCACCCTCTCCCGTGGGAGAGGGACGGGGTGAGGGCATCAGGCCGCAGGGTCTTGCTCTCACCTTTTTATTTTCATTCCTCCCGCCTCTCCCGCTTTTTTTCTTCCTCGCTGCTGCGATAATTACCCTAATGGCTTTGCAGAGGAAAACGCTATGGATTACGAATTTTTGCGCGACATCACCGGCGTGGTGAAAGTGCGAATGTCGATGGGGCACGAAGCCGTTGGACACTGGTTTAACGAAGAGGTGAAAGAGAACCTTGCGCTGCTGGATGAAGTCGAACAGGCGGCGGAAACGGTGAAAGGCAGTGAACGCTCCTGGCAACGCGCCGGGCACGAATACACGCTGTGGATGGATGGCGAAGAGGTGATGGTGCGCGCCAACCAGCTTGAGTTCTCGGGTGATGAGATGGAAGAGGGGATGAGCTACTACGACGAAGAGAGCCTGTCGCTGTGCGGCGTGGAAGACTTCCTGAGCGTGGTGAACGCCTACCGCGATTTTATGAAACAGAAGTAACTCCCCGAAGCGTCCCTGCTCCGGGTTACGTTTACACGGTCGGAATGTTACGGCCGTAGTAAATTTCGCGCATCTCTTTCCAGAGCAGGTCGGTAATGACCTTGCGCTCTTCTTCACTTAAATCTTCCGGCCTGGTGTGGAACATGTAGTGCTTAAGGTCGAATTCCTTAAGTAACATTTTGGTGTGGAAGATATTCTCCTGATAGACGTTCACATCCATCATGTCGTACAGCGATTTCATGTCCTCGGACATGAAATTCTGAATGGAGTTGATCTCATGATCAATGAAGTGCTTCATGCCGTTGATATCACGGGTAAAACCGCGCACGCGATAATCAATAGTGACGATATCGGATTCCAGCTGGTGGATTAAATAATTCAACGCATTCAGCGGTGAAATCACGCCGCAGGTCGACACTTCAATATCCGCGCGGAAGGTACACAGCCCGCCTTCCGGGTGGCTTTCCGGGTAGGTGTGCACGCAGATATGGCTTTTATCCAGGTGGGCGACAACCACTTCCGGCAGCGGGCCGGGGTGCTCGGTTTTGTCGATAAGCTTTGGGTCAACCGGCTCTTCACTCACCAGAATGGTGACGCTCGCACCCTGAGGCTCATAATCCTGGCGCGCGATATTCAGGATGTTCGCGCCGATAATCGAGCAGGTCTCTGTCAGGATCTCGGTCAGACGGTTGGCGTTGTAGAGTTCATCGATATAGGCGATGTAACCATCGCTCTCTTCTGCTGTTTTGGCGTAGCAGATATCGTAAATACAAAAACTCAGGCTTTTGGTCAGATTGTTAAAGCCATGCAGTTTAAGCTTTTTCAATTAGTTCACCTCCTTTGAGGACAGCGCGTCTTGCAGATATTGAGGCAACGCAAAGGCTGCGGTGTGGATCGCCGGGTTGTAGTAGCGGCACTGGAGCCCGGCCTGATGGAAGCGGGCCTGGATAATTTCGGTAGAGAGATGGCGCAGGACGTCGTTATCCGTCGCCCAGGCAAAGGTCATGATCCCGCCGTAGTAAGTGGGGATCGCCGCCTGGTAGAAGCTGACGTCAGCAAAATAGGTGCTCAGCTTACGGTGGCTATCAAGCGCTTCATCCTGTTGCAGGAAGCAAACGCCGTTTTGCGCCACAAAAATACCGCCAGGCTTCAGGCAGCGCTTGCAGCCTTCGTAAAACGACGAGGTAAACAGCGACGCGCCCGGACCGATAGGGTCGGTACAGTCAGAGATAATGACATCAAACGTTTGCGTGGTCTGGTTAACAAAATTGACGCCATCGTCGATAATCAGATTAAACCGCGGATCGTCATAGCTGCCGGCATTGTGGTTGGGCAGATACTGGCGGCAGAACGACACCACACCGGCGTCGATTTCCACCATGGTGATGGTTTCGACATTCTGATGGCGAGAGACTTCACGCAGCATCGCGCCGTCGCCGCCGCCGATAATCAGCACGTCCTTCGCGTGGCCGTGGGCCAGCAGCGGGACGTGGGTCATCATTTCGTGATAGATAAACTCGTCGCGCTCGGTGGTTTGCACCACGCCGTCCAGCGCCATCACGCGGCCAAAGGCGGCGTTTTCGAAGATTATCAAATCCTGATGATCGGTTTTCTCATGATAGAGCACGTTATCCACGGCAAAATACTGACCAAACTGGTCATGCAGCGTTTCTTGCCATACCGTTTTTTCGGTCATGGGGAGCACCTCCTTCGTTAACATCCATTACATCCGGCAGATGGGCGCAACACAACACCGCCGTGAGGCGGTTAACGGGTCAACAAGGGGCGTCGGGAAGGTTACTTCACGTAGGCGAGCAGGCTGAGTGAATCGCGAGCCAGCGCTTTGCATTTTTTAGCAGTGGGAATGCCAATACCGCTTAAATCACGGTAGCTGTCTTCACCGAGCGCCTTCATGTCGAAGCTGTCGTAGTTGCTGAGGTCCCATTGGTTCTGCTGGGCAAAAAAGACCAGTGCGCGACGAATTTGCCCATTGGGTAAATTCTGGTAACCACAATCGTTTTTCAGAAAAACAAAAACTGCCGTCAGATCGGCCATATCTTCCGCTTCGTTTTCACTTAGCGCGTAACTGTTCGCACACATCGCCATCAGGCTGGCGAACAAAATTGTTCTGAAAAACGTCTTCATTGCCTTTACCACTGCATCACGGAAAATTAACGTTAGCATACTTGATGCCAGGCCGACGATCTTTATTATTGCCGCCGTGCTTGACCTTCCGGTAAGGGGAGGGTTTATGCTCAAAAGATCGCCTGCTGGAAATAAGGAAATGCACATGCAACGTCGTGATTTTTTAAAATTTTCTGCCGCACTGGGGGTTGCCAGCGCGTTACCTCTCTGGAGCCGCGCCGTTTTTGCCGCCGACAGACCGGCTTTACCCATTCCTGAATTACTCACCGCAGATGCCCGCAGCCGCATTCAGCTTGTGGTGCAGGCCGGTAAAACCACGTTCGGTCAGCACGCCGCCACGACGTGGGGCTATAACGGCAATCTGCTCGGCCCGGCGTTGCAGTTACGCAAAGGGAAGGCGGTGACGGTAGACATTCATAACACGCTTGCGGAAGAGACCACGCTGCACTGGCACGGGCTGGAAGTCCCGGGCGAAGTGGATGGAGGGCCTCAGGGCATTATCAGGCCTGGTGGTAAACGCAGCGTAACCTTTACCCCGGAACAACGCGCGGCGACCTGCTGGTTCCACCCGCATCAGCATGGCAAAACGGGCCATCAGGTGGCGATGGGGCTGGCCGGCCTGGTGCTGATTGAAGACGATGAAAGCCGCCTGCTGCGCCTGCCGAAACAGTGGGGAATTGACGATGTCCCGGTGATTGTGCAGGACAAAAAATTCAACGCTGACGGTCAAATTGACTATCAGCTGGACGTCATGAGCGCGGCGGTAGGCTGGTTTGGCGATACGCTGCTGACCAACGGCGCGATCTACCCGCAGCATGCCGCGCCAAAAGGCTGGCTGCGCTTACGTCTGCTTAACGGCTGTAACGCCCGCTCCCTGAACTTCGCCACCAGCGATAAACGCCCGCTTTACGTAATGGCAAGCGACGGCGGCCTGCTGCCGGAGCCGGTGAAGGTGAGCGAGCTGCCGATGCTGATGGGGGAGCGCTTCGAGGTGCTGGTGGATATCAGCGATGGCAAAGCGTTTGACCTCGTGACCCTGCCGGTCAGCCAGATGGGGATGGCCGTTGCGCCGTTTGATAAGCCGCATCCGGTCCTGCGCATTCAGCCGCTACAGATCACCGCCTCCGGTACGCTGCCGGAGACCCTCACCACGCTGCCATCACTCCCGTCGCTGGACGGGCTTACGCAGCGTAAACTTCAGCTTTCCATGGACCCGATGCTCGACATGATGGGCATGCAGGCGCTGATGAAGAAGTACGGCAATCAGGCCATGGCGGGAATGCATCACGGCCAGATGATGGGCCATATGAATATGGACCACGGCAATATGGGCGGCATGGATCACGGCGGCCATGGTTTCGATTTCCACAACGCCAACCGCATCAACGGCAAAGCGTTCGATATGAACACGCCCATGTTCGCCGCCACGAAAGGGCAGTTTGAACGCTGGGTGATTTCAGGCGAAGGCGACATGATGCTGCACCCGTTCCATATCCACGGCACGCAGTTCCGTATTCTCACTGAGAACGGTAAAGCGCCGGAGGCGCATCGTGCGGGCTGGAAAGATACGGTGAGGGTGGAAGGCGGCGTCAGCGAGGTGCTGGTGAAGTTCGACCACGACGCGCCGAAAGAGTTTGCCTATATGGCCCACTGCCATCTGCTGGAACATGAAGATACGGGGATGATGCTCGGTTTTACCGTATAAAAAAAGCCGGGTGGTGGCTTCGCCTTACCCGGCCTACATATGGAAATCGTAGGCCCGGTAAGCGTTAGCGCCACCGGGCTTTTTCGTTACTTAGCGTCGTCAGGCAGTGCATACGCGACAATATAGTCGCCCATCTTCGTGCCAAACGAACCGTGACCACCCGCAGAGATGACAACGTACTGCTTGCCATTCACTTCATAGGTCATCGGCGTTGCCTGTCCACCGGCTGGCAGACGGCCTTGCCACAGTTTTTCACCGTTGGTCATGTTGTACGCGCGCAGGTAGTTATCTGCGGTTGCCGCGATGAACAGCACGTTACCGGCGGTGGAGATTGGGCCACCCAGCATTGGCATACCCATATTGAACGGCACTGGAACAGGCATCGGGAACGGCATGCTGTCCTGTGGCGTACCAATACGTTTCTTCCAGACGATCTTGTTGGTCTTCAGATCCAGACCAGAGATGTAACCCCAGGCAGGCTGTTTACACGGCAGACCAAACGGAGACAGGAACGGATTCAGGGTCACACCATAAGGAACGCCATACTGCGGCTGGATACCGGCTTCGGTACCGCTGCCTTTCGCATCTTTCGGCTGCTCCATTGGGTTACCCGGACCGCGAGGGATCAGACGGGAAACGAACGGCAGCGCCATTGGGTTAGCGATGGCGACCTGACGGTTAGGGTCAACGGAAATCCCACCCCATTCGAACATCCCCAGGTTACCCGGGAAGACCAGCGTACCCTGCTCTGACGGCGGGGTGAAAATCCCTTCGTAGCGCAGCTGGTGGAACATCACGCGGCACACCAGCTGGTCAAACATGGTGGCACCCCACATGTCTGCACCGCTGAGGTCTTTCTTCGGACGGAAGCTCAGGTCAGAGAACGGCTGCGTTTTGGTGACGTAGTCGCCTTTGGCCGCGCCCTGCGGAACCGGTTTTTCCGGTGCAGGAACAACCAGCTTACCGTTGCTGCGATCCAGCACGAAGATGTTGCCGGTTTTCGCCGGGGCGTAAATCACCGGAACGGTTTTACCATTAACGGTAATGTCCGCCAGCGTCGGCTGGGACGGCATATCCATATCCCACAGATCGTGATGAACGGTCTGGTAGCTCCATGCCAGTTTACCGGTCGTTGCGTTCAGCGCCACGATGGAGCTGGCGTAACGTTCCTGCTCCGGCGTACGGTTACCGCCCCAGATATCCGGCGTGGTTACGCCCATCGGCAGGTAAACCAGGTCCAGCTTCGCGTCATACGCTGCCGGTGCCCAGGAGTTCGGTGAGTTAAAGGTAAAGGTGTGTTCATCCGATGGGATCGCGTTAGGATCTTTCGCGCCCGGGTCGAAGGCCCACAGCAGTTTACCGGTGTTCACGTCGAAACCACGGATAACGCCGGAGGTTTCACGGGTAGAGAAGTTATCCGTTACCGAACCGGCAATCACGATAGTTTTATCGGTGATGATTGGCGGCGAGGTCGGTTCATACAGACCCGGCGTGGTGTCCGGCATGTTGGTCTGAAGATTCAGAATGCCTTTATTGGCGAAGGTTTCGCACAGCTTGCCGGTCTCAGCATTAATGGCAAACAGGCGGCCATCGTTCACCGGCAGCATAATGCGGCGAGGACAGTCGGCAATGACTTCCGGGCTGGCATTATCGGCGCGCGCTTCGTGGTAAGAGACGCCGCGGCAGGTAATGTGCTGGAACGACGGGTTGGAGTTCAGCTGTGGATCAAAGTGCCATTTCTCTTTACCGGTGGCCGCGTCGAGCGCGAACAGACGCTGGTGCGCCGTACACAGGTAGAGCATGTTGCCCACTTTAATCGGGGTCACTTCGTTGGTCAGCTCACCCGGATCGTTTGGCATCTTCAGGTCGCCGGTACGGAATACCCAGGCTTCCTTCAGGTTTTTCACGTTGTCCGCGTTGATCTGCTTCAGCGGGGAGTAGCGTTGACCTTCCTGGTTACGACCATAAGCAGGCCAGTCACCGTCCGCCACCTGCGAAATAGCCGCAGCCGGCGTGGATTCCGCGTTCAGCGTACCGTTGATCTCCTGCGGGTCGTTAAAACCGGCCCAGGTCAGGATGCCGCCACTAATCAGCAGGGCAACGACCAGACCGGCCACGGCACCGCTGGACGGGACGATCAGACGACGCCAGACAAACGGCAGGATCAGCCAGATACCGAAGAAGACCAGAATGTCGCTGCGCGGCGTCAATGCCCAGAAGTCGAACCCGACTTCCCAGACGCCCCAGATCATGGTTGCGAGCAGTAACGCTGCGTACAGCCACAGAGCAGATTGTTTTCTGCGTAAAAGCAGGACGGTTACGCCAACCATAACCAGACCCGCAATCGGGTAGTACCAGGAGCCGCCAATCGCGACCAGCCATACGCCACCGATTAACAAATACAGCGCGCAGAATGCGGCAAACGCGGCTGTTAATGTCACCAGTAGACGCGGCTGTTTAGTTTTTGTTTCAGCCATAGAAAAGTACTCGTCAGTTTTGTTAATTATTTGCTAGCAATTAATTATAGGTATTAACAACTGTGATCGGAATCACAAATATTGCTTTTTATAACTCATACGCCAGGCTTATCCATTTACTGGTATAATGGCTGGCTTGCGTATCGATGCCGGAGCGAGAGTCATCCGCATTGAGAGATTTTCACTAAAATCATTTGGTTAGTAATATGAAACATACTGTTGAAGTGATGATCCCGGAAGCCGAGATCAAAGCGCGTATCGCCGAACTGGGTCGTCAAATCACCGAACATTACAAGGACAGCGGCAGCGAAATGGTGCTGGTCGGTCTGTTGCGTGGCTCTTTCATGTTCATGGCAGACCTGTGCCGTGAAGTGCAGGTGCCGCACGAGGTCGATTTTATGACCGCCTCCAGCTACGGCAGCGGCATGTCCACAACCCGTGATGTGAAAATCCTGAAAGATCTGGATGAAGATATTCGTGGCAAAGATGTGTTGATTGTTGAGGACATCATCGACTCCGGCAACACGCTCTCTAAAGTGCGTGAGATCCTGAGCCTGCGTGAACCAAAATCACTGGCGATTTGTACTCTGCTGGATAAGCCTGAGCGCCGTGAAGTGCAGGTGCCGGTGGAGTTCGTTGGTTTCTCCATCCCGGACGAATTCGTGGTGGGTTACGGCATTGATTACGCGCAGCGTTATCGCCATCTGCCGTATGTTGGGAAAGTAGTGATTCTGGACGAATAATTGCGGGCTGATGCCCTCACCCCAGCCCTCTCCCACAGGGAGAGGGTGAAAACCCCCGGCTTTGTTTATTTATGGTTCACATGCTTAAGCTTGAGGTTGGCAATTCCCGAGCGGTAACGCTGTTCCAGCGTTTCGCGGTTGGTGGCGGTCACTTCCAGATTGCGCAGCAGGCCGTCGTGAATACCGTACGCCCAGCCGTGGATGGAGACCTTCTGTCCGCGTTTCCAGGCAGACTGCATAATCGTCGAGTGGCCCAGGTTATAGACCTGCTCCATCACGTTCAGCTCACACAGCGTGTCGAGACGGCGCTCCTGCGGCATTTCGCCCAGCAGTGAGCTATGTTTGAACCAGATATCACGGATGTGCAGCAGCCAGTTATCGATTAACCCCAGCTCTGTATTTTCGACCGCCGCCTGTACGCCGCCGCAGCCGTAATGGCCACAAATAATGATGTGCTCAACCTCCAGAACGTCAACGGCATACTGAACAACCGAAAGGCAGTTGAGATCGGTATGAATAACGAGGTTAGCCACATTGCGGTGAACAAACAGTTCGCCCGGTTCAAGACCGGTCAGACGTTCGGCGGGGACGCGGCTGTCGGAACATCCAATCCAGAGAAAGCGCGGGTTCTGCGCTTGCGCGAGTTTTCCAAAAAATCCGGGGTCTTCCTCCACCAGCATTTTTGACCATAGTGCATTGTTGCTGATGAGTGTATCTATGTCGTTCATGGAGGTTATCGACCTGTAACCAAGTGATTGCGTTGCGCTACTATAGGGTAACCCGACTTTTAATGAAACCACACAACGTGTGTCAGAACTTAAGGTAAGTTGAATTCATGGCGATTGCACTGGAGCTTGAACAGCTCAAAAAAACCTACCCGGGGGGCGTTCAGGCGCTGCGCGGGATAGATCTTAAAGTCGAAGCGGGAGATTTCTACGCGCTTCTGGGGCCGAACGGGGCGGGGAAATCCACCACCATCGGGATCATCAGCTCGCTGGTCAACAAAACCTCTGGCCGCGTCAGCGTGTTTGGCTACGATCTGCAAAAAGACGTGGTCAACGCCAAGCGCCAGCTGGGGCTGGTGCCGCAGGAGTTCAACTTCAACCCGTTTGAGACGGTGCAGCAGATTGTTGTTAACCAGGCGGGTTACTATGGCGTTGAGCGCAAAGAGGCGCTTGAGCGCAGCGAAAAGTATCTCAAACAGCTTGACCTGTGGGAGAAGCGTAACGAGCGCGCGCGGATGTTGTCCGGAGGGATGAAGCGCCGTCTGATGATTGCTCGCGCGCTGATGCACGAGCCAAAGCTGCTCATCCTCGATGAACCGACCGCTGGGGTAGATATTGAACTGCGTCGTTCCATGTGGGGCTTCCTGAAGGATCTGAACGACAAAGGCACCACCATCATCCTGACCACACACTACCTGGAAGAGGCGGAGATGCTGTGCCGCAATATCGGCATCATTCAGCACGGCGAGCTGGTGGAAAACACCTCGATGAAGAATCTGCTCTCCAAGCTGAAATCAGAGACCTTTATCCTCGATCTGGCGGCGAAAAGCGCCCTGCCGAAGCTGGAGGGGTATAACTATCGCCTGGTCGATACCTCGACGCTGGAGGTAGAAGTGCTGCGCGAGCAGGGGATCAACAGCGTGTTCTCCCAGCTGAGCGCGCAGGGCATTCAGGTGTTAAGTATGCGTAACAAAGCGAACCGACTGGAAGAGCTGTTTGTCTCTCTGGTGCACGATAAACAAGGAGACAAGGCATGACGCATCTTTACTGGGTCGCGCTGAAAAGCATCTGGGCGAAAGAGATTAACCGCTTTATGCGTATCTGGGTGCAAACCCTGGTGCCGCCGGTGATCACCATGACGCTCTACTTCATCATTTTCGGCAACCTGATTGGCTCCCGCATTGGTGAGATGCACGGTTTTACCTATATGCAGTTTATCGTGCCGGGCCTGATCATGATGGCGGTGATCACCAACGCTTACGCGAACGTGGCGTCCTCATTCTTCAGCGCCAAGTTCCAGCGCAACATTGAAGAGCTGCTGGTGGCGCCAGTGCCGACGCATGTCATTATCGCCGGTTACGTGGGCGGCGGCGTGGCGCGCGGGCTGTGCGTGGGTATTCTGGTGACGGCAATTTCGTTGTTCTTCGTACCGTTCCAGGTGCACTCGTGGCTGTTCGTGGCGCTCACGTTATTGCTGACGGCGATCCTGTTCTCACTGGCCGGTTTGCTGAACGCCGTGTTCGCCAAAACGTTTGATGACATCAGCCTGATCCCGACCTTCGTGCTGACGCCGCTAACCTATCTGGGCGGGGTGTTTTACTCCCTGACGCTGCTGCCGCCGTTCTGGCAGGCGCTGTCGCACCTGAACCCGATTGTCTATATGATCAGCGGCTTCCGCTTTGGTTTCCTCGGCATTACCGATGTCCCGCTGTTCACCACCGTTGTGGTGCTGGTGGTATTTATCGTGGCGTTCTATCTGCTGTGCTGGTATCTGATCCAGCGTGGACGTGGGCTGCGTAGCTAACCTTCTGCCCGGCGACGTTCTGTTTGCCGGGCACTTTCTTTGACAGTTATCACCGTAAACTAACCTTCACCTGGATAAACTACTCGCCTGCTAAGGAGAGACGTTATGCTGGGATGGGTTATCACCTGCCACGATGAAGAGGCACAGGAAATGCTCCTGAAGCTGGAGGCCCGATTTGGCCCTCTGGCGCAATGTCGTGCGGTAAATTACTGGCGAGGGCTAAGTACCAATATGCTCAGCCGGATGATGTGCGACGCGCTGCATGAAACCGACACCGGTGATGGCGTGATTTTTCTCACCGACAGATCGGGCGCGGCGCCTTACCGTTCAGCGGCGTTAATGAGCCATAAGCATGATAACTGTGAAGTGATCTCCGGTATCAGCCTGCCTTTACTCGAAGCGATGTATCCGCTGCGCGCAACGTTGAGCAGCGCTGAGTTTCGTCACGCCATTGTGGCGCAGGGCTCGCCGGGCGTGAGCAGTCTGTGGCACCAGCAGCAGAAGAATCCGCCTTTCGTTCTGCTTCACGATCTGTATAAGCATTAAACATTGGTATTGATGTCGCTTTTGCTACAATGGCGGCTGATTTTCCGTATCGATTTATATCCCATGCTCATGCGCGTTATCTTTATCCTTCTGCTGCTGGTTTCCGGTGGTGCGTCTGCCAGCCTGACCAGTGAGCAAGGCCTTCCTGCTCAATATATGCAAACCACTGAAGATGCGGCCATCTGGGCGCAGGTGGGAAATGCCGTCGTGAACGTGGGCAATGTTCGCGCCGGGCAGATCCTCGCCGTCTTTCCGGCCGCGGCGGATTACTATGAATTTCGTTTCGGATTCGGTACGGGGTTTATTGATAAAGAGCACCTGGAAAAAGTGCAGGGTAAGCAACGCGTCGAGGATAGCCTGGGCGATCTGAACAAGCCGCTCAGCAATCAAAACCTCATCACCTGGAAAGACACGCCGGTGTATAACGCCCCCAGCAGCGGAAGCGCGCCCTTTGGCACCTTAAGCGCCAATCTTCGCTATCCGATTCTGAATAAGCTGAAAGACCGCCTGAACCAGACCTGGTTTCAGATCCGCATCGGCAATCGTCTGGCGTGGATCAGTAGCCTGGATGCACAGGAAGATAACGGACTGCCGGTTCTGACCTACCACCATATCCTGCGTGATGAAGAGAACACCCGTTTTCGACATACCTCCACGACGACCAGCGTACGTGCGTTTAATAATCAGATGGCCTGGTTACGCGATCAAGGCTATACCACGCTGACGATGTACCAGCTTGAAGGGTACGTGCGTAACAAGATGAACTTGCCCGCGAAAGCGGTGGTAATCACCTTTGATGATGGCCTGAAATCGGTGAGCCGCTACGCGTATCCGGTGCTGAAACAGTATGGCTTCAACGCGACGGCGTTTATTATCTCATCCCGCATCAAAGGCCACCCTCAGAAGTGGGATCCCCGATCGCTACAGTTTATGAGCGTTCAGGAAATTAAGGCCATTCAGGATGTGTTCGACATTCAGTCTCACACGCACTTCCTGCATCGCGTGGATGGATATAAACACCCCATTTTATTGAGCCGCAGCTATCACGTGATCCTGTTCGATTTTGAACGCTCACGGCGTGCACTGGCGCAGTTCAACCCGCGCGTGCTGTATGTTTCATACCCGTTTGGCGGGTACGACAATAAAGCGATTAAGGCGGCGAACGATGCGGGGTTTCATCTGGCGGTGACCACGGTGAAAGGGAAGGTGAAGCCGGGGGATAATCCGTTCTTACTGAAACGTCTGTATATCTTAAGGACGGATTCGCTGGAGACCATGTCGCGGCTGATCAGTAATCAGCCGCAGGGGTAGGTTATTCGTACGTGGTCTGAATGGTCACGGTGGTGCCGAAAACACCGACGGTTACCGGATCGCTACCGGTTTTGATCAGCCTGGCCCAAAGTGATCTGTCAATAATACTAACAGGATCCCCAACAATCTCTCCTATAGCAATGACACGTTGGTAACTGTCTGCCGGCACGGGGTAATGATCATTTTCAGAATCCATAATCATGACGCCGACGCCTCCTGCCGCAGTAACACCACCTGCATTCTCGACGGTATTGGTAAAATATTTTTTATCTGCGGTGGTATGTGTGGAGGATAACGTATAGTAAACAGCGGTTGTATTTACACATGTACCCGTAACATGGAACTCGACTTTGCTGGTATTCCCGTTTTCGACTTCTGCGGGATACCAGTCACCAAGGTTTACCGTTGTGGGCGCACGTAATGCACACGTTGGACGGTTTAAGGGAAAATTAAATGACATCTGAGACATATTCACATAGGGACGTGGATGGTCATATGTGCTCTCCTCATGCGGATCTCCGATGATAATTTGTCCGATTGGACCGCTGCTTGCAGTCAGGAAGTTCTCATCAAGGGGCACACCGGTGAAGCCATTTGTCTGCCAAAATTCCATACGAACATGCCAGTTTTTCTCACTAAAAGCCAATGGCTTACCGTCAGCAGTTTTGTAAAAAAAGCCCTGATTTTCAGGGAACCACGCTGTTACGGCATTACCATCCGGGAAGAAAGCAAGTGTGTAATAGATCCCTGGAATGTTTGTGCGAAACATCGCTTTGCCATCGATCGCCCCTGCCAGCATCGTGCTATCGGTTAACTGATAAACATCTGAACCATCATTACCGCCTGCACAATGCGATTTTAATGTCGGGGTAGTTTCCATCGTGATCGTGGTACTGATCTGCGTTGGGGTGGTTACCGTGCCAACAGGCAGAGGAGTAATCACCGGCTGAGTACCCGGAGACATAATTAATACACTGTCATTGCCCGCGTAAAATTTACACTCCGCATGCGTTGCGCCAGAAATTCCGAGCATCACGAATACTAATATATTCAGTAGTTTCTTCATCATAAATCCTTTTATTCGTAGCTCACATTCACCAGAACGCTACTCACCACCGTGCCGCTGGTGACAGCGCCAATGTTCTGGTAACGTGCGTGAAATCCATAATCCTTTATATAGTTCTCACTACTTCCACTGACATCGTAAATAATGTTTGATGTCCCGTTGCTGTTCAGGACATTAGTTTTGAACGCATCTGAAAAAATAACGATACCCACATTTTCAGCCGCACCGGCTGTGGCATCGTTTTTAAAGACCTGGTTGTGATTACTCCAGAAACCATTTTGCGGAGCAAAACTAAATTTCAGTTTGTTAATCGTTGCGCCTTCTGTACTGCTCGCGTAGCAGTCATCTACGTGGATGGTAAAAGGCGTTCCAGCTTCATCATCGGTTGGCGTTAGACGATCGCTCTTGTCGCTGTTATAAAACCAGTCTCGAGCCACGGTCGGCAAATAGATCTCGCCGCCGTTTTCGACGCTTAGCCGACAGGTATTATTAACAATATTTGCTGTCAGGTTTACATCCACACCTGAACCTGCCTGGCATATGTCAGGCAGAGTGCTACCAGCCAGACCGATAAGCAACGCAAGACCCGGCTGGTGTAAATTAAACGGTGATTGTTGCATGATGGTTCCTGGAATTATTGATAGGCGACAGTAAACGTCACTGGCGCACTAACCGCACCTGTACCCACCTTGCTAATGTCTCTACCTTTGGCGATAACGATGCGTGAGTTCATGGGGAACTCGCCTGTGCCGTTAGTAATCCTGACTTCCTGAGGCGACGGGGGTGTATAGCAACTCATCAGCACACCTGTATCGACAGTACCGGACCAGATTTCGAAGCCTGTTGCTAAACCAGCTGCATAGGAATCACCAGTTTCGTCACCTCCAGAACATCCTCCGCCAGCGCCGGATGCAGCAGATACCGTTGCCTTTTCTACCCCAGAGCAGTTGGTGAGGGTAATTTTGAGGGGCTCGACGCGGGTTTTGTTTACCAGGTCAGATTTGTATACGTCGCCAAACGCAATTTCACTAGATTCTGCACCTGCTCCGTTAACCACTTTTGCGGTACAGGTACCCGGTATGACCTTTGTTTGAAAGTCCATCTGGACACTACTGGTACCCGTAATGGCTGCACCTGCCATTCCAGAGAACAGAGTGGCAGAAACGGACAGGGCGATAAAAGTTGTTTTAAATTTCATGATGTTGCTCCGTTTTCCTGCACCAATTACTCGTAGGTAAACTCAAAAGTCGCCGTGGTTTGAAAATCACCAATGGTCATGTTATTTGCTTTGGTTTCACGTAATGTTGCGACTAAGGCCACTTCTTTATTCTGGATTTCTGTTGTAGTCCAGATTAAGCGCTCCGTATCCACGGTTGAGTTAATAATAAACGGGGAATTTGGTGTATCGGCTCTGGCAATTTCAACAGCGGAGTAATCTGCGCCTCCGCTGGCTTTTGCTATACTGTTAGCAAGCCCCGAGGCCAGATCACCTGATTTGGTTCCCTTAACCGTCGTTTTCAATCCAGTCAGGGATGATGGACATTCAACCATCGCGATTTTGAAATTGGCTTTTGCGGTTCCGGCTTTTACCTCGTCAAGGCGCACCTGACCGCCACCGATTTTCAGCGTTTGCTGAGTATCGGAACCCTCACCACCAACCAGTTTCATATCACAAGTGGTTTCACGGATATTAGCCGTGAAATTAACATCGAGATTCGTGCCCTCGGCGAGCGCCGAACCTGATAACGCCAGCATCATCATGGCAACGACTGGCAGGCTATAAAGATTTTTTTTCATACAAACTCTCGTTATTTTCCCGAATAATTACATCTGGCACACTTGATTGCTGAGTACCGTTGTAAGTCCTACTTTTTGAGCATGTGATGAGACGTTATAATGCACGTCACACTTACTGTCTTTATCGCTTCCCCAGACAACATGAAGCGTGCCTTCATCTTCAACGCCGCGGACATAGGCTTGCCCCGCCTGCCCCACGGTGCCAATTGATTCTTTTTTTTCATTTAAAACATCAGCGCCTAAAGGAATAAATCCGTTATCGGTGCGCTTAAGTTCTAAAATTAATGAACGACCTTCATCGGTTGCAAAATCAACCAGCACGACGGAACCACTGCGGGGAACCGTAATTTCACTGGTGTTTTTAATTTCAACATCGTTTTCCAGCGTGCTGATATCAAGGTATACGCGGTTTTCACGGTAGGCGGACATATAAGGCAGAATGCCATAGCCGGAACTGCCTATTTCGCTGTTACCAAAGCCAATACCGGCGCCTTTCGCGCCACTCGCTTTGACCAGTGCCAGCGCATCGTTGTCACCAATACTCCCTGGCGCAAATGCGATGCCTCCTGAATGCAATACCATGCCACCGCTATAGGAGGCAGAATATTGCTTACTGTTGTCATCGCCAAAAGAGGCAGATAAACCCAGCGGGCCATATTCACTGTTATAGGACCTGTAGCCGCTTATCTGATTCAGGTCACCATAATTACCGCTGTTTGACGAGGCGCTAACGGAATAACTCACCTTATTATCTTGCGTATTTCCACCCGCGGACGTGTTAAAGCTTGTGCCGCCTTTAAGGTCGGAACGTAATCCCATGTTGATGTTCGAGAATCCACCAGAATTCCCTCTATCTTTTGAGAATACACTTAATGGAATGCTCAGGCTTAAATAAACGCTGTCGTCTTTCTTGCCGTTCTGATCATAGGTTCGCTGTAATGACAGGCTGTAGCTGCCGTAGGTGAAGCTATTGTTATACCCAATATTATAATTGGAAGTTGAGCCCGTAGCGTTCCAGTAATCCTGCCAGGTGCCGCTTACATACAGGGAGCCATAATTGTCCTCTCCGGATGTTAGCGGTTGGTTAAGACTAATTTGCACCTGATTTTTGGTGCGCTGATAGTCTGCATATAACGCTTCGTTTGAGTCATAGCTACGGTTTGAGTATTTCTGGTGCTTAATACTGTCCTGAAGTTGCGCCGCATCGTTAAGCGTCAGGTAGTCTTCCGTCGAGAAACGATAAGCCGCAACGTTAAAGGAAGTATTCGTCGACTCAATCATTTTACTGTACGTTAAACGATAACTTTGACCGCTTAATTTATCCAGCCCCTCAATATCTGCATATGATTGCGTAACGTCGAATGCAAACGCACCAACAGGGGTATTCATTGCCACGCCGAGGATACCGGCATAAAAACCCATATCGGTATATTGTGCGCCAATATAACCCGTGAACGTATTATTCAGGCCATAGTAAAGGGTACCGTAACCCACTTTAGGCGCATCAATCAGTGAATCGTCATTTAATTCACCTAAACCGACGTCCCAGCGAGAGGCTCCCGGACGGAGCATCTGGGTAACGGATGAAAAGGGTACGGTAAAGGAGCGTTTGCTGCCGTCCGCTTCTTCAATCGTTACCAGTAAATCATTTCCGTAACCTGTGGTACTCAGGTCGTTTATTTCAAACGCGCCTGGTGGCACCGAGGTTTCATAAA
Source organism: Enterobacter cloacae complex sp. IR5403 (assembly GCF_049238705.1). Lineage (NCBI taxonomy): Bacteria > Pseudomonadati > Pseudomonadota > Gammaproteobacteria > Enterobacterales > Enterobacteriaceae > Enterobacter > Enterobacter cloacae complex sp. IR5403. Next base: position 68,940 of record NZ_JBMKHP010000008.1, on the reverse strand, counting down.
TCTTATTGCCGCTCTGCGTGACGCTGACCTTCGCGTTACTGTTCGCGACACCCCGGATGACAGGAGCGTAGCCGGTGGACCCCATTGGCAGCATGCGATCGTCACTGTACATGCGTGCGCCGCGCAGGCTCATAGAGTTAAATGCCTCGCCACGCGTGTAAGAGTCGCCGATGACAAACTGGGCGCTCAATGGTGTAAAATCGCGCTGCAAATAGACATCCTGACTGGAGTATTTTGTGCCGCTATCTTTGTCCCAGTTAAAATTGCCACGCGAGCGCAGGCGCCATGGCCCCATATTCAGACCATAGCGTAACCCTACATATGCACTTTCTGATGTACTGCCGTTGCTCTCGCTACGCCAGCCGTTCATGTCATAAGAGAGCAGAGCGGCAGGGATCCCGTTATCCCACAACGATGGATCGACATAGCCTGCCGGGCGTTTCAGCACATAAATCTGCGGAAAATTAAAATCCATTGCCTGCTTGCCACTGTCATAGCTAACCGTAGCGCCAGGGAAGGTTTTTTTAATATCGACGCAGGTTTCATCGTCTTCCGGTCCGTCAGGCAATGTGCTGGTGTCGACACCCGATTGTGACAGCAGCAGTTTTGTTATGCACGGTGTCGCACGAGGTGTTCCGTTATCTTTAAACGTGACCTCCACGGTAGACTTCAGTTTACCGTTCAGGTTGATCTTAGTGCGATAGGTCCCCGGTAAAACCGGGTTGCCATGTGAAAAACGATTAATATCAATATTAGCGCTGCCATTTAAAAGAAATTGATCGTTAAACTCGACCTCTTCTTCATTATCAGGCAGATCTTGTGCTGGCGTGATATTTTCTGCGCAAGCATAAAAAGGTAATGCTGCGCTTATCGCAAGACATAAAAGAGAACGTTTAAATAACATGGCACATCCACTTAATCAGTGTAGAGAGGGTGCTCTCTACAGAGTTAATGCTATCAATTATTATGTGTATTAAAGGGTGCTCTATTTAAGTCCAGCTTCGTGATGGTCTGTGCCGCCATAGTCATTAATGGTATCAAACTCGACTTTACCATTTACGGCAGAAGCTAAACCTTTCACCGTCATTGTGGTATCACTAAACGGTGGAACGGCCTTATGATCAACGTCGTATGTTTTTTGACTGGCTTTAATGGTTACCGCCGAAACGGAGACGTTATAGGGTGAGTTATTATGGGCAACAAGCTTAACTGCGTTCCCCTCTTTTTTCTGCGTCCATGTCAAATGCTCAGCGGCTTCACCTGCCGAGCCTTTTAACCCGTCTGGTCGGTAAAAGAATTTAATACGCGTTCTGAATGCCAGCTGAAGCTGGTTAAGATTCTCTTTATTTGCAGCTTTTGATTTTGGCGGAATCTCCAGGACATTGAACCAGAAAAGCGATTCACGATCCTGTGGTAAAGGTGTACCTGTGTAGGTAATACGTACGGATTGGCCTTTTTTCGGGTCAATACGGGATACCGGAGGGGTAATGATAAAAGGAAGCTTCAACTCTTCCGGGTTTACGCCATCACGCCCATCATCAAGCCAGGTTTGAACCAAAAGCGGTTTGGTTCCATGGTTATCGAGATTAACGACGACATCCTTCGATGACTGTGGGTAGATAATACGGGTGCCGGAAATAACAATGTCCGCACTAGCATTCGATGCGGCCAAAAAAGCAGTTGCGAGCAATGCGGCTTTAAAACTTTTAATGAAGATTGAATGAGACATTTTTCCACTTCCTTTTGGAATTACACAAGCAATCCCTCATTTATCATGAAGGATTGCTTAATTTAAAGTTTACGAATCTCTTATTCGTAAATCATGGTGAAGGCAACCTGTGCCTGCACGGTACCAGCAGCTACTGGGTTGTTTGTTGCATCCCAGCCCTGACCTTGGGTGTAGGCTACGCGGTAGTACAGGTTTCCTGCGCCAGAAGTTGCATCAATAGTTGCTTTCTGAGTGTTGTTGGTCTGGTCAATTTTAATCTGATCGGTAGCTGAGTTACCGTCGTTTGACAGCACCAGGTTAACGTTCTTAGCAGAACCCTGTGCATTGCTTGGTGGCACCAGCAGACCGCCTTCTGTAGAAGAAGAACCCGCCCATGAAGAGAACTGGGCAGACGCTCTTTTCGCAGTTGCGGTATCACAACCGGTCAGAGAAAGGGTGAATTTCTTTTCACCCAGGGTGCTGGTGGTACCCAGTGCGGTTGCAAAATCACGTACAAATACGGTGTCCAGGGTTACGTCAAAATCGTTACCGTTTTGATCGATTTTCTGGTCAAGGGAGACCTGGCAAGTATTGTTAGAAACCATGCCGTGGAAAGTGATGGTGCCCGTGTCATCTGCTGCTACTGCTGAACCCGCAGCCAGAACGCTTGCCATTGCAATTGCCAAACCATATTTTTTAGAAATCATTTCAATATCCATATTCGTTGAGTAAATAATAAATGCCCGTAAAGCTTTTATTTGAAATTAAATTTCGTGGCGAATTATATTGTTAATTTCAATGAAATATAGATGTTGTGCGTGATTTAAACTAAATGAATGCTTTAGTAAATTTAAAATTATTTTTTATCAATGTGATGGGTTTGTCTGGTGAATCGGGGAGAGTTTGGATATTAATTAAATAAATGCATTTTAATGACCCATTCATTTAATAAATACGCAGGAATGGGTCATGGGATAAATATTATCAGGCCACCTGTACCGGAATGGCTTTCGCAGTACGTTTCATCTCGTTGTCGCCTTCAAAGTAGGCCACTTTAGGCTGCCAGCGGCGCGCTTCTTCGTCAGACATCATGACAAAGCTGGCGATAATCACGATATCGCCCACGTCAGCGCAGTGCGCCGCCGCCCCGTTGACGGAGATGATTTTGGACCCGCGCTCAGCGGCAATCGCGTAGGTAGAGAAGCGTTTGCCGTTATTAACGTTCCAGATATCAATGGCTTCGTTTTCGAGAATACCTGCCGCGTCGAGAAAATCCTGGTCGATGGCGCAGGAGCCTTCATAATGCAGGTCGGCCTGAGTGACTTTCACACGGTGAAGCTTACCTTGCAGCATTTTGCGAATCATTACGTTTACCTTTCATCTTCCGGGTAGAAAAACTACGCCAGCTCAACCACTTTGTTATCGATAAGGCGGGCCTGGCCGAGCCATGCCGCCACCAGAATTACCGCACGTTTGCTGGTCTCTGTAAGTGCCAGAAGCGTATCGGCATCCCGAATTTGAACGTCGTCAGCACGAAGACCTTTCTCGTTCAGCGCCTGTTCAGCCAGGGCGATGATCTCTTCTGCTGTTAACTCTTTTGCCAGCAGTTGCTCTGCCATGGTATTCATGACTTTGCTTAAGCCCGGCGCAATTTTACGTTGTTCGGCGGTCAGATAGCCGTTACGGGAACTGAGCGCCAGGCCATCTTTCGCACGCACAATCGGTACGCCGACGATCTCGATGTCGTAACCCATATCCGCGACCATCTTGCGGATCAGCGCCAGCTGCTGGAAATCTTTCTCGCCAAAGCAGGCGATGTCCGGCTGCACCAGGTTAAACAGCTTACTGACGATGGTGGAGACGCCACGGAAATGGCCCGGGCGGCTGGCGCCCTCCAGCATGGTCGAAATACCTGGCACGTCGACGTAGGTCGATTCAGTGGTGCCCTGGGGATACACATCTGCGGGTGCCGGTGCGAAAACGATATCCGCATGACGTTTTTTGAGCTTCTCGCAATCTTCCTGCAAGGTACGTGGATAGCGCGCCAGATCGTCTTCGCGATCGAACTGCATCGGGTTAACGAAGATACTGACCACCACGATATCTGCCCGGGCTCTCGCTTCATCGACCAGCTTCATATGGCCGTCGTGCAGGTTGCCCATGGTTGGAACAAGGGCGATACGTTTACCTTCCTGACGCGCCCGACGAATATGCTGACGCAGCAGCGGCAGAGTTTCTATGATTAGCACACCTGGACTCCTTAATGGAAACTGTGTTCTTCGCCCGGATAAACGCCGGACTCAACTTCGGCAATATACTGCCGCACAGCAGCTCGCATGTCGCCTGCTTCTGTCAGGAAATTTTTTGCAAATTTTGGAATGTGGCCGCCGGTGATCCCGAAGGCGTCGTGCATGACCAGTATCTGGCCGTCGGTGACGTTGCCCGCGCCGATGCCGATCACCGGAATCGACAGCGCCTCAGTGATACGCTTAGCCAGCTCAACCGGCACACACTCCAGCACCAGCAGCTGCGCGCCTGCGGCTTCCAGCGCCACGGCATCATCAAACAACGTCTGCGCCGCATCGCCTCGGCCCTGCACCTTATATCCGCCAAAGATGTTGACAGACTGCGGCGTCAGCCCCAAATGACCACAAACCGGCACCGCGCGGTCGGTGAGCATTTTCACCGTATCGACCAGCCAGGCGCCGCCTTCGATTTTGACCATATTGGCGCCGGCGCGCATCACTGTCGCCGCATTTTCGAAGGCTCGTTCCGGGGTGGCATACGCCATAAACGGCAGATCGGAAAGCAGCAGGCAGGCGGGGGCACCCCGGCGCACGGCGCGGGTATGGTAAGCAATATCCTCGACCGTGACCGGCAGAGTGGAATCATGTCCTTGTACCGTCATCCCTAACGAGTCCCCGACCAGCATGACGTTGATCCCTTCTTCGGCAAACAGTTTTGCGAAGCTGTAGTCATACGCGGTGATAGTGGCGAAGCGTTTTTTTTCCTGTTTGCATTTCTGCAATAAGGAGATGGTGGTTGGTTTCATACTGTTTCCTGATGGCCCAAAAGCGAATCTTTGCGCATTCTAACAGTAACATTCGAGGGAACAATGATTTTAGGTAATCGATTAACCGCAAATAATGAATGGTTAATCGATGCGGAGGCGGGATTACCAGCGGGCCGGTTTAACCGCGTTGAGATTGTGCAGAACGGCGTGCAGCGAGGCGCCGTCAGGGAAGGTGAGATCGGGCGCGACTTCAAACAGCGGCCAGAGCATAAACCCGCGGTTTTTCATGTCGTAATGCGGAACGGTGAGGCGTTCGGTGTTAATCACCTCGTGACCGAAAAGCATAATATCGAGATCGAGCGTGCGCGGTCCCCAGCGTTCGGCTTTGCGGACGCGACCCTGCTGTAGCTCAATACGCTGGGTATTATCCAGCAGCGTTTCAGCGTCAAGGGTCGTTTCCAGCACCACGGCGGCGTTCAGATAATCAGGCTGATCCTGTGGGCCGAGCGGCGGCGTACGGTAAAATGAGGACAGCGCGACAATGCGGCTTTGGGGGATCTCTCCCAGGGCCTGCACGGCAGCGTTAACCTGCTCCAGCGGAGAGGCCTGATTGCTGCCGATGGCGATATACGCAAGGGTCATGCCGTGCCTTCACGACGCGGTGCGCGCTTGCGCGGGCGACGGTGACGGCGGCGCGGTGCTGGCTCATCATCGAGATCCGTAAGCATATCTTTCTGCTCCGGTGGCGCAGAAACCTGAAACTCGCCCCACCACTGCGTCAGGCGCTGTAGCTCCGGGTTCCGTTCAACTTCAGCACGCAGAGAGAGCAGATCGAACGCGGCGCGGAACTTAGGATGCTCCATCAGCTTCCAGGCGCGTTTACCCTGACGGCGGGACATACGCAGCTGAAGCTGCCAGATATCACGCACCAGCGTGGTAATACGTTTCGGGATCGCCAGCGTGCGACAGCCTTCGTCCAGCACGTCGTTTGCCGCCAGCGCGAACGCATCATAATAGGCGAGACCGCTCTCCTGGGTAATGCGCTGCGCCGTTTCCAGCAGCGGATACCAGAACATGGCCGCGAACAGGAACGCCGGATTCACGCGCATATCGTTATGAATACGGGTATCGGTGTTCTTCAGCACCTGCGCAATTATCCGCTCCATTGCGCTGTCACCGTTTTCGGTGAAGTAGCGGGTAATGGTCGGGAACAGCGGCTGGAACAGGTTGTATTCACGCAGCAGGTTGTAGGTTTCAAACCCGTAGCCTGCCTGGAGCAGCTTTAACGACTCCTCAAACAGACGGGCAGGGGGCACGTCGTTAATCAGCGTCGCCAGACGCGGGATCGGCTCTGCGGTTTCCGGGCTGATACGCATGTTCAGCTTGGCGGCGAAACGCACGGCGCGCAGCATTCGGACCGGATCTTCGCGATAGCGCGTTTCCGGCGTACCGATCAGGCGAATCAGACCGTCTTTCAGATCCTGCATACCGCCGACGTAATCGCGCACGGTAAAATCCGCCACGCTGTAGTAAAGGCTGTTGATGGTGAAATCGCGACGCTGAGCATCTTCTTCAATAGAGCCGAAGATGTTGTCGCGCAGCAGCATACCGTTTTGGCCGCGCTGGGAAGTCGTGCGATCGTTAACGCCCGCTTCGTGGTGACCGCGGAAGGTCGCCACTTCAATAATCTCCGGTCCAAACATCACGTGCGCCAGACGGAAACGGCGGCCAACCAGACGGCAGTTGCGGAATAATTTACGCACCTGCTCAGGCGTGGCGCTGGTCGTCACGTCGAAATCTTTTGGTTTTTTTCCCAGCAGTAAATCGCGCACCCCGCCGCCGACGAGATAGGCCTCGTAGCCTGCTTTATTCAGACGATAGAGCACCTTGAGGGCATTTTCACTGATATCTTTGCGGGAAATATTGTGCTGCTCACGCGGAATGACCGACATGTGTGGCTGTGCAATAGCGTCGTTCGCCATGCTCTCTTCGCGGCTCAGCACTTTACGGCAAAAATTAGCGACTCGGGTAAAAATAGTACACCTCGTAGTGTGTTTTGTTATCAAAAAAGCGGCTAATCATAGCTCAGCGCAACGCATTTGAGAATGCTGGATTTTTGGCACGGCCATAAGCGTCCAGTCAGCAATGGCTGTTTTCAGCAATTCATCCAGACTCAGATCCTGCCATTCCTGCGTTACATTCTGGTTGAGAAATCGCAGCGCGTCGATCAAAACCGGGCGCGGATCGCCGTCAGGCAGCGCCGGGGCATGATTCTGTTTTGACAGCTTATTTCCCTGTTCATTGACCGCCAGCGGCAGATGGATGTAATCCGGCACCGCCCAGCCAAACTGCTGGTAAAGCGATATTTGCCGCACGGTAGGCTCAACCAGATCCGCCCCGCGCACGATTTCCGTGACGCCCTGGAAATGGTCATCGACAACCACCGCCAGGTTATAGGCAAACAAACCATCACGACGGTGAATAATAAAATCTTCACGCGCCAGGCGCTCATCCGCCTGAATTATTCCTGAGAGAACGTCGGTAAACTGCGTCACCGGAGAACGCTGTATTAGCCGTACAGCGGCATTCTCAGGACCGTTGTGCCGCGTACGGCAGTGGCCGTCGTAAACGCCACCTACGCTCTGAATACGCGCCCGCGTGCAGGTGCAGTTATAGGAAAGCCCCTGTTCAGCAAGCCACGCCAGACGTTCACGGTAGGCATCATGGCGTTGAGACTGCCAGAGTACGTCGTCGTCCCAGTGAAGACCGTAATGTTCCAGCTGACGCAGAATAGTTTCTGCTGCACCGGGAACTTCACGCGGAGGATCGATATCTTCAATGCGGACCAGCCATTGACCCTGACGGGCGCGAGCCTGTAGGTAGCTGCCAAGCGCGGCAATTAATGAGCCGAAGTGTAATTCACCGGAGGGAGATGGCGCAAAGCGCCCGATATAGTGAGATTCAGACATATCAACGGTAACAAGGCGGGAGAGACTCCCGCCTTAGCAGAGTAGTGAGAGGGCAGGCGTTAGCCAGCCATCTGTTTTTCGCGGATTTCTGCCAGCGTTTTACAGTCGATGCACAGATCGGCTGTTGGACGCGCTTCCAGGCGACGAATACCGATTTCAACACCGCAGGATTCGCAGTAGCCAAAATCTTCGTCCTCGACCTTCTTCAGCGTTTTTTCGATCTTTTTGATCAGTTTGCGCTCGCGGTCACGGTTACGCAGTTCGAGGCTGAACTCTTCTTCCTGAGCGGCACGGTCAACCGGGTCCGGGAAGTTAGCAGCTTCATCCTGCATATGTGTAACGGTGCGATCGACTTCATCCCTGAGTTGATTACGCCATGCTTCAAGAATACGCTTGAAGTGCGACAGCTGGGCTTCGTTCATATACTCTTCGCCCGGCTTCTCTTGATACGGCTCCACCCCAGCGATGGCGAGAATACTCAGGGACGATGTTTTACGGTTTTGCCCTTCTTGCATGTTGCTTCTCCTTAACACGCACTATCGATCCCCGTGTTGGGGGAAAAATCAGGTCGCTATAAATAGCAGATGCTTTTCCGTATGGCAATTATCTAAACGTAACACTTGACAACCCTGTGAGGAAAAGCGTATTTGCGCACGCGGCCAGAACACTTATTAGTCAATCGTCTAATCCCTTATAAGACAATGGGAAGAGAGGATCTCAGAGTCATATTATCGGCAGAAAGTTCCGCTTTATAAGCGAAAATCTCTACCCCCTGCTTTTGTGCCTCATTCAACAATTGCGCGTATTTAGGATCAATATGACGGGCCGGGGAAAACCGTTCAATGGCTGAATGCAGAACCGCAAACAGCAACACGGCGCGCTTGCCCGCCGCCGCTACACTCATTAGCTCTCGCAGATGCTTCTGGCCACGTAGCGTTACCGCATCCGGAAAGAAGCCGTTTTCCTGTTCCGCTAACGTCACTGATTTCACTTCAATATAGCACTCAGGGCGGTCTTCCGCCTGTAACATGAAATCAATTCTGCTGCCTTCATCGCCATATTTCACTTCGCTTTTTTGCGTGCCGTAACCCACCAGTTCAGGAAGGATCCCATTTGTCAGGGCTTCCTTAACCAGCTGATTTGCGCGCAGGGTATTCACGCAAATAAATGCCCCGTTTTGCGTCTCGGTCATTTCCCAGGTATGGGGATATTTGCGTTTAGTATTTTCTGATGTGGAATACCAGACCGTGTCACCCGGCGTGGCGCAACCGGTCATGGCGCCGGTGTTAGGGCAGTGCAGCGTGAGCGTTTTGCCCTCAGGGGTGCTCACGTCAGCGAGAAAGCGTTTGTAACGCTGGATCAGCGTGGCGGGCTGGAGTGCAGGGCTAAACTTCATCAGGATTCCTTAACGTGTCGCCCAGCGTCCAGCGCTGGAGCGGAGTATAGCGGGTGCGTCCTTGTACAAAGGCAGATTCGTACAGTGCAAATTCATTCACCTGAAAGGACCAGTGAAAACCCGGTGGCGGGATGGCAACGGCCTGACCCGCATCGCGCAGCAGGGTAATGTGGGGATGAAACGGCTGCGGGCTCTGATAACAGCCGCTGCGCGCGGCCTGCGCCCGCAGCATGTTGGCGAGCTGTAGCAGTCCGCGAGGGGGCTGCCGCGTCCCCAGCCAGACCACCCGAGAGCGCAGCCATTGCCCGGCATCGTCAAGATGCAGCGTAAACCCCGGCTGAGAAATGCGTCCGGCCATTGCGCTCAACGCGCGCTGTTTTTCAGCGCTTACTTCACCAAGAAAGGCTAACGTCAGGTGCATATTGGCGGCGGCGACGGGGCGGCCCGCTTCCGTGGGGAAGTGGCTGGCGCGCCAGCGAACAATCTGCCGTTGAAGCGTGGTGGGTAATTCAATGGCGAAGAATAGCCGTTTTGACTCAGACATGCGCAAGACTCGGTAATGATATGCGCCGATGCTACAATGTACGCCGATTAATGTTAACCCTCTGGAGCCGTAAGTGTCCTCTTTGCCCGTCGCCGTCGTCCTTCCTGAGCTACTCGCAGCCTTAGAACATGCGCCACAGGTTTTGCTCAGCGCGCCCACCGGGGCGGGTAAATCCACCTGGCTGCCCCTGCAAATTCTGCGTGAGGGGAGCATCAGCGGGAAAATTATCCTGCTGGAGCCGCGCAGGCTGGCGGCGCGCAATGTGGCGCAGCGCCTGGCGGAACTGCTGGATGAAAAACCGGGCGAGACGGTAGGGTACCGGATGCGCGCCGAAACCTGCGTTGGACCATCCACGCGGCTGGAGGTGGTCACCGAAGGCATTCTCACCCGTATGCTGCAAAACGATCCGGAGCTGACCGGCGTCGGGCTGGTGATCCTTGATGAATTTCACGAGCGCAGCCTCCAGGCCGATCTGGCCCTTGCGCTGCTGCTCGACGTTCAGCAGGGGCTGCGCGACGACCTTCGGCTGCTGATTATGTCGGCGACGCTGGATAACGAGCGGCTCCGGCAGACGCTCCCTGATGCGCCGATGATCGCCTCTGAAGGGCGTGCGTTCCCGGTCGAGCGCCGGTATCAGCCGCTGCCTGCCCATCAGCGTTTTGACGAAGCGGTTGCCATCGCCACCGCCGAATTGCTCCGTCAGGAGCCCGGCTCGCTGCTGCTGTTTTTACCCGGCGCAGGCGAAATCCAGCGCGTACAGGAGCAACTGGCATCCCGGGTGAACAGTGACGTTATGCTGTGCCCGCTCTACGGCGCGCTGCCATTGGCTGACCAGCGCAAGGCGATCCTTCCCGCACCGGCGGGGCAGCGCAAAGTGGTGCTGGCGACCAATATCGCGGAAACCAGTTTGACCATCGAAGGCATTCGCCTGGTAGTGGACAGTACGCAGGAGAGGGTGGCCAGTTTTGATCCGCGTACCGGGCTGACTAGGCTACTGACGCAGCGCATCAGCCAGGCCTCGATGGTGCAGCGCGCAGGGCGAGCAGGGCGTCTTGAGCCGGGTATTTGCCTGCATTTAACCAGCGCCGAGCAGGCGGAGCGTGCGGCATTGCAGAGCACGCCTGAGATTTTACAAAGCGATCTCTCCGGGCTGGTGATGGATCTGATGCAGTGGGGCTGCCCGGACCCTGACCAGCTCACCTGGCTTAATCCTCCGCCTGTCGTCAACCTTTCCGCCGCGCGCAGCCTGCTGACCCAGCTTGGCGCGCTGGAAGGCGAGCGACTGACGGCGCACGGTCAGAAAATGGCGGCGCTGGGCAACGATCCGCGTCTGGCGGCAATGCTGGTGGCAGCACAGGGCGACGATGAAATTGCCACGGCGGCAAAACTGGCGGCTATTCTTGAGGAGCCGCCGCGCGGTGGCAGCAGCGATCTGGGACAGGCCTTTTCACGCCATCAGGGAAACTGGCAACAGCGCGCGCAGCAGCTGTGTCACCGCCTGAAGAGCCGGGGAGGATCGCCTGACAGCGATAAAGTTATCCCTCTGCTGGCCCAGGCCTTCCCGGACAGAATTGCGCGCCGTCGCGGGCTGGATGGTCGCTATCAGCTGGCAAATGGGATGGGCGCGATGCTGGACAGCGATGACGCCCTGACGCGCCATGAATGGCTGATTGCGCCGCTCTTACTCCAGGGTAGTCACTCCCCGGACGCGCGCATTTTACAGGCGGTTGCCGTGGATATTGACGCTCTGACGCGTGCCTGCCCTCAGCTGCTTCAGCAATCTGACATCGTGGAATGGGATGATGCCCAGGGCACGCTGAAGGCGTTCCGTCGTAGCCAGATTGGTAAACTGACGCTCGGGACGAAACCGCTGGCGAAGCCGTCGGAAGAAGAGTTACACCAGGCGATGCTGAACGGCATTCGGGAAAAAGGGCTGAGCGTACTGAACTGGACGCCTGAGGCCGAACAATATCGTATACGTCTGCACTGCGCCGCGAAGTGGCTGCCGGAACAGGGGTGGCCAGCGGTGGATGATGAGACGCTGCTCGCGACGCTTGAACAGTGGCTGTTGCCGCAGATGAGCGGTGTACACTCGCTGCGCGCCCTGAAGGCGCTTGATGTTAAGGCAGCGTTACAGAATTTACTGGACTGGTCGTTACGTCAACGTCTGGATAGTGAACTGCCAGGGCATTACACTGTGCCAACCGGGAGCCGGATTGCCATTCGTTATCATGAGGATAATCCGCCGGCTCTGGCGGTTCGGATGCAGGAGATGTTTGGTGAGGCTACCACGCCGTCCATTGCAGAAGGGCGCGTTTCTCTGGTGCTTGAACTGCTGTCCCCGGCGCACCGACCGTTGCAGATCACCCGCGACCTGGGGGCGTTCTGGGCGGGGAGCTACCGTGAAGTGCAAAAAGAGATGAAGGGGCGGTATCCCAAACATGTCTGGCCGGACGATCCGGCGAATACCGCGCCGACACGGCGCACGAAGAAGTATTCGTGAGTAAGGTGAAAGAGGGGAGTGCGGCCTGGATTGTGCGGCCTGATGCCCTCACCCCGGCCCTCTCCCACGGGGAGAGGGAGAAAACACTAAAGACTTTCCTGACAGGAAAGTCTTGCTGTTTATTTTGAGAGATTTCTTCTTTCACTGACCTGTGCAAGATAAGAAAATCTGGCCTTTGCGCCTGAATGTTGCGGAGAAAAAGCATGGCGGGGAATGACCGCGAGCCAATAGGACGTAAGGGAAAGCCGACGCGTCCGGCGAAAGAAAAGGTAAGCCGTCGTCGCCTCAGAGATGAGGAGTATGACGATGACTATGAAGACGATTATGAGGATGAAGAACCGATGCCGCGTAAAGGGAAAGGCAAAGGGCGTAAGCCTCGTGGGAAGCGCGGCTGGTTCTGGCTGCTGCTGAAGCTGTTCATTGTTTTTGTTGTCCTGATCGCGATTTACGGCGTTTATCTGGATCAGAAGATCCGCAGCCGTATCGACGGGAAAGTCTGGCAATTGCCTGCGGCAGTGTACGGCCGCATGGTGAACCTTGAGCCGGACATGTCCATCAGCAAGAACGAGATGGTGAAGCTGCTGCAAGCCACGCAGTATCGTCAGGTCACGAAAATGACCCGTCCGGGTGAGTTTACCGTCCAGGCGAAAAGCATTGAGATGATCCGCCGTCCGTTCGACTTCCCGGACAGTAAAGAAGGGCAGGTGCGCGCGCGTCTGACCTTTGACGGCGATCGTCTGGAAACCATTGAGAACATGGATAACGATCGCCAGTTCGGTTTCTTCCGTCTCGATCCGCGTCTCATCACCATGCTGTCGTCCGCAAACGGCGAACAGCGCCTGTTCGTGGCGCGTAACGGCTTCCCGGATCTGCTGGTGGATACCCTGCTGGCAACTGAAGACCGCCACTTCTACGAGCACGACGGTATAAGCCTTTATTCCATTGGGCGTGCGGTACTGGCGAACCTGACCGCCGGGCGTACGGTGCAGGGGGCAAGTACCCTGACCCAGCAGCTGGTGAAAAACCTGTTCCTCTCCAGCGAGCGCTCTTACTGGCGTAAAGCCAACGAAGCGTACATGGCCGTGCTGATGGATGCGCGCTACAGCAAGGATCGTATCCTTGAACTGTACATGAACGAGGTGTACCTCGGTCAGAGCGGCGATAACGAGATCCGCGGCTTCCCGCTGGCGAGCCTGTACTACTTTGGTCGTCCGGTAGAAGAGCTGAGCCTTGACCAGCAGGCGCTGCTGGTGGGCATGGTGAAAGGCGCGTCGATCTACAACCCGTGGCGTAACCCGAAACTGGCGCTGGAGCGTCGTAACCTGGTGCTGCGTCTGCTGCAACAACAGCAGGTGATTGACCAGGAGCTGTACGACATGCTGAGCGCGCGTCCGCTGGGCGTTCAGCCGCGCGGTGGGGTGATCTCTCCGCAGCCTGCGTTTATGCAGATGGTACGTCAGGAGTTGCAGTCTAAGCTCGGAGATAAAGTGAAAGATCTCTCCGGCGTGAAAATCTTTACCACCTTCGACTCCGTGGCGCAGGATGCCGCAGAAAAAGCGGCGGTAGAAGGTATTCCGGCGCTGAAAAAGCAGCGTAAGCTGAGCGATCTGGAAACTGCGATGGTAGTGGTTGACCGTAACACCGGCGAAGTTCGTGCCATGGTGGGCGGTGCTGAGCCGCAGTTTGCGGGCTATAACCGTGCCATGCAGGCGCGTCGTTCGATTGGTTCACTGGCAAAACCGGCGACCTATCTGACCGCGCTGAGCCAGCCGAATCTTTATCGCCTGAATACCTGGATTGCCGATGCGCCAATTTCCCTGCGCCAGCCTAACGGCCAGGTATGGTCACCGCAGAACGATGACAGACAGTTCAGCGGTCAGGTGATGCTGGTGGATGCGTTAACCCGCTCGATGAACGTGCCAACGGTTAACCTCGGGATGGCGCTGGGCCTGCCAGCCATCACCGACACCTGGCAGAAGCTGGGCGTACCGAAAGATCAGCTGCACCCTGTTCCGGCCATGATCCTGGGGGCGCTTAACCTGACGCCAATCGAAGTGGCGCAGGCGTTCCAGACCATCGCCAGCGGCGGTAACCGAGCGCCGCTCTCCGCTCTGCGTTCGGTGATTGCCGAAGATGGTTCCGTGCTGTATCAGAGCTTCCCGCAGGCTGAGCGCGCTGTTCCGGCGCAGGCGGCCTATATGACGCTGTGGACCATGCAGCAGGTTGTTCAGCGTGGTACGGGCCGTCAGCTGGGGGCGAAGTATCCGGGCCTGCATCTGGCAGGTAAAACCGGGACCACCAACAACAACGTGGATACCTGGTTCGCCGGTATTGATGGCCGTGAAGTGGTGATCACCTGGGTGGGTCGCGATAATAACCAGCCGACCAAACTTTACGGGGCGAGCGGGGCGATGTCGATTTACCAGCGCTACCTCGCGAATCAGTCTCCGGTGCCGCTGAACCTCGTTGCCCCGGAAGATATCGTCGATATGGGCGTGGACAGCTCGGGTAACTTCATTTGCGGCGGTGGCGTGCGTACGCTGCCGGTCTGGACGACCAACCCGGATGCGCTGTGCCAGCAAAGCCAGCCAGAAGAACCGACAGGTAACCCGTTCGATCAGTCTTCTCAACCTCAGCAGCCGCAGCAGCAACAGCCGCAGCAGCAGGAAGAGAAGAAAGACAGCGATGGCGTCGCCGGCTGGATCAAGGATATGTTCGGCGGGAACTAACCCTACTGATACCCCCTTCTCAGGAAGGGGGTATTTTTTTCACCTCAGTAACTCATTTCCTTAACCCTGTTTTCAATCCTTATTAACGACCCGTTTTCCGTTGATTATTTCTTAAACCCTCAATTCTTGTAGGGCCGCATATCGCTTGCTATGCCGTCAGCGTTTCGCATATTATTCTGCGGTCATAATAATAATTCTCGTTTACGTTATCATTCACTTTTCCATCAGAGATCCATCATGGCGCTTTCCAATACTGCTCAGCCAATTAACACGTCGCTGCGTAAACTCGCAGTCGTCGTAGCCACAGCGGTTGCCGGCATGTCTGCTTACGCACAGGCCGCTGAAACCCCCAAGAAAGAAGAAACCATCACCGTGACTGCCGCACCGGCAGCGCAGGAAAGTGCCTGGGGTCCTGCACCGACGATTGCAGCGAAGCGCACTGCAACGGCGACGAAAACCGATACACCGATCGAGAAAACCCCGCAGTCCATTTCCGTGGTGACACGTGAAGAGATGGACATGAAACAGCCGGGAACGGTTAAACAGGCGCTGGCCTATACCCCAAGCGTTTTCGCAACGCGCGGCGCATCAACAACTTACGATGTGGTTTCGATTCGTGGTTTCACGACCTCCAGCACCGTGAATACCAACCAGTATCTGGATGGTATGAAGTTGCAGGGAGACAACTACTCTGAAGCGTCCATGGACCCGTACTTCCTTGAGCGCGTAGAGCTGCTGCGTGGCCCGACGTCCGTACTGTATGGCAAAAGCCACCCGGGTGGGGTGGTGAGTATGGTCAGCAAGCGTCCAACCACGGAACCGTTGAAAGAAATTCAGTTCAAAATGGGGACGGATAATCTCTGGCAGACCGGGTTTGATTTCAGCGACGCGATTGACGATGACGGCGTGTGGTCCTACCGTCTGACCGGTCTGGGGCGCAGTGAAAACGCGCAGCAGGAAATGGTGAAGTCTACTCGTTACGCGATTGCGCCGTCTTTCAGCTGGCGTCCTGATGATAAAACCGATTTCACTTTCCTGAGCAACTTCCAGAGCGATCCGGATGCGGGTTACTACGGCTGGCTGCCGCGTGAAGGTACCGTTGTGCCTTACTATGATGCTAACGGAAAAGCGCACAAACTGCCGACCGATTTCAACGAAGGCGATGAAGACAATAAGATCTCCCGTCGTCAGAAAATGGTGGGTTACAGCTTCGCGCATGAATTCAACGACACCTTCACCGTGCGTCAGAACCTGCGTTATACCAAAATCAACACGCTTTACCGTTCAGTTTACGGTAACGGCTATATCGCCCCGGCCCAGATCAGCCGCGCGTACGTGCGCTCAGATGAAGACCTCAACTCGTTCACGGTTGATACACAGCTCCAGTCGAAATTCGCGACCGGCGCCGTTGACCATACGCTGCTGACGGGTGTGGATTACCTTCGTATGCGCAATGACATTGATGCTGACTACGGTACCGCCGATCCGATCAGCATGAACAATCCGCAGCACGGCAATGCGAACGTCAATGTGAACTTCCCGTATGCCATGCTCAATCGCCAGGAGCAGACCGGGCTCTATGCGCAGGATCAGGCGGAATGGGATAAGTGGGTACTCACCCTGGGTGGGCGCTATGACTTTGCGAAAACGTCTGCCTTTAACCGTAATAACGGGACCACCGCGGAAATTAACGATCAGGCATTTACCTGGCGCGGGGGGATTAACTACCTGTTCGACAACGGGATCACCCCATACTTCAGCTACAGTGAATCCTTTGAGCCGCTCTCTGGTACCACCCAAGGTGGCAAACCGTTCGATCCGGCGCGCGGCAAGCAGTATGAAGCGGGCGTGAAGTATGTTCCGAAAGATCTGCCTGTTGTGGTGACGGCCGCGGTCTACCAGCTGACCAAGAACAATAACCTGACCGCCGATCCGGCGAACCCGACCAGCGGCTTTAGCGTGCAGGGCGGTGAAATTCGCTCCCGTGGCTTTGAGCTGGAAGCGAAAGCGGCGGTGTCGGCTAACGTGAACGTAACGGCGGCCTACAGCTACACCGATGCGGAATATACCCACGATACCTGGTATGAAGGTCGTCGTCCGGCAGAAGTACCGCGCAACATGGCATCCCTGTGGGCGGATTACACCTTCCACGAGACGGCGCTGAGTGGCCTGACTGTCGGTGCGGGCGCGCGTTACATCGGTAACACGGTGACGTACTACTCCTCAGCGTCGCCTAAAGCCTATGAGTCCTTTAACGTCGCGGGTTATGCCCTGGCGGATGCGACCGTGAAATACGATCTGGCGCGCTTCGGTCTGCCGGGCTCTTCCGTCGGCGTCAACGTGAACAACATCTTTGACCGTGAATACGTCTCCAGCTGCTACAGCGAGTATGCATGCTACTGGGGAGCAGGACGCCAGGTTGTTGCCACCGCGACCTTCCGCTTCTAACCTCTTTCTGGGCACGGTTCGCCGTGCCCTTTTTATTTAAGTTGGCTGACATGCAGGATAATAAAACGCAATCCGACTCCACCTTCACGCTCAACAATCTCTCCTTTCGCGTACCCGGGCGCACCTTGCTGCATCCGCTTTCTTTGACGTTTCCCGCAGGTAAAGTGACCGGTTTAATCGGGCACAATGGTTCCGGTAAATCGACGCTGCTGAAGATGCTGGGTCGTCATCAGCCGCCGTCCGAGGGCGACATATTGCTGGATGATCAGCCGCTGGCGAGCTGGAACAGTAAGGCCTTTGCCCGCAAGGTGGCCTATCTGCCGCAGCAGTTGCCGCAGGCGGAGGGGATGACGGTGCGCGAGCTGGTGGCGATTGGACGTTATCCGTGGCACGGTGCGCTCGGGCGTTTTGGCGTCGCTGACAGAGAGAAAGTGGAAGAGGCGATCGCGCTGGTTGGGTTAAAACCGCTGGCGCACCGTCTGGTGGATAGCCTGTCCGGTGGCGAGCGTCAGCGCGCATGGATCGCGATGCTGGTGGCGCAGGACAGCCGCTGCCTGCTGCTCGACGAACCCACGTCGGCGCTGGACATTGCTCATCAGGTTGACGTCCTGGCGCTGGTGCATCGCTTAAGTCAGCAGCGCGGCCTGACGGTGATTGCCGTTCTGCATGATATCAACATGGCGGCACGCTATTGCGACTACCTGGTAGCGCTGCGCGGCGGTGAAATGATCGCTCAGGGTACGCCTGCCGAACTGATGCGCAGCGAAACGCTGGAACATATCTACGGTATTCCTATGGGCATCCTGCCTCACCCGGCCGGTGCTGCACCCGTGAGCTTTGTCTACTGATGCTGGATCCAACATTCATTAGCCGCCGTCGCCTGCTGACAGCCATGGCGCTCTCACCGCTGCTGTTAAAGATGGGCCCGGCCCGCGCTGCCGCTATCGATCCGCACCGCATCGTGGCGCTGGAGTGGTTGCCCGTCGAACTGATGATGGCGCTGGGCGTGACGCCCTACGGCGTGGCCGATATTCCCAACTACACCCTGTGGGTGAATGAGCCAAAACTGCCGGACTCCGTCATCGACATCGGTCTGCGTACGGAGCCGAACCTTGAGCTTCTCACCCAGATGAAACCGTCTTATTTATTCTGGTCTGCGGGGTATGGCCCGTCGGAAGAGACCATGGCGAAGATTGCGCCCGGACGGGGCTTTTCCTTCAGCGACGGCAAAAAGCCGCTGACCATGGCAAAAAATTCCATCCACGAGATGGCGCAGTTCCTCAACCGTGAGGCTCAGGCGAAAAAACATCTCGATGAATTTGATGCGCTGATTGATTCCCTCAAGCCGCGCTTTGCCCACCGTGGCGATCGGCCTTTGCTGATGGTAACCCTGCTGGATGCCCGCCATATGCTGGTCTTTGGAAATAACTGTCTGTTCCAGGAAGTGCTCGACAGCTTTGGCATTCGCAATGCCTGGGAAGGCGAGATGACATTCTGGGGCAGTACCGCCGTGGGGATTGACCGTCTGGCGGCGTTTCGTGATGTGGACGTGCTGTGCTTCGATCACGGGAACGAGCGCGAAATGCAAACCCTGATGGCGACCCCGCTCTGGCAGGCAATGCCGTTCGTCCGCGAGCAGCGCTTCCTGCGCGCGCCAGCGGTATGGTTCTACGGCGCGACGCTGTCGGCAATGCATTTTGCCCGCGTGCTGGACAATGCACTGGGAGGCAAGGCATGAGCACGCGGATGGCCCGTTTCCCGATGTTGCTGTTAGCGCTCATTTTTCTGGCTGCCCTGGCGTTAACCGGCTTTAACCTGACCACGGCGTTACCGCGCGATCAGTGGGCAGCCGCGTTTGCCGCACCGGATATCGATAATATTCAGCAAATGCTGTTCCACTACAGCCTGCTGCCGCGTCTGGCTATCTCCCTGCTGGTCGGGGCGGGACTGGGACTGGTGGGCGTACTGTTTCAGCAGGTGCTGCGTAACCCGCTGGCAGAGCCGACCACGCTGGGCGTGGCGACGGGGGCTCAGCTGGGGATCACCATCACTACTCTCTGGACCCTGCCGGGAGCGTTAACCTCGCAGTTTGCCGCGCTGGCAGGCGCATGTGTGGTCGGTGCGCTGGTCTTTGGCGTGGCCTGGGGAAAACGTCTCTCGCCGGTCACGCTGATCCTCGCGGGGCTGGTCGTCAGCCTCTACTGTGGGGCAATCAACCAGCTGCTGGTGCTGTTTCACCACGACCAGCTGCAAAGCATGTTTATGTGGAGTACCGGCACGCTCACCCAGACCGACTGGAGTATCGTCCAGCGCCTGTGGCCGCAGCTGTTCGGCGGCGTGGTGCTGACGCTGCTGCTGCTGCGTCCGCTGACGTTGATGGGCCTCGATGACGGCGTGGCGCGCAATCTGGGGCTGGCGCTGTCGCTGGCGCGTCTGGCGGCCCTGACCCTGGCGATTGTGCTGAGCGCGTTACTGGTTAACGCTGTCGGCATCATCGGGTTTATCGGCCTGTTTGCGCCATTGCTGGCAAAAATGCTCGGCGCGCGCCGTCTGCTGGCGCGGCTGATGCTGGCTCCGCTGATTGGCGCGCTGATCCTCTGGCTTTCCGATCAACTCATTCTCTGGCTGGCGCGCGTCTGGATGGAAGTTTCCACGGGCTCGGTGACGGCCCTGATCGGCGCGCCGCTGCTGCTGTGGCTGTTGCCGCGCCTGCGCAGCATTAGCGCCCCGGCAATGGATGCCGGCGATAAAGTACATGCCGAACGTCAGTCGGTGGTGTGGTTCAGCCTTGCCGGGCTGGCGGTGCTGGTTATCGCCTCGTTTGCCGCACTCTCGCTGGGACGCGACGCCACGGGCTGGCACTGGGCGACGGGTGATTTGCTGCATGAACTTATGCAGTGGCGCTGGCCGCGGATCTTCTCCGCGCTGATTGCGGGCGTCATGCTGGCGGTGGCGGGCTGTATTATCCAGCGTCTCACCGGCAACCCGATGGCAAGCCCGGAAGTATTAGGGATCAGCTCCGGGGCCGCGTTTGGCGTAGTGTTGATGTTGTTCCTCGTGCCGGGAAATGCGTTCGGCTGGCTGATGCCTGCCGGGAGTATCGGCGCGGCAGTCACGCTGATGATTATCCTGATCGCCTCCGGGCGAGGGGGGTTCTCACCTCACCGCATGCTGCTGGCCGGGATGGCGCTCAGCACCGCGTTTACTATGCTGCTGATGATGTTGCAGGCGAGCGGCGATCCGCGCATGGCGCAGATCCTGACCTGGATTTCCGGTTCAACGTACAACGCCACCGGCAGTCAGGTGGTGCATACCGGGATTGTGATGATTGTGCTGCTGGCGATTGTGCCGCTGTGCCGTCGCTGGATGACCATTCTGCCGCTGGGTGGGGATACCGCCCGCGCGGTCGGGGTGGCGCTGACGCCAACGCGTATCGCCCTGTTGCTGCTGGCCGCGTGCCTGACGGCGACGGCCACCATGACTATCGGCCCGCTCAGTTTTGTCGGATTAATGGCGCCGCATATCGCCCGTATGATGGGCTTCCGCCGGACTTTGCCGCATATCGTGATCTCTGCGCTGACGGGAGGGGCGATCCTGGTCTTTGCTGACTGGTGCGGAAGGATGGTGCTGTTCCCGTATCAGATCCCGGCGGGCCTGCTGTCGACCTTTATCGGCGCGCCGTACTTTATATATCTGTTGAGAAAGCAGAGTCGGTAATAAAAGTAAACGGCAATCCTTAGATTGCCGTTTTCGTGTTTGCTCCCTCTCCCTGTGGGAGAGGGTTGGGGTGAGGGCATCAAGCCGCACATTTTACAGCTTCGCAAACACCTTACGCGCTGCGTCGATGGTGTTATTGATATCTTCTTCGCTGTGCGCCACGGACATAAAGCCCGCTTCAAACGCTGACGGCGCAAGATACACGCCTTCTTCCAGCATCAGGTGGAAGAAGCGTTTGAAGCGTTCCACGTCGCATTTCACCACGTCCTGATAGCAGGTCACGGTTTTCGCATCGGTGAAGAAAATCCCGAACATCCCGCCGACGTGGTTTACCACCAGCGGGATACCCGCGTCTTCTGCGGCTTCCAGCAGGCCGTTTGCCAGCTGCGTCGTCCGGTCCGTCAGGGTTTCGTGGATACCCGGCTGCGCCACTTCGGTCAGACAGGCAAAGCCCGCCGCCATCGCAATCGGGTTACCGGAGAGCGTACCCGCCTGGTAAACCGGACCGGTTGGCGCCAGCGCGTCCATTACGTCCTTACGGCCGCCAAACGCGCCGACGGGCATGCCGCCGCCAATGATTTTGCCGAGGCAGGTCAGATCCGGCTCAACGCCGTAGTATGACTGCGCTCCCGCCAGCGCGACGCGGAAACCAGTCATCACTTCGTCGATGATCAGCAGCGCGCCGAACTCATCGCACAGCGCGCGCAGGCCCGGCAGGAAATCCGGCTGCGGTGGAATACAGTTCATGTTGCCCGCCACCGGTTCAACGATGATGCAGGCGATCTCCTGCGGATACTGCTCGAACGCGGCGCGAACGGTGTTCAGATCGTTATAGGTGCAGGTCAGCGTGTGTTTCGCGAAATCAGCCGGCACCCCCGGAGAGTTTGGCTGGCCGAGGGTCAGCGCGCCGGAACCGGCTTTTACCAGCAGGCAGTCGGCATGGCCGTGATAACAACCTTCGAACTTGATGATCTTGTCACGACCGGTAAAACCGCGCGCCAGACGGATAGCGCTCATGGTCGCTTCGGTACCGGAGTTCACCATACGCACCATGTCCATCGTTGGCACCAGCTCGGTGACCAGCTCCGCCATTTTGACTTCCATCTCGGTTGGCGCGCCGAAACTCAGGCCGCGCTGAGCGGCTTCAATCACCGCGTTGCGGATCGCCGGGTGGTTGTGCCCCAGTACCATCGGGCCCCAGGAGCCGACGTAATCGACATAGGCTTTACCATCCACATCATACAGATATGCGCCATCCGCACGTTCGATAAACAGCGGGGTGCCACCCACGCCGGTAAAGGCGCGCACGGGTGAATTCACGCCGCCTGGGATAAGCTCGCGGGCTGCGCTGTAGAGGTTTTCAGACTTGCTCATGGCGTCGTTCCTGGTTCGTAGAAATAAGTTAAGGCAACTATTCTAAGTGATTCGGAAGAGGTTATAAAATTTTTGCCCCTCAGAAGGCTTAACAATTGTTAAGTATTTTTCAGGGGACGATGGGATTGTCTCTGGTAGAATCCCTGCGGCCTTTTGTATGACGAAACAGAACAGGTAATGAACGAGAACACGCCTTCTTTTGAACAACAACAGTTTACGCGCGCGAAGCACCGGGTCAGTATCCGGCGGCTGCTCAACCGTGACAAAACCCCGTTAGCCATTCTGCTGGCAGCCGCCGTGGTTGGTACGCTGGCCGGTCTGGTGGGGGTCGCATTCGAGAAAGCGGTCAACGCGGTGCTCAACTGGCGCATAGGTACCGTCGCCAGCTTTGCCGATCGGGAATGGCTGGTCTGGGTGTGGGCCTTTGGCCTTTCAGCACTGTTTGCCATGGTGGGCTATTTTCTGGTGCGTAAATTCGCACCTGAAGCAGGTGGCTCGGGGATCCCTGAAATTGAGGGGGCGCTGGAGGAGCTACGCCCGGTTCGCTGGTGGCGGGTGCTTCCTGTGAAATTTATCGGCGGGATGGGAACCCTCGGGGCGGGCATGGTGCTCGGTCGGGAAGGGCCAACGGTACAGCTGGGCGGTAACGTCGGGCGCATGGTCGGCGATCTGTTCCGTATGCGCAGCGCCGAAGCACGGCATACGCTGCTGGCGACGGGGGCCGCCGCGGGGCTGTCTGCGGCGTTTAACGCGCCGCTGGCGGGTATCCTGTTTATTATTGAAGAGATGCGCGCCCAGTTCCGCTACAACCTGATCTCCATTAAAGCGGTGTTTACCGGCGTGATTATGTCGAGCATTGTCTTTCGCGTCTTTAACGGCGAAGGTGCGGTGATTGAAGTTGGCAAGCTGACCAATGCGCCGGTCAATACTTTATGGCTGTATCTGGTTCTTGGGATGATTTTTGGCGTCGTCGGCCCGCTTTTTAACACCCTGATTTTACGGGCGCAGGATATGTTTCAGCGCATCCATGGCGGAAATACCACGAAATGGGTGCTGGTGGGAGGCCTGCTTGGCGGCGTGTGCGGGATCCTCGGCTTTATCGAACCGAATGCGGCGGGCGGCGGTTTCGGCCTGATTCCCATTGCCGCGGCGGGGAATTTCAGCGTAGGCCTGCTGCTGTTTATGTTTATTTCACGCGTCATCACCACGGTATTGTGCTTCTCCTCCGGCGCACCGGGCGGCATTTTCGCTCCGATGCTGGCACTTGGGACGCTGCTGGGTACGGCGTTCGGGATGGCGGCGGCGGCAGGGTTCCCGGCCTACCATCTGGATGCGGGGACGTTTGCGGTTGCGGGAATGGGGGCGCTGCTGGCGGCCTCCCTGCGCGCGCCGCTGACCGGGATCGTACTGGTGCTGGAAATGACCGACAATTACCAGCTCATTTTGCCAATGATCATTACCTGTCTCGGCGCGACACTATTAGCCCAATTCCTGGGTGGAAAACCGCTATACTCCACCATTCTTGCCCGTACCCTGGCGAAACAGGAAGCTGAACAGGCCCTGAAGCAGAATACTTGAATGAATTACCAGGGTATTAGATAATGACAAAAAGAATTGGGTGATTTTTGCCCAATAGCAGTCGCAGTATTCATGGGAGCATAAGATGAGTGATGACGTAGCGTTGCCGCTGGAATTTACCGAAGCAGCAGCGAAAAAAGTGAAAACCCTGATTGCCGACGAGGACAATCCGGATCTGAAACTGCGTGTTTATATTACCGGCGGCGGCTGTAGTGGCTTCCAGTATGGTTTTACCTTTGACGATCAGGTTAACGATGGTGATATGACTATCGAGAAACAGGGCGTCGCGCTGGTGGTTGACCCGATGAGCCTGCAATATCTGGTGGGCGGTTCAGTGGACTACACTGAAGGTCTGGAAGGTTCGCGCTTTGTGGTGACTAACCCGAATGCAACCAGCACCTGCGGGTGTGGTTCGTCGTTCAGTATTTAAGCCTGAATGCAGATTGTAGGCCCGGTAAGCGAAGCGCTACCGGGCTTATAAACGATATCTATCTTGAATTTTCATCCAGCGCAAAGGTCGGCAGCTTCAGGTGCCAGCGTATCGCCGCTAAACGGATCACCAGCGTGACCACCATCCCCAGCATCGCCGCATTCTCCAGCGGGACAGCAAAGGTGTAATACGCCGTGGCGTGAACAATCCCCCCGATGATACAGGCCGTCGCGTAGATTTCCGTTCGCAGGATCATCGGGACTTCTCGCGCCAGTATGTCGCGAATAATCCCTCCGCCCACGCCGGTTAACACGCCCATGCAGATCGCCACCAGCGGGCCAGTCCCGGCAATAAAGGCTTTATTCACGCCTATCCCCACAAAAACCGCCAGACCGACGGCATCCAGCACCGGCAATATCCATTTTGGCAGTCTGCGAGGCTGACGAACCAGCACGATGGTTAACAGGCAGGTGACCATCGCCACCACCAGGTCCGTGGGATCTTTTACCCAGAATACCGGGCCGTTTGCCAGCGCCATATCGCGGATCGTTCCGCCTCCCACCGCCGTAACAACGCCGAGTACCAGTACGCCAAAAGGGTCCATGCGTAGTTTTCCGGCAAGCAAAACGCCGGAGATAGCAAAAACGGCTGTGCCAAGAATATCCAGCCAATACACGAGCATCGTTAAATCCTCGAAGGGGGTATTTATCTGTTTGAGTGACTCTCTGCAAGTTCGGCGCAGAGTTGTTTTGCGGCGAGGATAATACGCGGGCTGGCGCGTTCAAACCAGTCGCTGTTGAGTGCGATGACCGGAATTTTAAGCTGCCGATGCCAGAATTGTTCTATTTTAGGAATCTCGCTCGCATTTCCGACCACCACAATGGCCTGCGGTTGTCGGGCAAGAACCTGCTCACGACTGACCTGGGGCCAGGGAACCCGGCTTTCGGCAAAGATATTTTCACCTCCACAGGTCTCAAGCACCTGGTTCTGGATCGAACCTCTCCCGGTAGTGAACAGCGGCTGGCTGCCAAATTGCAGAAAAACGCGTTGTTTCGGTTGCGTGCCGTATCGGGCTTTTAGCGCGGCATAGTCGTTGAGCATCTGCTGTGCAGCCTGCCCGGCGCGTTGTGGGGTAGGGCTGAAGGGCGCGAGGTCACGGAGGGTTTGCGCCACCTGTTCGATGCTCACCGCGTCCACCCATTTCACCGTTATTCCCAGCGAAGAGAGCTGGTTCACCTGCCGTTCGGCATTACCGCCGCGCCAGGCGAGGACCAGATCGGGCTTTAGCGCCACGATGCGTTCCAGGTTCATTCCCTGCCAGGTGGCAACCTGTTCGATATGGGCGGCCTGCGGTGGATAATCGGAAAAGCTGCTCACCGCAACGGGCGTGATCCCGGCGGCAAACGCCAGTTCCGTATTGGCAGGGGAGAGAGTGATCACCCGCGGCGCGGCGATGAGCCAGGCCGGAGCGAGCAGCAGAAGCAGGGCGACCAGCGCCCTGAATGACACCTTACCCACGCGCCAGTTTCTGCACCAGGGTTTCCACCATCACGGTGGACTGTTTGGCCGCAACGGCCAGGAATTCGTCGAAGCTGATGTGGGACTGCTGGTCCGCCACGTCAGAGATCGCGCGAACGACCACGAACGGCACGCTGAAGTTATGGCATACGTGCGCGATGGCCGTGGCTTCCATCTCAACGGCCACAGCCTGCGGGAAGTTATGACGGATTTTCGCCAGACCGACAGAGCCGTTGATAAAGGCATCGCCGCTGACGATCAGGCCACGCACCGCATTGAGGTTCAGCTCGTTAATGCAGCTTTCAGCGGCGGCAATCAGCTTATCATCCGCTTTAAACCCGGCCGGGCAGCCTGGAAGCTGACCATATTCGTAGCCGAATGCGGTGACATCTGCATCGTGGTAACGCGCTTCGTCGGAAACCACGATATCGCCCACTTTCAGCGTCGGCGCCAGACCGCCCGCAGAACCCGTATTAATGATAACGTCAGGCTTGCAGCGCTCAAGCAGCAGGGTCGCGCCCAGTGCCGCTGCAACTTTACCGATGCCTGATTTCAGCAGAGCCACGTCAACACCGTTCAGCTGGCCGGTGTAGATCTCACAGCCACCGAGGGAGAGGGTCTGACGGTTCTCAATTTTGTCACGCAGCAGCGTAACTTCTTCTTCCATTGCACCAATAATGCCGATTTTCATAGATTTACTCGCGATGTGCCTTGTTAAGATGCATAGTCTATCATGCGGTTAAGGGGAAACGCATTCTCACGCGGGGGAGCACATGGCACCAATCGATTTTCGCACCAAAATTAACTGGCACCGACGTTTCCGTTCGCCACAGGGCGATAAGAGCGAACATGAGATCCTGCGCATTTTCGAAAGCGATCGCGGACGCATCATTAACTCGCCCGCCATCCGTCGGTTACAGCAAAAAACCCAGGTGTTCCCGCTGGAGCGTAACGCTGCGGTGCGTACGCGGTTAACGCACTCCATGGAAGTGCAGCAGGTGGGGCGCTACATTGCGAAAGAGATCCTCAGTCGCCTTAAAGAGCAACGTCTGCTGGAAACCTACGGACTGGATGAACTGACCGGGCCGTTCGAAAGTATCGTTGAGATGGCCTGCCTGATGCACGATATCGGCAATCCTCCCTTTGGTCATTTCGGCGAGGCCGCCATCAATGACTGGTTTAAACAGCGGCTTTTTCCCTCTGACGCCATAAGCCAGCCGCTCAGCGATGACCGCTGTGTGGTACGCGATTTACGCCTGCGTGAAGGCGAAGATAGCCTGAACGATCTGCGCCGTAAGGTGCGCCAGGATCTGTGTCATTTCGAGGGTAACGCGCAGGGGATCCGTCTGGTGCACTCCCTGATGCGGATGAATCTGACCTGGGCCCAGGTGGGCTGTATTCTTAAATACACGCGTCCCGCATGGTGGACCGGAGAAACGCCCGCCACGCATAGTTACCTGATGAAAAAACCGGGCTATTACCTATCGGAAGAAGCATACATCGCGCGGTTGCGTAAAGAACTGTCTCTGACCCCCAATGGCCGTTTTCCATTGACATGGATTATGGAAGCGGCTGATGACATTTCTTATTGCGTGGCCGATCTGGAAGACGCGGTGGAAAAAAGAATATTCAGCGTCGAGGAGCTGTATCAGCATCTTCATGATGCCTGGGGAGAGCATGAAAAAGGTTCTCTGTTTGCGCAGGTCGTCGAGAATGCCTGGGATAAATCGCGTTCAAATTCGCTGAGCCGCAGTACCGAAGATCAGTTCTTTATGTATTTGCGGGTGAACACGCTGAATAAACTGGTGCCGTATGCGGCCGCCCGTTTCATTGATAATTTGCCGATGATATTTAGCGGGGAATTTAATCACGCCCTGCTGGAAGATGAGAGCAGTTTTAGTCAGCTGCTTGAATTATATAAAAACGTGGCTGTTCGCCATGTTTTCAGCCACCCGGATGTCGAGCAGCTGGAGCTGCAAGGATACCGGGTTATCAGCGGGTTACTGGAGATTTATGGCCCGCTGCTCCAGTTGACGGTCGATGAGTTCAGTGAGCTGGCAGATAATGAACGTGTTCGTCGCCTGCCGATTGAATCTCGTCTCTATCAGAAGCTTTCAACCCGCCACCGGCTGGCATACATTGAGGCCGTCAGTAAAATAGATCGCCATTCTTCCCAATGGCCAGTCATGGAATATTATTATCGCTGTCGTCTTATCCAGGACTATATCAGCGGGATGACAGATTTGTATGCCTGGGATGAATACCGCAAGCTTATGGCCGTTGAATAAGCCATGAGTTTTGTAAAGACGACCAATAAATTTTTACTTTTTCCATAAACTTAATCCCGGAACTAAGCGGTATAAAACGAATCTGAGTTACACAGCAATTTTGCGTTATCTGGTAAATCGAGATTGAGAAACATGAAAAAAACCACATTAGCAATGAGTGCACTGGCTCTGAGTTTAGGTTTAGCGCTGTCCCCTCTGGCGACGGCGGCCGAGACAGCTTCCTCGGCAGCGACTGCGCAGCAGATGCCAAGCCTGGCCCCGATGCTCGAAAAAGTGATGCCATCGGTGGTGAGTATTAACGTTGAGGGCAGCACAACCGTCAATACGCCGCGTATGCCGCGTAATTTCCAGCAGTTCTTCGGCGACAATTCGCCATTCTGCCAGGACGGTTCGCCATTCCAGAGTTCTCCGTTCTGTCAGGGCGGCGGTGCAGGGGATGACGGCATGGGCGGCGGCCAGCAGCAGAAATTCATGGCGCTCGGCTCGGGCGTGATTATTGATGCAGCGAAAGGCTACGTGGTGACCAATAACCACGTGGTAGATAATGCTAACACCATTAAGGTGCAGATGAGCGATGGCCGTAAATTCGATGCCAAAGTGGTGGGTAAAGACCCGCGCTCCGATATCGCGCTGATTCAAATCCAGGATCCGAAGAACCTGACGGCGATTAAGCTTGCCGACTCTGACGCGTTGCGCGTGGGTGACTACACCGTCGCCATCGGTAACCCGTTTGGTCTGGGCGAAACCGTGACCTCGGGTATCGTCTCTGCGCTGGGACGTAGCGGCCTGAACGCGGAAAACTATGAAAACTTCATCCAGACGGATGCGGCCATTAACCGTGGTAACTCCGGCGGTGCGCTGGTTAACCTGAACGGTGAGCTGATCGGTATCAACACCGCTATCCTGGCACCGGACGGTGGCAACATCGGTATCGGCTTTGCTATCCCGAGCAACATGGTGAAAAACCTGACTGCGCAGATGGTGCAATATGGACAGGTGAAACGCGGTGAGCTGGGTATCATGGGTACCGAGCTGAACTCTGAGCTGGCGAAAGCGATGAAAGTGGACGCTCAGCGCGGCGCATTCGTAAGCCAGGTCATGCCGAACTCCTCGGCGGCGAAAGCCGGCATTAAAGCGGGTGACGTCATCACCTCGCTGAACGGTAAACCGATCAGCAGCTTTGCCGCCCTGCGTGCGGAAGTGGGTTCTATGCCAATCGGCAGTAAAGTGACCCTCGGCCTGCTGCGTGAAGGTAAGCCGGTTAACGTGAGCCTGGAACTGCAACAGAGCAGTCAGAATCAGGTCGATTCCAGCACCATCTTCAGCGGTATTGAAGGTGCCGAGATGAGCAACAAAGGGGCAGATAAAGGCGTGGTGGTGAACAACGTGAAAGCGAACTCACCTGCTGCCCGTATCGGCCTGAAAAAAGGTGATGTGATCATGGGCGCTAACCAGCAGCCGGTGAAAAACATCGCTGAACTGCGCAAAATTCTCGACAGCAAGCCGTCCGTGCTGGCACTGAATATTCAGCGTGGTGATACCTCTATTTATCTCCTGATGCAGTAATCTTCTTAAGCCCCTGTTCGCAGGGGCTTTCTCGTTTCTGTGACCTTTCCCACAACTCCATACATCTCTCTCTGCCTTTGGGCATCTGCACAATGCAGCCTTAGCTGAACTTCCCTATGCTTGAGCTCTGCTCACGGGAGGGTTATATGGCTGGCTGGCATCTTGATACCAAAATGGCGCAGGATATCGTGGCGCGAACCATGCGCATCATTGATACCAATATCAACGTAATGGATGCCCGTGGGCGCATTATCGGCAGCGGCGATCGTGAGCGTATTGGGGAATTGCACGAAGGGGCGTTGCTGGTGCTCTCTCAGGGGCGCGTGGTCGACATCGATGACGCCGTGGCGAAACATCTGCACGGGGTCCGTCAGGGGATCAACCTGCCGCTGCGTCTGGAAGGAGAGATTGTTGGCGTTATCGGTCTGACTGGCGATCCTGAATCGCTGCGTAAATATGGCGAACTGGTCTGCATGACGGCGGAGATGATGCTGGAGCAGTCGCGTCTGATGCATCTGCTCGCCCAGGACAGCCGCCTGCGCGAAGAGCTGGTGATGAATTTAATTCAGGCGGAGGAGCACACGCCTGCCCTGAGCGAGTGGGCGCAGCGTCTGGGTATCGACCTGAATCAGCCGCGCGTGGTCGCCGTTATTGAGGTGGATAGCGGCCAGCTTGGTGTGGACAGCGCCATGGTGGAGCTACAGCAGCTGCAAAACATGCTGGCGACGCCGGAGCGTAACAACCTGGTGGCGATTGTCTCTTTGACGGAAATGGTGGTGCTCAAGCCTGCGCTTAATCAGTTTGGCCGCTGGGACGCGGAAGATCATCGTCGCCGCGTTGAGCTGCTCATCGAGCGCATGAAGGAGAACGGACAGCTCCGTTTTCGCGTCGCGCTGGGAAATTATTTTACCGGGCCGGGAAGTATTGCCCGTTCATGGCGAACGGCGCGCACCACCATGATGGTGGGTAAACAGCGCATGCCGGAGAGCCGCAGTTATTTCTATCAGGATCTGATGCTGCCGGTCCTGCTCGACAGCCTGCGCGGTGGCTGGCAGGCCAACGAGCTGGCGCGTCCGCTTGTGCGTCTGAAAGCGATGGACAACAACGGGCTGCTGCGCCGCACGTTGCAGGCATGGTTCCGGCATAACGTGCAGCCGCTGGCAACGTCAAAAGCGCTGTTTATTCACCGTAATACGCTGGAGTATCGGCTTAACCGGATCTCGGAACTGACGGGGCTGGATTTAGGGAATTTTGACGACCGGCTACTGCTGTATGTGGCGTTGCAGCTGGATGAACAGAGATAACTGAGTGCGGTCTGGTGCCCTCACCCCATCCCTCTCCCACTGGGAGAGGGCGCACACATTAAAAACGGCAATCAAGGATTGCCGTTTTGCTTTTATTTCCGCGTCAATTTCTCAAGATCCGCTTCAATCTCGCTGATCTTATTGGTGACTACGCTTTCCAGGTGACGCAGGTCGTCAAGGATCTTACGTTTCAGATCGACCTCGCTGCGATCGCGCTGGCAGATTTGATCGAGTTCGTCGATCACGTAGCGCAGGTTAGGGCTGATTTCCTGTACTTCTTTATATCCCTGACCGATCCCGTCAGCGACAACGGTCTTACGCTGGCGAGGGTATTTAAACTTCACGCTTTTGGCGAAGAACTCTCCTTTGTCCTTGTGAAAATAGATTTTCAAAATATCGTTATTGGCTTCCTGGCGAAGACTATAACGATCAATTTCATCAGGATTGGTAATGCCCAGACTTTTCAGATTATCGTACATAGCGGTACCCTTGATCTCAACATAACCTATGAATAATTAACGAAAAAATCTATTTTCGCCACCTTCGGATATAAAAAAAGCGGGGTTGCCCCCGCTTTTTGTTATACCCGATTAATCGATGGTGCGCAGCAGTTCATTGATGCCCACTTTACCGCGCGTTTTCGCGTCCACTTTTTTCACGATGACCGCGCAATACAGGCTGTATTTGCCATCTTTAGACGGCAGGTTGCCGGAAACCACAACGGAACCAGCTGGAACGCGGCCGTAGTGAATTTCACCGGTTTCGCGATCGTAAATACGGGTGCTCTGGCCAATATAAACGCCCATGGAGATCACAGAACCTTCTTCGACGATCACGCCTTCAACCACTTCGGAACGCGCGCCGATGAAGCAGTTGTCTTCGATGATGGTTGGGTTAGCCTGAAGTGGCTCCAGAACGCCACCGATGCCCACACCGCCGGACAGGTGAACGTTTTTACCGATCTGCGCGCAGGACCCGACGGTAGCCCAGGTGTCCACCATGGTGCCTTCGTCAACGTAGGCGCCGATGTTCACGTAGGATGGCATCAGCACGGTGTTGCGTGCGATGAAGGCACCCTGACGAACGGCCGCTGGTGGTACTACGCGGAAGCCCTCTTTCTGGAAGCGCGCTTCGTCGTAATCCGCAAATTTCATTGGCACTTTATCGAAGTAGCGGCTTTCTGCTCCGTCGATAACCTGGTTATCGTTGATGCGGAAAGAGAGCAGCACAGCTTTCTTCAGCCATTGATGAGTAACCCACTGACCGTCGATTTTTTCTGCCACGCGCAGCGCGCCGGAATCCAGCAGGGAAATAACCTGGTTTACCGCTTCACGGGTCACGGTATCCACATTTGCCGGAGTGATGTCGGCGCGACGCTCAAAAGCGGACTCAATAACGTTCTGTAACTGCTGCATTGTTTACTCTTTCCATTTCACTAAAAAACACGTCACCCTTTATCGTTTGGATTGAGGGCTGCTGTCAACCGTTGTTGCACTTCAAGTTGCAGGTCATTATTAAGGGCACGCCGGTCGGCCGTCGCGATTATAAATAAATCTTCTACTCGTTCGCCAATGGTTGTAATTCGGGCGCCGTGAAGCGAAATTCCCAGATCGGCAAAAACCTGGCCGACGCGGGCGAGCAGCCCTGGCTGGTCGAGCGCAATGAGCTCAAGGAACGATTTACGGTCGGTATGGGTCGGCAGGAAATTGACCTCGGTATCGACGGTAAAGTGGCGCAGTTTTGCCGCCTGACGACGCGGCTGCGGAGGTTGCCAGCTGCGCTGGGTAATGGCCTGCTCGAGGCCAAAGCGTATCCCCTCATGCCTGTCCGACGACAGCGGGCTGCCGTCCGGCTCCAGCACAATAAAGGTGTCCATCGCCATGCCGTCGCGGGTGGTAAAAATCTGCGCGTCGTGAACGCTCAGGTTACGCCTGTCCAGCTCGGCACAGACCGCAGCAAACAAATAAGGCCGGTCCGGACTCCAGATAAAGATCTCCGTCCCGCCGCGCGTGGCCTGCGGGCTGAGCAGAATCATCGGTTTTGTCAGGTCGTGCTTCAGTAGATGCCGGGCGTGCCAGGCAAGCTGGTTTGGGCTGTGGCGTACAAAGTAGTTGGCGCGACAGCGCGCCCAAATCTGATGCAGCGCCTCTTCGTTGATGTTATCCATGCGCAGCAGGGCCAGCGCCTGCAACTGATGGTGGCGCACGCGCTCACGCATGTCCGGGGTGTTCTGCATCCCGCGACGCAGCTGTTTTTCGGTGGCGAAGTACAGCTCGCGCAGCAGGCTCTGCTTCCAGCTGTTCCACAGGGTTTCGTTGGTGGCGCAGATATCGGCCACCGTCAGGCAGACCAGATAGCGCAGGCGGTTCTCCGTTTGCACTTCCTCGGCGAACTGCTTGATCACTTCCGGATCCTGAATATCACGACGCTGAGCGGTAACCGACATCAGCAGATGATGGCGAACCAGCCAGGCGATAAGCTGCGTCTCACGCGAGTTCAGACCGTGCAGCTCGGCAAATTTCAGCACGTCCTGGGCACCGAGTACGGAGTGGTCGCCGCCGCGACCTTTGGCGATATCATGGAACAGGGCGGCGATCAGGATCAGCTCCGGGTGCGCCAGACGTGGCCACAGATCAACGCACAGCGGATGGCGGGATCGCGTCTCTTCTTTAGCGAAACTTTCCAGCTTCAGCATGACGCGGATCGTGTGCTCATCCACCGTATAGGCGTGAAACAGGTCGAACTGCATCTGCCCGACAATATGCGACCACTGGGGCATATAGGCCCACAGCACGCTGTGACGGTGCATCGGCAGCAGACCGCGGCTGACGGCGCCCGGATGACGAAGCATGCTCAGGAACAACGAGCGCGCCTCCGGAATGTAACACAGCGGCTGCTTCAGATGACGCCGTGCATGGCGCAGATGACGCAGGGTAGTGGAGTAGATCCCGGTGATCGTGCTGTTGCGCACCATGGTGTAGAACATTCGCAGGATCGCTTCCGGTTCGCGGATGAACAGCGTTTCGTCGCGCAGATCGATCAGCGTGCCGCGCAGCTGAAATTCGTCATCAATCGGACGCGGTTTTTCGTCTGCCGTTAGCGCGAGGATCGCCTCATCGAACAGCTGCAACAGCATCTGGTTCAGTTCAGAGACGCGGCGGGTGACGCGGAAGAAATCCTTCATCATTTGCTCGACCGGCTCGTTGCCCTCGCCCTGGTAATTCAGGCGCTGCGCCACGCTGAGCTGTCGGTCAAACAGCAGGCGGTTATCGTAGCGGGTGACTTCCAGGTGCAGGGCAAAACGGATGCGCCAGAGCAGATGCAGACACTCATTGAGTTCGTTACGTTCGGCTTCGGTCAGAAAACCAAACCCGACCATTTCGTCCAGCGATGTTGCCCCAAAATGGCGACGGGCGACCCATTGCAGCGTGTGGATATCGCGCAGGCCACCGGGGCTGCTTTTAATATCCGGTTCGAGATTATAGCTGGTACCGTGATAGCGCTGGTGGCGCTGGTTTTGTTCTTCGACTTTCGCGGCGAAGAATTTTTCCGAAGGCCAGAAGCCGTCGCTAAAGATGTGCTTTTGCAGTTCGAGGAACAGCGCCACGTCGCCAATCAGCAGGCGGGTTTCAATCAGGTTGGTGGCGACAGTCAGGTCAGATAACCCTTCCAGCAGACATTCTTCCAACGTGCGTACGCTGTGGCCCACTTCCAGCTTTACGTCCCAGAGCAGGGTCAACAGTTCACCGATTTTCTGCGCCCGATCGTCCGGCAGTTTTTTACGGCTTAAGATCAGCAGGTCGATATCAGAGAGCGGATGCAGTTCACCCCGGCCATAGCCGCCGACCGCAACCAGCGCGACGTCGCTCACCTGTCCGAAACCGTAGTCGATCCACAGACGTTGCAGGAGCTGGTCGATAAATTCGGTGCGCGCTTCAATGAGCTGCTCGGCCGAAACGCCTGCGTCAAATGCGTTACCCAGCCAGCGATGGAAAACCTCCATGTGGGCTTTGATATGCGCGCAGGTCAGCTCATGCGGTGGCCAGACGCCCGGGTTATCAGGCTGGTCGGGGAGGGTGGGAAGTGCTGTGTTAGCATACTGTTCGGGTAAGAGATTACTCATCGTGCGCCACCCATAAGAAAAAGCTATCGCCATTAAAAAAGCCGGCATTCGCCGGCTTCTTATCACTCAATGTTCGTCAGTATCGCCGGGATGGTGTCATCCTTGCGCAACGTCATAATTTCGCAGCCGTTGTCTGTAACCACAATAGTATGCTCGTACTGGGCAGACAAGCTTCTGTCTTTGGTTTTTACCGTCCAACCATCTTTCATGGTACGGATACGGTAATCACCCGCGTTGACCATTGGTTCGATAGTGAAGGTCATGCCCTTTTGCAGCACTACGCCGCCGTCGTCTGCATCGTAGTGCAGAACCTGCGGTTCTTCATGGAACACACGACCAATACCGTGACCGCAATATTCGCGCACCACGGAGAAACCTTCCGCTTCCACAAATTTCTGGATTGCGGCGCCGATGGTGCGCAGGCGGATACCCGGCTTCACCATTTTCAGCGCCAGGTAGAGGCTTTCTTGCGTCACTTTGCATAGACGCTCGCCCAGAATCGTTGGCTTGCCAACGATGAACATCTTAGAGGTGTCGCCGTGGTAGTCGTCTTTGATGACGGTCACATCGATGTTGACGATGTCGCCATCTTTCAGCAGCTTCTCGTCATCAGGAATGCCGTGGCAAACCACTTCATTAATAGAGATGCAGACGGATTTCGGGAAACCGTGATAGCCAAGGCAGGCGGAGACCGCATGCTGCTCGTTGACGATGTAGTCGTTACAGATGCGATCCAGTTCGCCAGTGCTGACGCCCGGTTTCACAAACGGCTCAATCATTTCCAGCACGTCCGCGGCCAGACGACCGGCGACGCGCATCTTTTCAATTTCTTCAGGTGTCTTAATAGAGATAGCCATGTAATCTGTCCATCGGTGTCGATTTTTTCGACAATACTAGTGTAAGTGTTGTCAATGGTATCAGTCAGGCGCACCCCGTGCCAAATTGAGAATCATTAACAGCACACTCCGCCAACAATTATTGGTTTCTGGCCGTGTTTTGTGATATAAAGCGCGCCGGACTTCCGATCCATCTCAGATACACAGGCTGGACGGGAGCGACAAATCTCACTTTGTGTAACAACACACACGTATCGGCACATATTCCGGGGTGCCCTTCGGGGTCGGTAATATGGGATACGTGGAGGCATAACCCCAACTTTCAATATAGAGGTTTTAAACATGGCAACTGTTTCCATGCGCGACATGCTCAAGGCTGGTGTTCACTTCGGTCACCAGACCCGTTACTGGAACCCGAAAATGAAGCCTTTCATCTTCGGCGCACGTAACAAAGTTCACATCATCAACCTTGAGAAGACTGTACCAATGTTCAACGAAGCCCTGGCTGAGCTGAACAAGATCTCTTCCCGTAAAGGTAAGATTCTGTTCGTTGGTACTAAGCGCGCTGCAAGCGAAGCTGTGAAAGATGCTGCTAACAGCTGCGACCAGTTCTTCGTGAACCATCGCTGGTTGGGCGGCATGCTGACCAACTGGAAAACTGTTCGTCAGTCCATCAAGCGCCTGAAAGATCTGGAAACCCAGTCTCAGGACGGTACTTTCGATAAGCTGACTAAGAAAGAAGCGCTGATGCGCACTCGTGAACTGGACAAGCTGGAAAACAGCCTGGGCGGTATCAAAGATATGGGCGGCCTGCCAGACGCGCTGTTCGTAATCGATGCAGACCACGAGCACATCGCAATCAAAGAAGCTAACAACCTGGGTATCCCGGTATTCGCTATCGTTGATACCAACTCCGATCCGGACGGTGTTGACTTCGTTATCCCGGGTAACGACGACGCAATCCGTGCTGTTAGCCTGTACCTGAGCGCTGTAGCTGCTACCGTTCGTGAAGGCCGTTCCCAGGATCTGGCTTCTCAGGCGGAAGAAAGCTTCGTAGAAGCTGAATAATAAGGTTTTACCCCTTATTAGTACCGTGTATGAATAGGGGCCCATTATCGGCCCCTTTTTTCAATTTATACTGTTTGGCTCCCGGCCGGGCAGTTCACATCTCCCGAGGATTTAAGAATGGCTGAAATTACCGCATCCCTGGTAAAAGAGCTGCGTGAGCGTACTGGCGCAGGCATGATGGATTGCAAAAAAGCGCTGACCGAAGCGAACGGCGACATCGAGCTGGCAATCGAAAACATGCGTAAATCCGGTGCGATCAAAGCAGCTAAGAAAGCAGGCAACGTTGCTGCTGACGGCGTGATCATCACCAAAATCGACGGCAACTACGGCATCATTCTGGAAGTTAACTGCCAGACTGACTTCGTTGCTAAAGATGCTGGTTTCCAGGCATTTGCTAACAAAGTTCTGGACGCAGCGGTTGCAGGCAAAATCACTGACGTTGAAGTTCTGAAAGCACAGTTCGAAGAAGAGCGTGTTGCGCTGGTTGCTAAAATCGGTGAGAACATCAACATCCGTCGCGTTGCTTCCCTGGAAGGTGACGTTCTGGGCTCTTACCAGCACGGCGCGCGTATCGGTGTTCTGGTTGCGGCTAAAGGCGCTGACGAAGAGCTGGTTAAACAGCTGGCAATGCACATCGCTGCAAGCAAACCAGAATTCGTTAAGCCAGAAGACGTGTCTGCTGAAGTGGTAGAGAAAGAGTACCAGGTTCAGCTGGACATCGCGATGCAGTCTGGTAAGCCAAAAGAAATCGCAGAGAAAATGGTTGAAGGCCGCATGAAGAAATTCACCGGCGAAGTTTCTCTGACTGGCCAGCCTTTCGTAATGGATCCAAGCAAGTCTGTTGCTCAGCTGCTGAAAGAGCACAACGCTGATGTAACTGGCTTCATCCGCTTCGAAGTGGGCGAAGGCATCGAGAAAGTTGAGACTGACTTCGCAGCAGAAGTTGCTGCAATGTCCAAGCAGTCTTAATGATTGAAAAGGAGCCGCCTGAGGGCGGCTTCTTTTTGTCACCCGTCTCACGAAATCAGACAGGCTCCAGTATCGCTGTACTGATTTGCGACATATCATGTCGCCAGAATTAACCCCATCTTAATCGTTGACAGTCTCAGGAAAGAAACATGGCTACCAATGCAAAACCCGTGTACAAACGCATTCTGCTTAAGCTGAGTGGCGAAGCGCTGCAAGGATCGGAAGGCTTCGGTATTGACGCAAGCATCCTTGATCGCATGGCACAGGAAATCAAAGAACTGGTCGAACTGGGTATTCAGGTTGGCGTGGTCATTGGCGGTGGCAACCTTTTCCGTGGTGCTGGTCTGGCGAAAGCGGGGATGAACCGCGTAGTGGGCGACCACATGGGTATGCTGGCAACCGTGATGAATGGCCTGGCGATGCGTGATGCGCTTCATCGCGCCTATGTGAACGCTCGCCTGATGTCCGCTATTCCTTTGAATGGCGTATGCGATAACTACAGCTGGGCAGAGGCCATCAGCCTGCTGCGCAACAACCGCGTGGTGATCCTCTCCGCCGGTACGGGTAACCCGTTCTTTACCACCGATTCCGCAGCCTGCCTGCGCGGTATCGAAATCGAAGCCGATGTGGTGCTGAAAGCGACCAAAGTAGATGGCGTGTTTACTGCCGACCCGGCAAAAGATCCTTCAGCGACCATGTACGATCAGCTGAGCTACAGCGAAGTGCTGGAAAAAGAGCTGAAAGTGATGGATCTTGCCGCCTTTACGCTGGCTCGTGACCACAAACTGCCGATCCGTGTCTTCAATATGAACAAGCCTGGCGCGCTGCGTCGCGTTGTTATGGGCGAAAAAGAAGGCACTTTGATCACGGAATAATTTCCGTCGGCGATAAATACAGGTAAGATTCCGCTTTATTTCGACGTGGTATCTTACCCGGGCGCGCCTTTGGCGTTGTCATGAATTAAACGCGACTATACTTAGCACACCTGTAGCGCTGTGCTGGCGGATAGTCTGCCTGAGACAAGTTTTCAAGGATTCGTAACGTGATTAACGACATCAGAAAAGATGCTGAAGTACGCATGGACAAATGCGTAGAAGCGTTCAAAAACCAAATCAGCAAAATCCGTACTGGCCGAGCTTCCCCAAGCCTGCTGGATGGCATCATCGTAGAATACTACGGTACGCCTACGCCACTGCGTCAGCTGGCGAGCGTGACGGTAGAAGATACCCGTACCCTGAAAATCAACGTGTTCGATCGCTCAATGAGCCCGGCCGTTGAAAAAGCGATCATGGCATCTGACCTGGGTCTGAACCCAAGCTCAGCGGGGGCGGATATTCGCGTTCCACTGCCTCCGCTGACGGAAGAGCGTCGTAAGGACCTGATCAAAGTCGTGCGTGGTGAAGCTGAGCAGGGTCGCGTTTCCGTACGTAACGTGCGTCGCGATGCGAACGATAAAGTGAAAGCTCTGCTGAAAGAAAAAGAGATCAGCGAAGATGACGATCGTCGTTCTCAGGACGACATTCAGAAAATGACCGACGCGGCGATCAAGAAAATTGATGCGGCGCTGGCAGAAAAAGAAGCGGAACTGATGCAGTTCTGATTTTCGCTGTACACTGATAAACGCCGTTCAGAAGGACATTGGGTCTTGCTGGCGGCGTTTTGCTTTTATCTGGTCTAACTTTTGGGCATCTCATGAAGCATCTCACTCTCCTCGGCTCGACCGGCTCTATCGGTTGCAGCACTCTCGACGTTGTACGTCATAATCCTGACAGCTACACCGTAGCCGCGCTTGTGGCCGGAAAAAACGTGCAGCGAATGGTCGAACAGTGCCTGGAGTTTACCCCCCGTTTTGCGGTGATGGATGATGAAGAGAGCGCCCGCCAGGTGAAAGCGCTGTTGCAGGAGAAGGGCAGTCGTACCGAGGTGCTCAGCGGGCAACAGGCGGCGTGCGATATGGCCGCGCTTAATGAAGTTGATCAGGTCATGGCGGCAATCGTCGGGGCGGCGGGTCTTCTGCCGACGCTTGCCGCTATTGATGCGGGGAAAGATGTCCTGCTTGCGAACAAAGAGTCGCTGGTCACCTGCGGACGCCTCTTTATGGAGGCGGTAAAACAGCGTGGGGCGCGTCTTTTGCCGGTCGATAGCGAGCACAACGCGATTTTTCAGAGTTTACCCCAACCTTTTCAACAAAACCTGGGGTACGCTGACCTGGAGCAGAATGGCGTTGTGTCGATTCTGCTTACCGGGTCTGGTGGCCCGTTCCGTGAAACGCCACTGTCTGAATTGAGCGCAATGACGCCGGATCAGGCATGTCGTCATCCGAACTGGTCAATGGGGCGTAAGATCTCCGTCGATTCGGCCACCATGATGAACAAAGGTCTGGAATACATTGAAGCTCGCTGGCTGTTCAATGCGTCGGCGAAACAGATGGAAGTGCTGATCCACCCGCAGTCGGTGATTCACTCGATGGTGCGCTATCAGGACGGCAGCGTGCTGGCCCAGCTGGGCGAACCGGATATGCGTACGCCAATTGCTCATACAATGGCGTGGCCAAACCGCGTAAAATCGGGCGTTAAGCCTCTCGATTTTTGCAAGCTGAGTTCACTGACGTTTAGCGAGCCTGATTACGACCGTTATCCCTGTCTGAAACTGGCGATGACGGCCTTCGATCAGGGGCAGGCGGCGACAACGGCGCTTAATGCAGCCAATGAAGTGACCGTTGAAGCATTCCTGAATCAGCAGATCCGCTTTACTGACATCGCCGCGTTGAATTTATCCGTGCTGGAGATGATGGATTTGCGTGAGCCGCAGAGCGTGGAAGAGGTGCTGGCCGTGGATGAACAGGCACGCATTGTTGCGCGTAAACAGGTGACACGTCTCGCAAGCTGGTGATAAAGCAAGCACTAGTCGTCGTGCTATTTGTTAGCGTTGGGCTTCAGTGATATAGTCTGCGCCACCTGATCGCAGGTATTTGGCTTTAAGTGGTCAGGTAAGCCGTGGTTTGACACGGCTTTTTTATGTATAGGCTTCAGTATTCCTGTGTACCGTTAAATCCTTTCAGGGACTAAAAACGCGTTATGTTGTCTGCGAATCAACCAATAAGCGAAAACTTGCCAGCACATGGCTGTCGCCATGTTGCAATCATCATGGATGGCAATGGCCGCTGGGCGAAAAGACAAGGGAAGATACGAGCCTTTGGGCATAAAGCTGGGGCGAAATCTGTTCGCCGCGCCGTCTCTTTTGCCGCCAATAACGGCATTGATGCGTTAACGCTCTATGCTTTTAGCAGTGAGAACTGGAATCGACCTGCGCAGGAAGTGACTGCGTTGATGGAACTGTTCGTGTGGGCGCTCGATAGCGAAGTAAAAAGCCTGCACCGCCACAACGTCCGCTTGCGTATTATTGGCGATACCAGTCGTTTTAACTCACGTTTGCAGGAACGGATTCGCAAAGCAGAAGCGCTGACGGAAAATAATACCGGCCTGACGCTCAATATCGCGGCGAATTACGGCGGACGCTGGGATATTATCCAGGGGGTTCGGCATCTGGCTGAGCAGGTTCAGGAAGGGCTGTTAAGACCCGACCAGATTGATGAAGAGGCGCTGAGTCAGCAAATCTGC
This sequence comes from Enterobacter cloacae complex sp. IR5403, assembly GCF_049238705.1. Taxonomy (NCBI): domain Bacteria; kingdom Pseudomonadati; phylum Pseudomonadota; class Gammaproteobacteria; order Enterobacterales; family Enterobacteriaceae; genus Enterobacter; species Enterobacter cloacae complex sp. IR5403. The sequence continues at coordinate 27,239 of NZ_JBMKHP010000008.1, read as the reverse complement.
ATGAATGAACTGGCACCCGTGGATTTGGTTATAAGGACAGGGGGGGAACATCGCATAAGTAACTTTTTGCTGTGGCAAATTGCCTACGCCGAACTTTACTTTACGGATGTTCTTTGGCCAGATTTTGATGAACAAGACTTTGAAGGTGCGCTGCATGCCTTTGCCAATCGAGAGCGTCGTTTCGGCGGCACCGAGCCTGGTGGCGATAACGCCTGATGGGGGTAGCTTTTGCTGAAGTATCGCCTGATTTCCGCTTTTGTATTAATACCCGTCGTCATCGCAGCGCTGTTTTTACTGCCTCCGGTGGGATTCGCTATTGTTACGCTGGTGGTGTGTATGCTCGCCGCGTGGGAATGGGGGCAGCTTAGCGGCTTTACCTCGCGCACTCAGCGGGTATGGCTGGCGGTACTCTGTGGTTTTTTACTGGCCCTGATGCTGTATACCTTGCCTGAATATCATCACGATGTTCACCAGCCGCTGGTTGCCGGATCCTTATGGATATCGCTGGCCTGGTGGATTGCTGCGCTTGTTTTAGTGCTTTTCTATCCGGGCTCTGCGGCGATCTGGCGTAACTCTAAAGTGTTGCGCCTTATTTTTGGTCTGCTCACGATTGTTCCGTTTTTCTGGGGGATGGTTGCGCTGCGCGCCTGGCACTATGACGAAAACCACTACAGCGGCGCGATATGGCTGCTTTATGTGATGATTCTCGTCTGGGGGGCTGACTCCGGGGCCTATATGTTTGGTAAACTGTTCGGCAAACATAAACTGGCGCCAAAGGTTTCTCCGGGCAAAACCTGGCAAGGCTTCATCGGCGGCCTGTTTACGGCAGCGATTATCTCCTGGGGCTATGGCGTCTGGGCGAATCTTGAGGTTGCCCCCTCCACGCTGCTGGTATGTTCGATTTTCGCGGCGCTGGCATCGGTGCTGGGTGATTTAACCGAGAGTATGTTTAAGCGTGAAGCAGGGATTAAGGACAGTGGTCACCTGATTCCAGGACATGGCGGAATACTGGATCGCATTGACAGCCTTACCGCGGCTGTTCCCGTATTTGCTTGCCTGCTTTTACTGGTGTTTGGGACGATATAACGGAAGGTTTTATGCTGAGCATTCTCTGGAATCTGGCGGCGTTCATTGTTGCACTGGGTGTACTGATTACCGTGCATGAATTTGGCCATTTCTGGGTTGCCCGGCGCTGTGGTGTGCGGGTGGAGCGATTCTCGATTGGCTTTGGCAAATCGCTCTGGAAGCGCACCGATAAGCATGGCACCGAGTTTGTCATTGCTCTGATTCCCCTGGGCGGCTATGTCAAAATGCTCGACGAACGCGTTGAGCCTGTCGCCCCGGAACTTCGCCATCGCGCGTTTAACAATAAAACTGTTGGACAACGTGCTGCCATCATCGCTGCCGGCCCGGTAGCCAATTTCATCTTCGCTATCTTCGCCTACTGGCTGGTGTTTATCATCGGCGTGCCTGGCGTGCGCCCGGTCGTGGGCGAAATCACCACGGGTTCCATTGCGGCAACGGCGCAAATTACACCGGGAATGGAACTTAAAGCGATTGATGGTATCGAAACCCCTGATTGGGATGCCGTGAGGTTACAACTGGTTGCCAAAATCGGTGATGAGCAGACAACCGTCAGCGTATCGCCATTTGGTTCCGACCAGCGGCAGCAAAAAGTGCTGGATTTACGCCACTGGCGCTTTGAGCCAGACAAAGAGGACCCTGTCGCCGCACTCGGGATTCGACCGCGCAGCGCGCAGATCGAGCCGGTATTAGCCGAAGTACAGGCCAAATCGGCAGCGAGTAAAGCAGGTTTACAAGCGGGTGACAGGATCGTTAAAGTCGATGGTCAGCCATTAACACAATGGATGACCTTTGTTACTCTGGTGCGCGATAATCCAGGCAAGCCGCTCGCGCTGGAAGTGGAAAGGCAGGGGAGTTCGCTCTCACTGACTCTCACCCCGGATACCAAATCGGGCGGCGGTAAGGCGGAAGGGTTTGCAGGCGTTGTGCCGAAAGTGATCCCACTGCCAGATGAGTACAAGACAATACGCCAGTATGGGCCGTTTAGCGCCATCGTTGAGGCCACGGATAAAACATGGCAGCTGATGAAGCTTACGGTCAACATGTTGGGGAAATTGATAACCGGTGATGTGAAACTGAACAACCTCAGTGGGCCAATTTCGATTGCTCAGGGGGCTGGGATGTCAGCGGAGTTCGGGGTGATTTACTATCTCATGTTCCTTGCGCTGATTAGCGTGAACCTGGGGATAATCAACCTGTTCCCGCTTCCCGTATTAGATGGGGGCCATCTGCTGTTTTTAGCGATTGAAAAGCTAAAAGGCGGACCGGTATCCGAGCGAGTTCAAGACTTTAGTTATCGCATTGGCTCGATTTTGCTGGTGCTGTTAATGGGGCTTGCACTTTTCAATGATTTCTCTCGGTTGTAAGAGAGTTAGTTAGGAAGAACGCATAATAACGATGGCGATGAAAAAGTTGCTCATAGCGTCGCTGCTGTTTAGCAGCGCGACCGTATACGGTGCTGACGGGTTCGTAGTGAAAGATATTCATTTCGAAGGCCTTCAGCGTGTCGCCGTTGGTGCGGCCCTCCTCAGTATGCCTGTGCGCCCCGGCGATACGGTTAATGATGAAGATATCAGTAACACCATCCGTGCTCTGTTTGCCACTGGCAACTTTGAGGACGTCCGCGTCCTGCGCGATGGTGATACGCTGGTGGTTCAGGTAAAAGAACGTCCAACGATTGCCAGCATCACTTTCTCCGGCAACAAGTCGGTGAAAGACGACATGCTCAAGCAGAACCTTGAGGCATCGGGTGTTCGTGTGGGGGAATCTCTGGACCGCACAACCCTTGCAGACATTGAAAAAGGTCTGGAAGATTTCTACTACAGCGTCGGTAAATACAGCGCGAGCGTTAAAGCGGTTGTTACACCGCTGCCACGTAACCGTGTTGACCTGAAACTGGTCTTCCAGGAAGGTGTTTCTGCGAAGATCCAGCAGATCAACATCGTGGGTAACCACGCGTTCAGCACCGACGAACTGATCTCCAACTTCCAGCTGCGTGACGAAGTACCGTGGTGGAACGTGGTGGGCGATCGTAAATACCAGAAACAGAAACTGGCGGGTGACCTTGAAACTCTGCGCAGCTACTATCTGGATCGCGGTTACGCCCGTTTCAACATCGATTCAACTCAGGTGAGTCTGACTCCGGACAAGAAAGGTATCTACATTACCGTTAACATCACAGAAGGCGATAAGTACACGCTTTCGGGTGTTGAAGTCAGCGGCAACCTGGCAGGACATTCTGCTGAAATTGAATCTCTGACCAAAATTCAGCCGGGCGATCTGTACAGCGGATCTAAAGTCACCAAAATGGAAGACAGCATTAAGAAGCTGCTCGGCCGTTATGGTTATGCGTATCCGCGTGTGCAAACGCAGCCGGAAATTAACGACACGGATAAAACCGTTAAGCTGCACGTTAACGTTGATGCGGGCAACCGTTACTACGTGCGTAAGATCCGCTTCGAAGGTAACGATACCTCTAAAGACTCCGTTCTGCGCCGTGAAATGCGCCAGATGGAAGGGGCATGGCTGGGAAGCGATCTGGTAGACCAGGGTAAAGAGCGTCTGAACCGTCTGGGCTATTTCGAAACGGTCGATACCGATACGCAGCGTGTACCGGGTCGTCCGGATCAGGTTGATGTTGTTTATAAAGTTAAAGAACGTAATACCGGTAGCTTCAACTTCGGTATTGGTTACGGTACTGAAAGTGGCGTGAGCTTCCAGGTCGGTGTTCAGCAGGATAACTGGCTGGGTACGGGCTACTCTGTCGGTATCAACGGGACGAAAAACGACTACCAGACTTACTCTGAGTTCTCCGTTACCAACCCATACTTCACCGTTGACGGTGTAAGCCTGGGCGGTCGTATCTTCTATAACGACTTTAAAGCGGACGACGCGGACCTCTCCTCGTATACCAACAAGAGTTACGGTCTGGATGGTACGCTCGGCTTCCCGGTCAACGAATACAACACCCTGCGTGCAGGTTTAGGGTACGTGCATAACGACCTGTCCAACATGCAACCGCAGGTGGCGATGTGGCGTTATCTGGACTCCATCGGTCAGTCGGCGAGTACGTCCAGCGATGACAACGGTTTCGCCGCGGATGACTTCACCTTCAACTACGGTTGGACCTACAACCGTCTTGACCGTGGCTACTTCCCGACGGAAGGTTCACGCGTCAACCTGAACGGTAAAGTGACTATCCCGGGCTCGGATAACGAGTTCTACAAGGTCACGCTGGATACGGCGTCCTACTTCCCAATTGATGAAGATCACAAGTGGGTTGTTCTGGGTCGTACCCGTTGGGGCTATGGTGACGGTTTAGGTGGCAAAGAACTGCCGTTCTATGAAAACTTCTACGCCGGTGGTTCAAGCACCGTGCGTGGCTTCCAGTCCAATAACATTGGTCCGAAAGCGGTTTATTACGGCGGTAATGACGAAGATAACTGCGCAAGCCGTGATCCTAAGCAAGTATGTAGCTCTGATGACGCAGTAGGTGGTAACGCTATGGCCGTGGCGAGCCTCGAGTTCATCACGCCTACGCCGTTTATCAGCGACAAGTATGCGAACTCCGTGCGTACCTCCTTCTTTATGGATGCAGGTACGGTGTGGGACACCAACTGGGAGAACACCGCCCAGATGCGTGCGGCGGGGGTTCCGGACTACAGCGATCCGAGCAACATTCGCATGTCCGCCGGTATCGCATTACAATGGATGTCACCGCTGGGGCCGTTGGTCTTCTCTTACGCCCAGCCGTTTAAGAAATACGATGGAGACAAAGCGGAGCAGTTCCAGTTTAACATTGGTAAAACCTGGTAATAATCCGCTGCAATGGAATGCGTTGGCAGTGTAGCGCTGACAACCGGCGATCGGTAAAACGATCGCCTTGCCACGCAAAGAACGGTACCCCTCGGGTGCCAATGGGATGGTAAGGAGTTAATTGTGAAAAAGTGGTTATTAGCTGCAGGTCTCGGTTTAGCGATGGCAACTTCTGCTCAGGCAGCGGATAAAATTGCAATCGTCAACATGGGTAATTTGTTCCAGCAGGTTGCACAGAAAACCGGTGTTTCTGCAACGCTGGAAAACGAATTCAAAGGCCGTGCGAGCGAACTGCAACGTATGGAAGGTGATCTTCAGTCCAAGATGCAGCGTCTTCAGCGTGATGGTTCTACCATGAAAGCGAGCGAGCGCAGCAAACTGGAAAAAGACGTCATGTCTCAGCGCCAGACCTTCTCTCAGAAAGCGCAGGCTTTCGAGCAGGATCGTCAGCGTCGTTCTAACGAAGAGCGTGGCAAACTGGTGACGCGTATTCAGTCTGCCGTTAAAGCAGTAGCAGCCGATCAGAGCATCGATCTGGTTGTTGATGCGAACGCCGTTGCATTCAACAGCAGCGATGTTAAAGACATCACCGCTGATGTTCTGAAACAGGTTAAATAAGTAATGCCTTCAATTCGACTGGCTGATTTAGCTCAGCAGTTGGATGCAGAATTACACGGTGATGGCGATATCGTCATCACCGCTGTTGCGTCCATGCAATCTGCTAAAGCAGGCACTATTACCTTCATGGTAAGCCCTAAGTACCGTGAACACCTGGCCCAGTGCCAGGCGTCTGCCGTTGTTCTGACGCAGGACGATCTTCCGTTTGCCACTAGCGCTGCACTGGTAGTGAAAAATCCCTACCTGACCTATGCGCGCATGGCCCAAATTCTTGATACCACGCCGCAGCCGGCACAGAACATTGCAGCCAGTGCTGCGATTGATCCGACGGCTCAGCTGGGTAACAACGTATCAGTCGGCGCAAACACCGTTATCGAATCCGGCGTTGTGCTGGGTGATAACGTGGTGATTGGCCCGGGCTGCTTTGTTGGAAAAAATACGAAAATTGGCGCAGGGACTCGTCTGTGGGCCAATGTCTCTGTCTACCATGAGGTTGAGATTGGCGAGAATTGTCTCGTACAGTCCAGCACGGTGATTGGTTCTGACGGATTTGGTTACGCTAACGATCGGGGTAACTGGGTTAAGATCCCTCAACTGGGTCGCGTGATTATCGGCGATCGTGTGGAGATCGGCGCTTGCACAACTATCGACCGCGGTGCGCTTGACGACACCATTATTGGTAACGGTGTTATCATAGACAACCAGTGCCAGATTGCACATAACGTTGTGATTGGCGACAATACCGCAGTTGCGGGTGGTGTTATCATGGCAGGCAGCCTGAAAATTGGCCGTTACTGCATGATTGGCGGTGCCAGCGTGATCAATGGCCATATGGAAATATGCGACAAAGTCACGGTAACGGGGATGGGCATGGTGATGCGTCCAATCACTGAGCCTGGCGTTTATTCCTCAGGTATTCCGCTGCAACCGAACAAGGTCTGGCGTAAAACAGCTGCACTGGTGATGAATATTGATGATATGAGCAAGCGACTCAAAGCGATTGAGCGCAAAATCGATCAACAAGACTAAGCGTTCATCCGTTTAACGCTAAATTTCCCGGCCTGTCGGCTTTGTTTATAAACCGGCAGGCCGTGTTATTATTGCTACTTAGTACATTTGACAGGAAGAGTATTTTGACTACTGACACTCATACTCTGCATATTGAAGAGATTTTAGAACTTCTGCCGCACCGCTATCCGTTTTTACTGGTAGACCGTGTGCTGGATTTTGAAGAAGGTCGTTTTCTGCGCGCAGTGAAAAATGTCTCCGTTAACGAGCCGTTCTTCCAGGGGCACTTCCCTGGTAAGCCTATCTTCCCGGGTGTATTGATCCTGGAAGCGATGGCACAGGCTACCGGTATTCTGGCGTTTAAAAGCGTAGGTAAACTGGAACCGGGTGAACTCTATTACTTCGCGGGTATCGATGAAGCGCGCTTCAAGCGTCCGGTCGTGCCTGGTGATCAAATGATCATGGAAGTCACTTTTGAAAAAACGCGTCGCGGCCTGACTCGCTTCAAAGGCGTAGCTATGGTTGACGGCAAAGTTGTTTGCGAAGCGACAATGATGTGTGCGCGTAGCCGGGAGGCCTGATACGTGATTGATAAATCCGCCTTTATTCATCCTACCGCCATTGTGGAAACGGGTGCCATCATTGGTGCAAACGTCCACATTGGCCCGTTTTGTATTGTTGGACCCCATGTCGAAATTGGTGAGGGTACAGTACTGAAATCTCACGTTGTCGTGAATGGTCATACCACCATTGGCTGCAACAATGAGATCTATCAGTTCGCCTCCATCGGCGAAGTTAACCAGGATCTTAAGTATGCTGGCGAACCGACCCGCGTGGAAATCGGCGATCGTAACCGCATTCGCGAAAGCGTCACCATTCATCGTGGTACAACGCAAGGCGGTGGATTGACGAAGGTGGGCAGCGACAACCTGTTTATGGTTAATGCGCACATTGCGCACGACTGTACCGTGGGTAACCGCTGTATTCTCGCCAACAACGCAACGCTGGCGGGACACGTATCGGTCGATGATTTCGCAATTATTGGCGGCATGACCGCAGTCCATCAGTTCTGCATCATTGGTGCACACGTGATGGTCGGCGGATGCTCCGGTGTGGCGCAGGACGTCCCACCGTTTGTGATTGCGCAGGGCAACCATGCCACGCCGTTTGGCGTGAACATTGAAGGCCTCAAGCGTCGTGGCTTCAGCCGCGAAGCGATTACCGCGATCCGCAACGCGTACAAACTGCTGTACCGTAGCGGTAAAACGCTGGAAGAGGCTAAGCCGGAAATTGCCGAGCTGGCGAATAAGCACCCTGAAGTGAAAACGTTCATGGAATTCTTTGAACGTTCAACCCGTGGTCTGATTCGTTAATGGTCGACAGTCGTCCGCTTACCATCGCCCTGGTCGCCGGAGAAACCTCCGGCGATATTCTTGGTGCAGGTCTGATCCGCGCGCTTAAAGCCCGTGTACCCAATGCCCGCTTTGTGGGCGTGGCTGGGCCGCTGATGCAGGCCGAAGGCTGCGAAGCCTGGTATGAAATGGAAGAGCTGGCTGTGATGGGCATCGTCGAGGTGCTGGGCCGCTTGCGTCGCCTGCTGCATATTCGCGCCGACCTTACCCGCCGCTTTACCGACCTCAAGCCCGATGTATTTGTCGGCATTGATGCGCCTGATTTCAATATTACCCTTGAAGGGAACCTGAAAAAGCAGGGGATCAAAACGATCCATTACGTCAGTCCGTCCGTGTGGGCGTGGCGACAGAAACGCGTTTTCAAAATCGGACGGTCCACCAATCTGGTGCTGGCTTTTCTGCCTTTCGAAAAAGCGTTTTACGACAGATTTAATGTCCCGTGCCGTTTTATCGGTCATACCATGGCGGATGCCATGCCGCTGGATCCGGATAAAAACGCGGCGCGTGATGAACTGGGCATCCCGCATGATGTGCACTGTCTGGCGCTGCTGCCAGGAAGCCGGGGTGCGGAAGTTGAAATGCTCAGTGCCGATTTCCTGAAAACGGCGCAAATTCTTCGCAAGACTTACCCCGATCTTGAAGTGGTCGTGCCGCTGGTGAATGCCAAACGCCGCGAGCAGTTTGAGCGTATCAAAGCCGACGTCGCCCCGGATCTTCACGTCCGCCTGCTGGACGGAAAGGGGCGGCAAGCCATGTTTGCGAGCGATGCCGCACTGCTGGCTTCCGGCACGGCTGCGCTGGAGTGTATGCTGGCAAAATGTCCAATGGTAGTCGGTTATCGCATGAAGCCGTTTACCTTCTGGCTGGCAAAACGTCTGGTAAAAACAGATTACGTATCCCTGCCAAACCTGCTTGCGGGTCGCGAGCTGGTGAAAGAACTCTTGCAGGATGAATGCCAGCCGCAGGCACTGGCTGATGCATTACTGCCGCTGCTGGCCAACGGTAAAACCAGCCACCAGATGCATGATATCTTCCGTGAACTGCATCAATTGATCCGCTGTAATGCTGATGAGCAGGCGGCCGATGCGGTGCTGGAGTTAGCACAATGATGGAATTTATTTATCCCCATACCCACCTCGTTGCCGGTGTGGATGAAGTCGGTCGTGGCCCGTTAGTGGGTGCCGTTGTGACCGCGGCGGTGATCCTCGATCCAGCCCGCCCGATCGTTGGCCTGAACGACTCGAAAAAACTGAGTGAAAAGCGTCGCCTGGCGCTGTTCGATGAAATTAAAGAAAAGGCGCTGGCCTGGAGTCTCGGGCGCGCGGAGCCGCATGAGATCGACGATCTGAACATTCTGCACGCCACCATGCTGGCGATGCAGCGTGCCGTTGCTGGCCTGAAGATTGTGCCTGAGTATGTGCTGATCGACGGTAACCGTTGCCCGGCGCTGCCGATGCCTTCCATGGCTGTTGTTAAAGGCGATAGCCGCGTCGCAGAAATCAGTGCGGCGTCAATCATTGCTAAAGTGACGCGCGATGCCGAAATGGCCGCGCTGGACCTCACTTATCCCGCGTATGGTTTCGCCCAGCACAAGGGATATCCAACGGCTTTCCATCTGGAAAAGCTGGCTGAACATGGCGCAACTGAACATCATCGGCGCAGCTTTGGCCCGGTGAAACGCGCGCTGGGACTGGTGTCCTGAATCAAGACGCAAGCAATTAAGTAACGCGGGATTTGAAGATGGCTGAACCACGTTTCGTACACCTGCGGGTGCATAGCGACTACTCCATGATCGATGGGCTGGCAAAGACCGGGCCGCTGGTAAAAAAGGCGGCCTCGCTTGGCATGCCTGCGCTGGCGATCACCGATTTTACCAACCTGTGTGGCCTGGTGAAGTTCTACGGAACGGCGCATGGCGCAGGATTAAAGCCCATCGTCGGCGCGGATTTTCATGTGCAGAGCGACCTGCTCGGCGATGAGATGACGCAAATTTCCGTGTTAGCCATGAATAACACGGGCTATCAGAACCTCACTCTGCTGATCTCAAAAGCCTACCAGCGCGGCTACGGCGCACTGGGTCCATGGATTGACCGCGACTGGCTGGCGGAGCTGAACGAAGGTTTGCTGCTGATCTCCGGTGGCCGTATGGGAGATGTCGGCAAATGTCTGCTGCGCGGTAACAACGCGCTGGTGGATCAGTGCGTCTCGTTCTACGAAGAGTATTTCCCGGATCGTTATTACCTGGAGCTGATCCGTACCGGGCGTGCGGATGAAGAGAGCTACCTGCATGCGGCCGTCGCCCTGGCGGAAGCGCGTGGCCTGCCTGTGGTGGCCACCAACGATGTGCGCTTCCTTGAGGCGGGCGATTTTGACGCGCATGAAATTCGCGTCGCTATCCACGATGGCTTCACCCTCGACGATCCGAAACGTCCGCGCAACTACTCATCGCAGCAGTACATGCGCAGCGAAGAGGAGATGTGTGAGCTCTTCTCGGACATCCCGGAAGCGCTGGAAAACAGCGTAGAGATTGCCAAGCGCTGTAACGTCACCGTGCGTCTCGGCGAATACTTCCTGCCGCAGTTCCCGACGGGCGATATGACCACCGAAGATTTCCTGGTCATGAAATCGAAAGAGGGTCTGGAAGAGCGTCTGGAATTCCTCTTCCCGGATGAAGCGGTCCGTAAAGAGAAGCGTCCTGAATATGATGAGCGCCTGGATATTGAACTCCAGGTGATCAACCAGATGGGGTTCCCAGGCTACTTCCTGATCGTGATGGAGTTCATCCAGTGGTCGAAGGATAACGGCGTGCCGGTAGGCCCGGGCCGTGGTTCCGGTGCCGGCTCGCTGGTGGCGTATGCCCTGAAAATCACTGACCTCGATCCGCTGGAATTCGACCTGCTGTTCGAACGTTTCCTCAACCCGGAACGTGTCTCCATGCCCGACTTTGACGTCGACTTCTGCATGGAAAAACGCGACCAGGTGATTGAGCACGTGGCCGATATGTACGGTCGTGATGCGGTTTCGCAGATCATTACCTTCGGTACGATGGCGGCGAAAGCGGTTATCCGCGACGTGGGCCGCGTTCTGGGCCACCCGTACGGTTTTGTCGATCGTATCTCTAAGCTGGTGCCGCCCGATCCGGGCATGACCCTGGCGAAAGCCTTTGAAGCCGAACCTCAGCTGCCGGAAATTTACGAAGCCGACGAAGAGGTGAAAGCGCTGATCGACATGGCGCGCAAGCTGGAAGGCGTCACGCGTAACGCCGGTAAGCATGCGGGGGGCGTGGTTATCGCCCCGACCAAAATCACCGACTTTGCGCCGCTGTACTGCGACGAAGCGGGCCAGCATCCGGTCACCCAGTTCGACAAGAACGACGTAGAATACGCCGGGCTGGTGAAGTTCGACTTCCTGGGCCTGCGTACGCTGACCATCATCAACTGGGCGCTGGAGATGATCAACGCCCGTCGCGAGAAGAACGGCGAACCGCCGCTGGATATCGCGGCTATCCCGCTTGATGACAAGAAAAGTTTCGACATGCTGCAACGCTCGGAGACGACAGCCGTCTTCCAGCTTGAATCCCGCGGCATGAAAGATTTGATTAAGCGTCTGCAACCAGACTGCTTCGAAGATATGATCGCGCTGGTGGCCCTGTTCCGTCCGGGGCCGTTGCAGTCGGGGATGGTGGATAACTTTATCGACCGTAAGCACGGGCGCGAAGAGATTTCCTATCCGGACGTGCAATGGCAGCATGAAAGCCTGAAACCGGTACTGGAGCCGACCTATGGCATCATCCTGTATCAGGAACAGGTCATGCAGATCGCCCAGGTACTTTCGGGTTACACCCTTGGCGGCGCAGACATGCTGCGTCGTGCGATGGGTAAGAAAAAGCCGGAAGAGATGGCCAAGCAGCGTTCCATCTTTGAAGATGGAGCGAAGAAAAACGGCATCGATGGCGAACTGGCGATGAAAATCTTCGACCTGGTGGAAAAATTCGCCGGGTACGGATTTAACAAATCCCACTCCGCCGCCTATGCTTTGGTTTCGTATCAGACGCTGTGGCTGAAGGCTCACTATCCCGCTGAGTTTATGGCGGCGGTAATGACCGCCGATATGGACAACACCGAGAAGGTGGTGGGCCTGGTGGACGAGTGCTGGCGCATGGGGCTGAAGATCCTGCCGCCGGATATTAACTCGGGCCTGTACCATTTCCACGTTAACGATGACGGGGAAATCGTCTATGGGATCGGCGCGATCAAGGGCGTGGGTGAGGGGCCGATCGAGGCGATCATCGAAGCACGTAACAACGGCGGCTATTTCCGCGAGCTGTTCGATCTGTGCGCCCGAACCGATACCAAAAAACTGAACCGCCGCGTGCTGGAAAAACTGATCATGTCCGGCGCGTTTGACCGACTGGGGCCACACCGCGCCGCGCTGATGAACTCGCTCGGCGATGCGCTGAAAGCGGCCGATCAGCACGCGAAAGCGGAAGCCATTGGCCAGGCGGATATGTTCGGCGTGCTGGCGGAAGAGCCAGAGCAGATCGAGCAGTCTTATTCCAACTGCCAACCCTGGCCAGAACAGGTGGTGCTGGATGGGGAGCGTGAGACGTTAGGCCTGTACCTGACGGGGCACCCGATCAACCAGTATCTGAAAGAAATTGAGCGCTATGTCGGCGGCCACAGGCTTAAAGACATGCATCCGACAGAACGTGGTAAAATCACCACGGCTGCGGGGCTCGTGATTGCTGCAAGGGTAATGGTCACCAAGCGCGGCAATCGTATCGGCATCTGTACCCTGGATGACCGTTCCGGGCGTCTGGAGGTGATGTTGTTCACCGACGCGCTGGATAAATACCAGCAATTGCTGGAAAAAGACCGCATACTTATCGTCAGCGGACAGGTCAGCTTTGATGACTTCAGCGGGGGGCTTAAAATGACCGCCCGCGAAGTGATGGACATTGACGAAGCCCGGGAAAAATATGCTCGCGGGCTTGCTATCTCGCTGACGGACAGGCAAATTGATGACCAGCTTTTAAACCGACTCCGTCAGTCTCTGGAACCCCATCGCTCGGGGACCATTCCAGTACATCTCTACTATCAGAGGGCGGATGCACGTGCGCGGTTGCGCTTTGGTGCAACGTGGCGTGTCTCTCCGAGCGATCGTTTACTGAACGATCTCCGTGGCCTCATTGGTTCGGAGCAGGTGGAACTGGAGTTTGACTAATACAGGAATACTATGAGTCTGAATTTCCTTGATTTCGAACAGCCGATTGCAGAGCTGGAAGCGAAAATCGATTCTCTGACAGCCGTGAGCCGTCAGGATGAAAAACTGGATATTAACATCGACGAAGAAGTGCATCGTCTGCGCGAAAAAAGCGTAGAACTGACGCGCAAAATCTTTGCCGATCTCGGCGCATGGCAGATCGCCCAGCTGGCGCGTCATCCACAGCGTCCGTACACCCTGGATTATGTCCGCCTGGCGTTTGACGAATTTGACGAACTGGCAGGCGACCGCGCATACGCTGACGATAAAGCTATCGTCGGCGGTATCGCGCGTCTGGATGGACGTCCGGTGATGATCATTGGTCATCAGAAAGGCCGTGAAACCAAAGAGAAAATCCGTCGTAACTTCGGTATGCCAGCACCAGAAGGCTACCGTAAGGCCCTGCGTCTGATGGAGATGGCTGAGCGTTTCAATATGCCAATCATCACCTTCATCGACACGCCGGGGGCTTACCCGGGTGTTGGCGCTGAAGAGCGCGGCCAGTCTGAAGCCATCGCACGCAACCTGCGTGAGATGTCTCGCCTGAAAGTGCCGGTCATCTGTACCGTTATCGGTGAAGGTGGGTCCGGCGGTGCGCTGGCAATTGGCGTGGGCGATAAAGTGAATATGCTACAGTACAGTACCTATTCCGTTATCTCTCCGGAAGGCTGTGCCTCCATTCTGTGGAAAAGTGCCGATAAAGCGCCGCTGGCTGCCGAAGCGATGGGCATCATTGCCCCACGTCTGAAAGAGCTGAAGCTGATCGACACCGTTATCCCTGAACCGCTGGGCGGCGCGCACCGTAAGCCGGAAGTGATGGCTGCGTCCCTGAAAGCGCAGCTGCTGGCAGACCTGGCGGACCTGGACGTGCTGAGCAAAGAAGATCTGCTCAACCGTCGTTATCAGCGTCTGATGACCTACGGTTACGCGTAAGCCTCACAATTATCCTAAAAGCCGCACATTGTTGCGGCTTTTTTTATACCTGCCGTTTACCTTAACTATGCTTATCTGATGTTTTTCAAGGAGGTAAACCATGAACATCATTGCCATCATGGGGCCACACGGCGTCTTTTATAAAGACGAACCCATCAAGGAGCTGGAGCAAGCCCTTAAAGCACGCGGATACCAGCTGATCTGGCCGCAAAACAGCGCCGACCTGCTGAAATTTATCGAACACAATCCGCGCATCTGTGGCGTGATATTCGACTGGGACGAATACGACATGGAGTTGTGCAGCGATATCAATAAGCTCAACGAATATCTTCCGCTGTACGCGTTTATCAACACTCACTCGACCATGGACGTCAGCGCGCACGATATGCGTATGGCGCTATGGTTCTTCGAATACTCACTCGGCGTTGCCGAGGACATTGCGACCCGCATTCAGCAGTACACCGGTGAATACCTCGATAACATCACACCGCCGTTCACGCGCGCGCTGTTCACCTATGTGAATGAAGGGAAGTACACCTTCTGTACGCCAGGCCACATGGCGGGAACAGCCTATCAAAAAAGCCCGGTGGGATGCCTGTTCTACGATTTCTTCGGCGGTAACACGCTGAAGGCGGACGTGTCGATTTCGGTCACCGAGTTAGGCTCTCTGCTGGATCATACCGGCCCGCATCTGGAAGCCGAAGAGTACATCGCCCGGACCTTTGGCGCCGAGCAAAGCTACATGGTGACCAACGGTACCTCAACCTCGAACAAAATCGTCGGGATGTACGCCGCGCCTGCCGGCAGTACGCTGCTGATTGACCGCAACTGCCATAAATCACTGGCGCATTTGCTGATGATGAGCGACGTGGTGCCGCTCTGGCTCTCGCCTACGCGTAATGCGCTGGGTATTCTCGGCGGCATTCCTCGCCGTGAATTCGCGCATGAAGCCATTGAAAATAAGATCGCGGCGATCCCCGAGGCAAGCTGGCCCGTTCACGCGGTGATCACCAACTCCACCTATGACGGGCTGCTTTACAATACGAACTGGATCAAGCAGACGCTGGACGTGCCGTCGATCCACTTTGACTCCGCGTGGGTGCCTTACACCAATTTCCACCCGATTTACTCGGGTAAAAGTGGGATGAGTGGCGAGCGGGTGCCTGGCAAGGTGTTCTTCGAAACGCAGTCGACGCACAAAATGCTGGCCGCGTTTTCCCAGGCGTCTCTCATTCATATCAAGGGCGAGTACGACGAGGACACCTTCAACGAAGCCTTTATGATGCACACGACCACGTCGCCGAGCTACCCGCTGGTGGCGTCCATCGAAACGGCGGCGGCGATGCTGCGCGGTAATCCGGGTAAACGCCTGATCAATCGTTCGGTGGAACGGGCGCTGCATTTCCGAAAAGAGGTTCAGCGACTTAAAGATGAAGCGGACGGCTGGTTCTTTGATATCTGGCAGCCGGAAGAGATTGATGAGGCAGAATGCTGGCCCGTCGCGCCGGGGGAGAACTGGCACGGTTTTCGGGATGCCGATGCGGACCACATGTTCCTCGATCCGGTTAAGGTGACGATCCTGACGCCGGGCATGGATGAGCAGGGCGTGATGGGTGAGGAAGGGATCCCGGCTGCGCTGGTGGCGAAGTTCCTTGATGAGCGCGGCGTGGTGGTGGAGAAAACCGGACCCTATAATTTGCTGTTCCTGTTCAGCATCGGGATCGATAAAACCCGCGCGATGGGTCTGCTGCGCGGACTGATGGAGTTTAAGCGCGCATATGATCTGAACCTGCGGGTGAAGAATATGCTGCCGGATCTCTACGCGGAAGATCCTGACTTCTACCGCAATATGCGTATTCAGGATCTGGCTCAGGGGATCCACAGGCTGATCCGCCAGCACGATCTGCCGCGCCTGATGTTGCAGGCATTTGATGTTCTGCCTGAAATGAAGCTGACGCCGCACAGGGCGTGGCAGCGCCAGGTGAAAGGGGAGGTTGAAACCGTTGAGCTGGAGAACCTGGTCGGGCGGGTATCGGCCAACATGATCCTGCCTTATCCGCCGGGCGTGCCGCTGCTGATGCCGGGTGAAATGATCACCGAGGAGAGCCGGGCGGTGCTCGATTTCCTGCTGATGCTCTGTTCGGTGGGGCGCCACTATCCGGGCTTTGAAACGGATATTCATGGCGCGAAACGCGATGATAACGGCGTGTACTGGGTGAGAGTCCTAAAATAAAAGGGTCTGCTTGCCAGGGGCGGGTTGTCGGTTGTAACGTTCAGGGCATCATAAAAAGGAGAAACTATGCTGGGTTTAAAAGCGGTTCATCATATTGCGATCATTGCCACCGATTACGCGAAAAGTAAGGCATTCTACTGCGACGTTCTCGGCTTTACGCTGTTAAGCGAGGCCTACCGAGAGGAGCGCGACTCCTGGAAAGGCGATCTGGCGTTAAACGGACAATATGTGATTGAACTGTTCTCTTTTCCTTTCCCGCCAGCGCGACCTTCGCGCCCGGAAGCCTGCGGCCTGCGCCACCTGGCCTTCAGCGTCGATGACCTGGACAGCGCGGTAAAACATCTGGAAGCCCACGGCGTGGCCTGTGAAGCGATTCGTGTCGATCCCTTTACCGATAAACGTTTCACTTTTTTCAACGATCCGGACGGGCTGCCGCTGGAGCTTTACCAGCAGTAATCGCCGTCATGTGTGATAATGCCCGTTCAGTTCGGGCATTTTATGTGTAATTTCCTATGACCTTACCTGCTATCGCGCACGCCGTTTCACCCTACCGCCAGCTGCTGGTGGGGTTCAGCGGTGGCCTGGATTCCACCGTTTTGCTGCACCGCCTTAAGCTCTGGCGCGACCGTGAGCCTGACGTCCAGCTGCGGGCGATGCATATCCATCACGGCTTAAGCCCCCATGCCGACGACTGGGTGGCGCACTGCGAAGCGGTGTGCTCAGGGTGGGCAATCCCGCTGATCGTTGAACGCGTCACGCTTGAGGATGAGGGGCTGGGTATTGAGGCGCAGGCGCGGAAAGCCCGCTACGCCGCGTTTTCTGGCGCATTACAACCTGGAGAAGCGTTGGTCACCGCGCAGCATCTGGACGACCAGTGCGAGACGTTTTTACTGGCGCTCAAGCGGGGCAGCGGGCCTGCGGGGTTATCCGCCATGCCTGAACGCGCTGATTTTGCTGAAACAGAGCTCATCCGCCCGCTGCTGGGTGAAACGCGCGCTTCACTGGAAGCCTGGGCGCAGCAGCATCATCTGTGCTGGATTGAGGACGAGAGCAATCAGGACGACAGCTACGACCGAAACTTCCTGCGCCTGCGCGTGCTGCCGCTTCTGAACGAGCGCTGGGCGCATTTTTCCGAAGCGGCGGCCAGAAGCGCCATGCTGTGTGCTGAACAGGAAAGCTTGCTGGATGAATTGCTGAGCGAGGAGCTGGATACGCTGATTACCGCTGACGGTGCCCTGAACATTGCGCCGTTGAAGGTGATGAGCCCCGTGCGTCGGTCTGCTCTGATTCGCCGCTGGCTGGCTTCCCAGCGTGCGGTTATGCCGTCCCGGGCGATGCTCAACCGTATCTGGGAGGAAGTTGCACAGGCGAGGGAAGATGCCGCCCCGTGTATACACCTGAATGGTTATGACGTCAGGCGTTATAAAGGGCAACTCTGGTGGGTGAAATCTGTGCCGTCGCTGGGTGACGTTGTGCTCGACTGGCCGTCGCCGAAGAATGCATTAACGCTACCGTTGAATGCCGGTGTCGTTGCGTTAAGCCATTCAGGCAATGTGCGTCTACCTGAGCCGGACGAGAACGTCACCATACGCTTCAGGGCCAGCGGCATGCTGCATATCGTCGGGCGTAACGGCGGGCGTAAGCTGAAGAAAATCTGGCAGGAACAGAACGTTCCGCCCTGGCGACGTGATACCACGCCGCTTCTGTTTTACGGCGACACGCTCATCGCGGCGGCAGGGGTGTTCATCACTGAAGAGGGGTGGGCTGAAGCCGGAGTTAATTTTGAATGGAAAGCGTAACGGGCAGCCTGGCTGCCCGTTGGTTATCAGGATTCGCTCACCACGACGGTGCCGATTTCCGGATGGCTGAAACTGGCAATTTTGTCGAGGCGTAGCTCACGCGTTGCACCTGTATCTTCCACAACCAGGTATTCCACATTTTTACGGGAAACCAGATCGCTGGCCTTTGCCTTTAGCACTTCGCCATCTTTTAGCTCCAGCGTCAGTATTAAATGATGCTGGCAGGCGAGTTCGAGGTTGTCATAGTCATCACAATTGATGGGTTGATAGGTATCATTCATCGACATAATCGCTCACCAGTAAATTCGCCGCAGCATACGCTGCTTTTTCCCTGACCGATTCAGAAAGGCTCTCATCAGAGGCCACTTCATTTAGCACGTTCAATACACAGCCCAACGCATCCGGAATGTACCCCAGATCTCCGCTGGCGATCTCCGCATACCGTCTGCGAATCAACTCACAATAATTATTCACATCACCTCCTGCCAGCGTACTGACTTACTGTGAGATATCATTAAGCCTACGAAGTTAAACTCGGTTTAGCAAGGTGACTATACCATACTCATTTAAGCAATATCAGCGCCTTGATAAGAGGGAGCCACCACCTCGTAACAGCCTTTTGCCGCGGTTTTCGCTACAATGTACGCCTGATTCGAAAGGAGTTCTCTCATGGCGCTGAAAGCGACTATTTATAAAGCTGTGGTCAATGTGGCGGATCTTGACCGTAACCAGTTTCTGGATGCGTCATTGACGCTGGCGCGTCACCCTTCTGAAACCCAGGAGCGCATGATGCTGCGCCTGCTGGCGTGGATTAAGTATGCCGACGAGCGTCTGCAATTTACCCGTGGTTTAAGCGCGGAAGATGAACCGGAAGCCTGGCTGCGCAACGATCATCTGGGTATCGATTTATGGATTGAGCTTGGCCTGCCGGATGAACGCAGGATCAAAAAGGCCTGCACCCAGTCAGCTGAGGTGGCGTTGTTTGCCTATAACCAGCGCGCGGCGGAGATCTGGTGGCAACAAAATAAAAATAAATGTGCGCAGTTCAAAAATCTTACTGTCTGGTATCTGGATGATGAACAGCTGGCGCAGCTGAGTGCGTTCGCCAGCCGGACGATGGCGCTACAGGCGACGATTCAGGACGGTGCCATCTGGCTTTCCGATTCTCAGAATAATCTGGAAATACATCTCACGGCCTGGCAGCCCGCATCATGATTGTATTGTCCCGAAACGTCAGCATTCCTGATAACGAGCTTGAGATCACCGCCATCCGGGCCCAGGGAGCAGGGGGACAGCACGTTAACAAGGCCTCAACGGCTATCCATTTGCGCTTTGACATTCGGGCCTCCAGCCTGCCAGAGTATTATAAAGAAAGTCTGCTTGCCGCCAGCCATCACCTGATCACCAGCGAGGGTGTGATGGTGATTAAAGCGCAGGAGTATCGCAGCCAGGAGCTTAACCGGGAAGCGGCAATAGCCCGGCTGGTCGCGGTCATCAAAGAGCTGACGGCTGTGCAAAAAAGTCGCCGGGCAACACGTCCAACGCGGGCATCGAAAGAACGTCGGTTGTCATCGAAGGCGCAGAAATCCACCGTAAAATCACTGCGTGGCAAAGTCCGCCACCCGTAATGTGACGAAAGGGACACCCTTTTTCATAAGGAAAGAATTGTGAAAAAAGCATTATTATCAGCGCTGGCCGTGACAAGCCTGTTTGCGCTTTTTGGCTGTAACAACCGTTCGGAAACCCAGGTACCACAGCCCACGCAAAATGAAGAATTAAAGCCGATGCAGCAGAGCTGGCGCGGCGTTTTGCCATGTGCAGATTGCGAGGGCATCGAAACCTCTCTGTTCCTGCAAAAAGATGGCACCTGGGTCATGAACCAGCGTTACCAGGGGGCGAAAGAACCGTCTTCTTTTGCATCTTATGGAACATGGGCGCGTACGGCTGAGAAGCTGGTATTGACGGATACCACGGGCGATAAAACTTATTTCCGCGCCAAAGGCGAGGGGATGGAGATGCTCGATCGCGAAGGCAATCCGATTGATTCCCAGTTCAACTACACGTTGGCCCCGGTGAAAGCGACCCTGCCAGCCACCCCAATGGCAATGCGAGGGATGTATTTCTACATGGCGGATGCGGCGATCTTCACTGACTGTGCAACCGGGAAGAAAGTCAGCGTGGCGAACAATGCCCAGCTGGAGCGAGACTATGCCGTCGCGCGCGGCAACGACAGTAAGCCAGTGTTGCTGACGGTTGAAGGGCATTTTACGCTGGAGCCAAACCCGGATAGCGGCGAGCTGGTGAAAACGCTGGTGGCAGATAAAGACGCGAAGTTTGCTGCGGGGAAAGACTGCGAAAGCAAATAAGATATAGCCATTAAAAAACCCCGCGCTGGCGGGGTTTTTTGTTTTTTAACCTTTGATGGCTTTCACCAGGTAATCAAGAATATCGCCCGTCTTGATCATCTGTTTTTCGCCGTTGCGACGGTATTTGTATTCAATCTCGTCGCTGTCGAGGTTACGGTCGCCGATGACGATGGTATGGGGAATACCGATCAGTTCCATGTCAGCAAACATCACGCCAGGACGCTCTTTACGATCATCCATCAGCACGTCGATACCTTTCGCGCTCAGCTCAGCGTAGAGTTTCTCAGCCAGCTCCTGCACGCGGTAAGACTTGTGCATGTTCATTGGCAGGATCGCCACCTGGAACGGCGCGATGTTATCCGGCCAGACGATTCCGCGTTCGTCATAGTTCTGCTCGATAGCGGCAGCAACAACGCGCGTTACGCCAATGCCGTAGCAGCCCATGGTCAGAACCTGGTTACGACCATCTTCGCCCTGAACGGCAGCGTTCATTGCGCGCGAGTACTTATCGCCCAGCTGGAAGATGTGGCCTACTTCGATACCGCGTTTGATCATCAGGGTACCCTTGCCGTCCGGGCTTGGATCGCCTGCGACCACGTTACGGATGTCAGCCACTTCCGGCGTCGCCACGTCCCGATCCCAGTTGATGCCGAAGTAGTGTTTACCGTCGATGTTTGCGCCCGCAGCGAAGTCGCTCATCGCCGCAACGGTGCGGTCAATGACCACCGGAACAGGCATGTTCACCGGACCCAGAGAACCAGGACCTGCATTCACCACGGCGCGGATCTCCGCTTCCGTTGCGAAGGTCAGCGGGCTGGCAACCTGCGGCAGCTTCTCGGCTTTCACTTCGTTCAGCTCGTGATCGCCTCGTACCAGCAGGGCAATCAGTGGATAAGCGCTACCTTCAGCCGATTTCACCAGCAGGGTTTTCACGGTTTTTTCGATCGGCAGAGTAAACTGCTCAACCAGCTCGGCGATAGTTTTCGCGTTTGGCGTATCAACCAGCGTCATCTCTTGCGTTGCCGCACCGCGTGGTTCTTTCGGTGCCAGCGCTTCTGCAAATTCGATGTTCGCGGCGTAATCAGAGGAGTCAGAGAAGATCACATCGTCTTCGCCGCTCTGCGCCAGAACCTGAAATTCATGAGAGGCGCTACCGCCGATTGAACCGGTATCAGCCTGTACAGCACGGAAATCCAGCCCCATGCGGGAGAAGATTTTGCTGTAGGCCGCGTACATTTTGTCGTAGGTCTCTTGCAGCGATTCCTGAGAAGTATGGAAAGAGTAAGCATCTTTCATCAGGAATTCGCGAGAACGCATGACGCCAAAGCGTGGACGCACTTCGTCACGGAACTTGGTCTGGATCTGGAAGAAGTTCAGCGGCAGCTGTTTGTAAGAGCTCAGCTCGTTACGGATCAGGTCGGTGATCACTTCTTCATGCGTTGGACCGAGAACGAATGGACGATCGCCACGATCGGCAATACGCAGCAGTTCAGGACCGTACTGCTCCCAGCGACCGCTCTCCTGCCACAGTTCAGAGGGCTGAACGACCGGCATTAACACCTCGATAGCACCGGCGTTGTTCATCTCTTCACGCACGATGTTTTCGACTTTTTTCAGGACGCGCACGCCGGTCGGCAGCCAGGTGTATAACCCGGAGGCCAGCTTGCGGATCATCCCGGCGCGCAGCATCAGCTGGTGGCTGATCACCTCGGCGTCGGCAGGTGTCTCCTTCAGAGTGGAGAGCAGATATTGGCTAGTACGCATGTTGTTACGGTTCCATTTCGACGATTGGAACAGGCTGAAACACCAGCCTGACACAAAAAAAGTGGTTTAGTTTACCAGTGTGGCAAAGATGCCAAAAGAGAGGAGAACAAAATTACCTGGGTTCCAGGGCAAACACTTCAAAACCCGCCGCAGTCACGCGCCAGCGCACGTTAAAGTCCAGCAGCCAGACAGCGTACGTTTTCCCGGCTTCCTCTTCTTTGCGGTAGGCGGGACGGGGGTCCTGGGCCAGCACTTCAACGATAAAGTCACGCAGACGAGGATAACGCTTTTCCAGCTCGCTGATTTGCGTTGTAATTTCAGACGTGAAGTGAACCGGCATATCTGCCTGCGGTGCGTCCTGTGCATAGCTTGCCCGGGCATCCGGCAGCGCTTCGGCGAAGGGCAGGTAAGGCTTAATATCTATGACCGGCGTGCCATCAACCAGGTCAAGGCTACCTAACTCCAGGATCACCTGATCTTTCTGACAACGTATGCCTTTCAGCTCGACCAGCGACATCCCGATGGGGTTGGGACGAAAGGTTGAGCGGGTGGCAAAGACACCCATTCTGGCATTTCCGCCCAGACGAGGCGGACGCACGGTGGGACGCCAGCCGCCTTCCATGGTCTGGTGAAATACAAAGACCACCCATAAATGGCTGAACGCCTCAAGCCCGCGCACTGCATCGGCCTGATTATACGGCGCGACAAGATGAAGCTCGCCGCCGCCGTTAATGACCAGACCCGGCTGACGCGGCACGGCGAACTTTTCTTTATAAGGGGAGCGAATAACGCCTATCTGCTCGAACTGAAATGAACTCATTTCGCCGTAATGTTAAGCGCAGAACCGATACATACCGCCTGGCGATAGCAACCTGGTGTGCCGCTGGTGACTTCGCAGCTGTGCAGCAGCACCGCGTTGGCTTTCATTTTCGACGCGTTGATTTGCATACGCTTGCGGGCTGTCGGAATATTAGGTGGGGAGTCCTGATTCGTTGCCTGGCAGGATTCGCCGCTCACTTCGCCCAGTTCACGGAATGGCTTACCGACCAGCTCGTCGGCTTTGGTAATAATACGTACCGGCGCAGCGCGAGGCGCTTTCGGTTTTGCTGGCTCCGCTTTTGGCGGGGTTGCAGTGCTTTGAACAGGTTCAACAGGAGATCTGCTTAGCATAGAACAGCCGCTCAGCATCAGTGCTAAAAGACAGATCGGTAAAGCACGCATAATAATTCCTCAGTGGATAATCAAAACGTCAGATATTGAAGCAGTTGACCGCACAAATGACAAGACGGGCAAACGCCCGTCTTGATGATATTACACTGCCGGGAGATTACCAGCCTTTAACCGCGCCGCCGTTAAACACCTTATTGGCTTCCTGGTACACTTCTTCAGACTGATAGGCCTGTATGAATTTCTTCACATTCTCCGCGTCTTTGTTGTCTTCGCGAGTCACGATCAGGTTGACGTACGGGGAATCTTTGTCTTCAACGAAGATGCCATCTTTCGCTGGGGTCAGGCCGATCTGGCTGGCGTAAGTGGTGTTGATCACGGCCAGGGCGATCTGCGCATCGTCCAGAGAACGTGGCAGCTGTGGTGCTTCCAGTTCAACAATTTTCAGATTTTTCGGGTTTTCGGTTACGTCCAGAACGGTCGGTAACAGGCCAACGCCTTCTTTCAGTTTAATCAGACCCACTTTCTGTAGCAGAAGCAGGGAACGGCCAAGGTTGGTTGGGTCGTTAGGGACGGCAACCTGTGAACCCGGCTGGAGTTCATCCAGAGATTTAATTTTCTTGGAGTAACCGGCAATTGGGTAAACGAAGGTGTTACCGACAGCAACCAGTTTGTAGCCACGATCTTTGATCTGCTGATCCAGGTACGGTTTATGCTGGAAGGCGTTAGCGTCAATGTCGCCTTTGCTCAGCGCTTCGTTCGGCAGAACGTAATCGTTGAAGGTCACCAGTTCAACGTCCAAGCCATATTTCTCTTTCGCGATTTTCTGCGCGGCCTCAGCAACCTGCTGTTCTGCACCGACGATAACGCCTACTTTGATGTGGTTTGGATCTTTTTCGTCCTGACCGCAACCCACCAGTGCCAGCGAACCAATCAGTGCGCCTACTGCTGCAAAGGTCTTAAATTTAAACGCCATGTTATGTCCTTAACTCGTCGAGTTTGTGTTGTTTGTAACGTTATTTATGCGTAACAGCCCGGACGATACGATCGCCAGAGAATTGAATTAAGTAAACCAGCACAACCAGCAATACCAGAACGGTATTCATTACGGTAGCGTTATAGCCAATATAGCCGTACTGATAGCCAATCTGGCCTAAACCGCCAGCACCTACGGCGCCGCCCATCGCGGAATAACCGACCAGGGTGATAAGCGTGATGGTTGCTGCGTTTACCAGCCCAGGCAGCGCCTCAGGCAGCAGAACTTTGCGAACGATCTGCATTGGGGTTGCGCCCATCGCGCGGGAAGCTTCAATCAGGCCAGTTGGGATTTCCAGCAGGGCGTTTTCCACCATACGGGCGATAAACGGTGCCGCGCCTACGGTCAGCGGGACAATAGCTGCCTGCAAACCAATCGACGTCCCGACGATCACGCGTGTAAACGGAATCATCCACACCAGCAGAATAATGAACGGAATAGACCGGAAAATGTTCACCAGCGCAGAGAGCGTGCGATACAGCTTCGCGTTTTCAATAATTTGACCCGGGCGCGTAACGTACAGCAGCACGCCGACCGGCAGCCCAATCACAAAACCAAAGAAGCCCGATACGAAGGTCATTGCCAGCGTTTCCCAAACGCCGCGAACCAGTAGCCACATCATCGGCTCAGACATAACCCAGTACCTCTACTTTTACGTGATGTTCTTGCAGCCAGGCAATTGCCGCCTGGGTTTCTTCCTGTGTGCCGTGCATTTCCGTCAGCATAATGCCGAACTTCACGCCACCGGCGTAGTCCATCTGCGCGCTAATAATGTTGTTATTCACGTTAAAGCGACGCGCGGTTTCGGACAGCAGCGGTGCGTCAACGGACTGGCCCGTGAACTCCATGCGCAGCATCGGGACGCTGTCAGGCGTTGCGTCTGTTTTTAAACGTTCCAGATAATCTTCCGGAATATCCAGATGCAGTGTGGACTGAATAAACTGCTGAGCCAGCGGCGTTTTCGGGTGCGAGAAGACTTCACTCACCGTGTCCTGCTCAATCAGCTCACCGTTGCTGATAACTGCCACACAGTCGCAGATACGTTTCACTACATCCATTTCATGCGTAATAAGGAGGATAGTCAGGCCCAGACGACGGTTAATGTCTTTTAACAGTTCCAGAATAGAGCGCGTAGTTGCCGGATCTAATGCGCTGGTGGCTTCATCGCACAGCAGCACTTTTGGGTTGCTTGCCAGCGCGCGAGCGATTGCTACACGCTGTTTTTGCCCGCCGGACAGATTTGCCGGGTAGCTGTCATGTTTATCACCCAGTCCAACCAGATCCAGCAATTCGGTGACGCGACGCGTCACTTCTTCTTTTGGTGTGTTATCCAGCTCCAGGGGTAACGCAACGTTACCGAACACGGTGCGGGAGGCCAGCAGGTTAAAGTGCTGGAAAATCATGCCAATCTGGCGACGCGCTTTGGTGAGCTCTTTTTCTGAGAGAGCGGTAAGCTCCTGGCCGCCAACTTCTACGCTGCCCTGGGTTGGGCGCTCAAGCAGGTTAACACAACGGATCAGCGTACTTTTACCCGCACCCGATGCGCCAATGACGCCATAAATCTGACCAGCAGGCACATGCAGGCTGACGTTGTTCAGCGCCTGAATGGTTCGGTTCCCCTGCTGGAACACTTTGGTGATATTGGAAAGTTTAATCATTAGATTATTTTTATCGTAAGTAAGTTAGCCGTGGCATTTTCTTCTGCCAGATACGGGGAATGACCGTAAACAAAATGGATGTTAAGGCATCCAGACGTCTAAATCAATCCACCTCTGTGCGATGAGCACTTTATTGCGCTGCGATTCATGAGATACTAGCTGAACAAGACTTTTTCAGGAGCAAACCGGTGGCAAAATCTGTACCCGCAATTTTTCTTGATCGTGACGGCACTATTAATGTGGATCACGGTTACGTCCATGAGATTGATGAGTTCGAGTTTATCGAGGGCGTTATAGATGCCATGCGCCAGTTGAAAGAGATGGGCTATGCGCTGGTGGTGGTAACTAACCAGTCCGGTATCGCCCGGGGTAAATTCACCGAAGCGCAATTCGAGACGCTGACGGAATGGATGGACTGGTCTCTGGCCGATCGCGGCGTCGATCTTGATGGCATCTATTATTGTCCGCATCACCCGCAGGGAAGTGTAGAAGCGTATCGACAGACCTGTGACTGCCGTAAGCCACACCCGGGCATGTTTATCTCTGCACAGGAATTCCTGCACATTGATATGGCCGCATCTTATATGGTGGGCGATAAACTGGAAGATATGCAGGCAGCAGCGGCGGCAGGTGTAGGTACCAAAGTATTAGTGCGTACCGGTAAACCGGTCACCCCAGAAGCAGAGAATGCAGCCGACTGGGTGATAAATAGTCTGGCAGAACTGCCAAAAGAGATTAAAAAGCACCAAAAATAGGCGTTTTGGCGAAAAGGTGAGCGGTTGAAATAAAAATGCATTTTTCCGCTTGTCATTCCTCGGCGGCTCCCTATAATGCGCCTCCATCGACACGGCGGATGTGAATCACTTCACAGACAACCCGGTCGGCTGAAGAGAAAAAATCCTGAAAATCAGGGTTGACTCTGAAAGAGGAAAGCGTAATATACGCCACCTCGCGACAGAGCGCTGAAGCGCGTCGCAACTGCTCTTTAACAATTTATCAGACAATCTGTGTGGGCACTCAAAGTGACATGGATTCTTAACGTCGCAAGACGAAAAATGAATACCAAGTCTCAACGAGTGAACAC